>NZ_AJQE01000366.1 GCF_000261685.1 Bradyrhizobium genomosp. I (2014) | reverse complement strand
GCCAGCCGCAGGACGGTCGCCAATGGCTCGACATACGAGCGCTCACCGCCCTCGATGTACCGGATTTGCCGGAACCGTCGGCGCACCACAGGAATGGGATTCCGGCCTACCTCGGTGCCCGGTATGTACCCCCGCTCGTATGAGCGCTCGACGACAGAATCTGGATCGGAGACCAATTCGTTGGTGCGCTCATACACCCACAGGTCGACGACGCTCTCGTCGAGGTTCTCTCGCGGCTGCGGGGCCCGGTGGCGTGCGAGGATGTCCGCGTTGACCAGCTGCTCGTCGTCCGATAGCTCGCGATTGAGGCGCTCTACGTCCATGGCGTTGCTCTTGGATTCCTCGGCCAGCTGAACCAGCGCTGCGGCCGCCTTGGCGCCCTCGTCGGTGATCCTGCGAGCCAGCGCGGCGGTTTGCTTCTCCAGAGTGACACGGCGGGACACGAGATCGGCGCGCGCCGCATCCTTCTTCTGTTGCTCGACCTCGATCTCCAGCGTCGAGACGCAGATCTCAAGCCGCTCGCGTTCACTCGTCTTTTCGTCGACCGACGAGCGCCATTTTGCGAATGCCGCCGACGTCTTGGAAGCCTCGGCCTTGGCTAGCTCCAGTGCGAGCAGATCCCGGCTGGTCGCGTCGAGATCGATCCTGGCTTGCTCAAGCAATTTCTCAGTCTTGGTCACTTTCCACCATTCCCTCATCGTCACCGTTCGAATTGCTGCTATCTTTTTGGTCCTGTTGCCGGCCGTTCGCCAGCGACGATGTCGACTTCTCGGACGAGTCGAACGACGCCAAACCGCGATCAACCCTGTCTGCGAACTCGCTGAATCGGTCATAGTCGACATGCCAAGTGCCGGCGAGCTTCACGGCCCAAGCCCAATCGTGGCTGGCGTCGATTCTACGCTCGTGGTTGGCGCAAATCCTGCGGACCAACCACGGATTGAAGGGATATCGATCGGCAAAGGCACGAGCGGCTAAGGCCCACCGCGGCTGAACCGCGTTCGCGACCGCCCTCCGACTTGGAGTAGCAACTGGCCCTGGTGAAGCCGCAGAGGGCTGCGCGATGCGTTTCATGTAGTCGAGCGCCGCCTCGAGGTGTGCGATATGCTCATCGATCTCGTTGGACATGGGCGGGCTTGCCTTCGCTACCGGCGCTGAGACGAACTTTTCGTCCGCCGGCCGGGCCTGTGCGCCTTCGGTCGTCCGCTGCGCTTCTTCGCGACCCGCTTCTCCGCTGGAACGATCTCGATCAGCTCGCCTTCGTCTGTCCTGAGGTGCGTCTTCCCCATGAGCTTCATGGCACGCGCAAATAGCGCCCCCAGGGCTTGGCCTTCCTCGCGATCCCAGATTTTCCAGAATAGCTCGCGTTCCGGCTGCGACTTGGACTTAGCGGCTGTCAAAAATGACATCAGCACCGTACTTCTCTGGATCGCGATGCTCGCGGCTTTGACATCATCGAGGCCGGCATCGTCCTCGAATGCCCGGTCGTTCAACTCCCCGGCCACCCGCGCCAAGTCCTCGGCCTCGTCGAAACAACGGTCCCAATCACGGTCGGTGCCGCGGGTGTAAAGCTGATAACGCTGACGTGACAGTTCCAGGTCGTAGCCCTCGTCGCGCGCGCGGGGCAAAATTCTCTCGTCGACCAGTTGACGGATTCGCCGATCCGTCAGCTTCAGGTCGCGAGCGAGTTCGATCTGGGAAACGAAAACTGGCGCTGTAGTTTCGGTCATTCCTGTACTCCTACTGGTCAAACCGGAAGCGGAAGGGCCGGCTCGGGCCGGCCCAAATATGCAGAAATGCCGGGCGCGTCCGGCGCGCATGGGTCGAGCGTGCCGTACGGTCCCTTGAAAAAATCGCGCGTATTTGCCGCCTCAGCTGGCCAGCGGTGGCCCGTGGCGCGTCCGATCGTTCTCGACCGCGAGAACAGCGGCCGACGACTGAATGCGTATCAGCAGCCAAATCAGGAAGGCGGCTGTTGGCGATTTGACGGGCGTTGGTGCCCATCTGCCTGCAGCTCGATGTTTGCACCGGCAGGACTGGCGCATACGCATACTGCGCCCCGCCCTTCCTTCTTCCCTTCACCGGAATCCGGAGGCTGCCGCGTGCTAGGGATTGAGAGAGCGGCGCCGAAGGCGTCGCTGAGGCCAAAGGCCTGCGCCACTTGGCGCGACTCGCAGCTACATTGGCCATCAGAGGTCCCCACCCCATGGCAGTCGTCGGAGCGCCGGATGCGGCTTCGCCGGGCCTTCGGCCGTCGCGCCTTCGGCGCGCATCCTTTCGAGAGACCGCTGTTCTCTGATCTGTGCGGCCCTGCGGGCCTCTAAAACAGTACTCGACAGATTCGCCTGACGCTTTCCTTCTTGAGATATCTCTCCCCCGAAGTTCGGGGGTATATCTGCTGCATCTTTGGGGGTAGCCATACCCCCGACATCGGGGGGTATCACTGCGGAGCAGGGCCAAATTCTCCTCTGCGGACGCCCGTCGATGAAGACGCTCGCTCGAACAATGGCCCCGCTCCGCTCCAAGGCAGTCAGAGCGCGCTGCACATGCTTAAGTGCCATTCCGGTCTCGCGGGCAATAAAGGCGTCTGTCGGGAAAGCAAAGCCGTCTTTCCCAAACAGCCATTCCAATATCCAAGCAACACGCAGACACGACGCCTGCGCAGAGAATGCGCGGCTTACTCCGCCTCGCCACTTGCGGAGTGCGACGCTCTTGGCTCTAGCGCCGCGCCAGATCAGCGCGGTAGCTGGGTAGCCATCTCTTTTAATGAATTTGCGCCTGTGTCGCCGCGCATCGGCGCCGCTATCGACAGCAGTAATGGCCCCCCTCATGCGCGCCCCTTGGGCGTAGGCATCGACATGAAAAGGTTAGCCCGGATCGCCGCATCCATGCAGCGGAGCTCGCGCGAAATAACTTCTTCGTCGATGCCTCTACGGCGCATAGTTTGCGCTTGCGTCTTGAGTTGGTGTTGGATGTATCTCTCGCCAGCTTCCTGTCTCATCCCTGCGGCGATCTGCGCCTGGCGCGCGATAAATGTCCGCCGGCGCGCCATCGGAAACGGAACGACTTCAGCCATTGGTGATATCCTCGCGATGTCGGGAATTTCGATGCAGCCGTGCGGACGGGGCCGTCTCGTGGGCTGCGACGGCCAAGGCGAATTGACGTGTCTCGAATGGCCCAATCGGCTGGTGCAAGCCGACCTCGTACAGGCCGTCATCTCTCTCGATGATGATTTGCTCGGCGGTGATCATGTGACATCCGCCGATCGTTCTGCCTCGTAGTGCTCCCTGACCTTGATGAAGGCCCTGACGCCTCCAGAACTGACAGTCTCTCGCCACTCGGGCTCGTCGAACTCGCCGTTCGCCTCGATCTCGGCCCGCTCGTCCGCGAGCCGGTGGCGTTTATTGAGCCTGCGGTCTTGCATGAAGGCACAGCTGCCGAACGCGGCGCCGATGGTGGCCAGCCTCAGCTGCTCCGGGCTCACTGATCCGGCGACAATTCGGCAGGTCGGACGGCCGTCGGGGGCTTCGGAAAGTGCTTGTTTTATAGGGGTCCCGGAGCCAAACTTTTTACGGCTGGTAGGTAGTAGCCTCCCCAGGGTCCCGTAGCGCTTTTTGGCCGCCAACGCGGACCGGCACCTGGGGTGGTTGCAGGCCAACCCCTTGCCAACTTTCCGCCCTTCGCAGACGACGCACCGATCCCGGTAGTGGAGCCGGGCGCAGCCCTTGCTGCAGAAGGCGTCCAAGGGGTTCGACGCCGGAGCGGAAAGCTTCGAGCGGCAACGTCGGCAGTGATGAGCCATTGTCGTTTTGGCCCTAGTCGATGCCCAGCTGCCGGCGCAATGGCGCGGTGATGATTGCCTTCTTGTGACCGAGGTCGATCGTGGCAATCTTCCCGCGTTTAATCGCGTCGTAAATTCCGTTGCGTCCCAACGGAAAAATCCTCGACTCAGCCAACTCGGCTGGCGTGATCGTCGGGCGACTTAAGAGCTTCCGGATCTCTTCCGTTGTCATGTCCTGTCCAAATCCTTGTGCGGAACGGTGCAATCTTTTTGGTGATTCACCAAATATAACGAATAGCTCCGACAATCAAGTTTATTTCTGGACATTCACCAAAATTCGGGCTAATTGGCTTTGCATGCGCAGCCTGACAAGCTTTTTGCCTATATTGGCCCCAAGGTTCGGCCTGAGTCCTCAGGCACTGTACGAACGGCAGCGCGCACTTGTTCGCATGAAGATGCTCCCTGCGCCGCAGGGGCGAGGTCGAGGAAGCGGCGCTGAGGCTACGCCAGATACCGTTGCCCTTCTCATTATCGCGGTGATGGCGACGGATAATCTGTCGGACACGGACGATCGCGTTCGGAAGCTCGCGTTGGCTCCCTTGGTCGGCAAAAGAAAGGACCGGTGCCCCTGGACTGGGGCAACGATGTTCAAGGATGCGTTGAGTTTCTCTCTTTCTGCGAATGCTCCGGCCGCAAAGGATTCGACATTCACTTCAGTCCAAGTTTCGCGTACCGAGCCCGCGGCCCAAATTCATTACGATTGGCCGAAGCAACCAGAAGGCATGAGCGAGTTCGGTGCCCGAGCGCGAGATCGGCGCCGGGATCGGTTGCTGGTTTACGCTGAGCTGCCGAACAGTGCGCTTCAAGAAATTCGTCTCGCCCTGCTCTACGAAACGAAGGGACTAGCATCCCTCGCGCCGTAGGGCCGCCCTTGCTAATTCACCGGATCGGGTTCGGAAAGAAGGAGGCTTGAAATGGCGACCGTTCGCAAGCGTATCCTCCCATCTGGTTTGGTTGTTTGGCGCGCTTCCTACACAGATGGCGCAGGAAAGCGCCGCACGAAGCAATTCCCCCGCAAGAACGATGGCGAGGCATGGTTAGTTGAAGTCCGCCACGATATCGCGCGCGGCACTCACACTCCAGGCAGCATCTCGCCGACTGTCAAAGACGCCGCCGCACTATGGATCAAGCGCTGTAACGAAAAGGGCTTAGAGCCCATGACGGTGAAGGGCTACGAGGAACACGTTGACCTTCATATCGTGCCCTTCATCGGCGCCAAGAAGCTTTCTGATATCACCGTGCCCGCTGTGAACGCGTTTGCCGATCAACTCCGGGACGCCGGTAGATCTGCGGCCATGATCACGCGTGTTGTTCGGTCGCTTGGCGGCATCTTCAAGGAAGCGCGCCGTCGGGGACTGGCAGCTACGGCCCCGACTTCGGGCGTAGAGCTCGACCTTCCAGACCGCGACGACCCGCGCCCAGTCATCCCGACCAAGCCGGAATTGCAGGCCATCATTGCCAGCGCAGCCGGGCGGTGGCGTCCAGCGATCTTAGTGGCGATCTTCTGCGGCCTCCGTGCCAGTGAACTCCGGGGGTTACGCTGGGCTGACGTGGACTTCGAGGCGAAGCAATTGAACCTGAGCCAACGCGCCGACGCATCGCACCGCATTGGCAAATTGAAATCGAAGGCCGCTTATCGGTCCATCCCTTGCCCGCCCATAGTGATAAACGCGCTCCGCGAATGGAAACTGATGTGTCCGAAGCGAGACACTGGGAAGAAGGGCGCCAATGGCGAGCGCCTAAAGGCGCTCGATCTCGTGTTTCCAAACGGCCTGGGTAAGGTCGAGAGCCATTCGAACCTTGTGGAGCGTGGTTTGCACCCGATCCTGATGGCGACTGGGCTAACTGAGCCAGGTCCGGTGCTCGACGAAGCCGGCGAGCCGGTCATCAACAACGCGGGCGAGCCGGTTTTGAGAGACGTGCCGAGATATGGAATGCACTCCCTGCGCCATGCCTGCGCCTCCCTATGGATCGAGAGCGGCTACAATCCGAAGCAGATCCAGCGCCTGATGGGGCATAGCTCGATCAAGGTTACGTTCGACGTCTACGGCCACCTTTTTGCCGATGCCGACGCCGACCAGCGCGCGGCAGAGAGTGTGCAGGCGCGGCTTCTCGGGATCTGACCAGTACACAGATCGTACACGGCGCGCATAAGCTTTTGATATTGCTTGCTGCCCAGAAGATTTCTACTCCGCGGGTTGCAGGTTCGAGTCCTGCCGGGATCGCCAGTCCTCATCTCCACGAGCCTCGTTCGTGCATCAGCGTACGCTTCCCCTGCCGTATGATTGCTTGACGCGCCATCCGACGCGCAGTCGCCGATCCATCGCCCTTCACGAACGCGTGGGTAACTCCGCTCAGGGCTTTCAACCGAGCGCATCGGCCCTATCTCTCCGCCGGGCGAAGTGTGCCCAAAAAGGATCCCGATGCCTCAACCCGAATGGACGAGAATGGCGATCGCATCTGCGGTGGCGATCGTCGCGATGTCGTACTTGGCGATCGACGCAGGCCTCGTGAATACCAATGTGGTCAAAAAGCCCATCGAGGTGGCGCAGACATCGATCGTCGGCGCCGCAATGGGTCAGCATTACCTTGCCTTCGCCGTTCAGGAGTGGGCGCGTCGCGGCCACGAGAAACCCGCCTTGGAGCAATGTCTGGCGATCGATTGATGTGGAGCGCGGCTGTCGCCGATGCCGCGCATTCACCCTTCACCTCTGATGCGCCATCCACCACCGCGCAATTGCGGCGGCCAGATCATTCCAAAGCTCCGTCGGAAGATCCGGGACCGCCACCCGGACGCTATACTGGTCCGTGGTCGCATCGTGAAACCACTCGGTCGCCGCGAAATCGAAGCCGAAGCTGCCGGCGTGGCGGATGGGAAATCCCTCCCCGCGCAATTCGCTGCTCATGTCTTCGGCAGCCTGCCGCGCTGCCGCCTCGTTGAGCGCCCGCTTTCCTCGGAGAGTCACGTACAGGCCGTGGGTGAAATGAAGCTCGGCCGAGAGCGACGGAAGCTTCGCAGCAAAATATCGAGCCGCGCTGCGGCCGTTGCGCAAGATTGCCGCGACACGCCTCTGCGTGAGGGCCCAGCACGCCGCGCTGCCTGCGAAGGGCGGGAAGTGCGCCGGCAACGCCGCGCCGCCGAGCAGCCGCACCGCGTTTCGGGTTTCGGACGCGAGACGTGCCCACTCAACGCCCCCTGCCCGCCACTGGTGATGCTCGTTCCCTTGCACGAAGACGGCTGAACCGAGCCGGCCATATTCCGCTCCGAGCGAATCGAGCTTGTTGTGGCTTCGCACCAACACCTGCGGGATTCCGTATCGCCGGGCCCATCTCAGGACGCGCCTGATGCGGCCTGACCTGCCGGCGAAGCATGTCGTGTCGAAAACCAGGAGATCGAGGCCCGAGCCGTTACAGCGCAGCGCCGCCTCGAAGGCGCCGGCGAAGGAGCAGGAATCCAACAGAAGTATTCGCGGCGAGTTCGACGGAGCAAACGCATCGCCCAGCGGCAGCTTCAAGACCTCGAGCCGCAAATGCGGGACGAAGCCCCGGATCAGCTCCAGCGTCTCTCCATAGGAGCCTGGAAGCACCATGACATCGGCCTTCTCGACGATTTGCGCGGAGGCGAGCAGCACGGCGGAGATCGCGGCCATGCCCGAGGCGGTATAGACCGCGGTGCTCGTGCAGCCCCAGTCGAGCTCATAGAACGAAGGACCGCGCACCGTGAGATCGGCCCGCTGGTAGTCGTAACTGAACGCGAACGGCCCGCTGACGGGATCGGCCGTATGCGACCACGCTGTCTCCGTCGCCTTCCACTCCTGCAACTCGTGCTCCGCCCTCAGCGCGGCAGTGATCTGGAATTTGGACCTGACAACCTCGTCGGCCGAACGCGGACACGGCAGATCGAACCGGCTTCTCAGGCAGTCATTCAACAGCCTGAGTTCCTCGTGCTTTCGCTCCAGATAGGCTCGAATGGTCTCCATGCGCTTCTCGACGGTTCCGATGGGACGTCAACGTCCGGAAAACGCCGTGGGTCCAACGCGCCCGCTGCAACGAACGCGCGTCCTCGCAGTTGAATCCACACAAGGAGGACAGCATGGCTGACATCAGAGAGCACATGAAGATCATCGGCAAGGACGGCGCACATGTCGGCACCGTCGATCGCGTCGAGGGCAATCGCATCAAGTTGACGCGCAAGGACAGCCCGGAAGGTCACAAGGACCATCATCACTACATCGATACGAAATATGTCGGTGCCGTCGAAGGCGATATCGTCAAGCTCTCGGTGAATGCCGACGCCGTACCGAAGACGGAAGCTGCCTGAAACACTGCTGAAACACTGAGCCCCTTCGGGGGCTTTTTGTTTGTTCACGATCCGACTCCGCTTCGTTCGCAAAGCACGAATCACGATCGCAAATTACGAGGCCGGGGATTCGTTAATGACCGGCTTAGCCAGGTCGGTCATGCACTCACGAGCGCGGGCCGCAGCCGATAGGCATCGATCGCGGCATTCGACAGCAACAGCCTGCGTTGCTCTGCACGCAACATCATGCGGTCGATCAGGTTCAAGATGAAGCGGGCGGAATCCTTGTGCTCGCCCGTGAGCAGGCCGGACTGGTCGAGATATCGCCAGGCGATCTCGAAAGACTGTGCGCGTAGCTCGGGATCGGTCATAGCTGCACAAGGCTGCCGTGGAACGAATGTTCCTGCGCGCCAAGCGCGCGAGCCGCGCAGGAGTTCAGCGCCGCGGATCGATGCGGAACGAACGCGCAATCAGGGCGTTGCACATCCGACTCGAGTGGTGCCGACCTGCCACCCCCGGTCGGCTTTGAAGAACCCTGTGCTTGTCCCCCGAGCACGGGGTTTTTCTCATCTCGGCCGCCCTATCCAACCGGAGCCATGCGCCCGGCCGGCCACGAGGAGTCGGTCTGCTCATCGTGAGGATCGCGGGCGAGCTGATGCCATGCCAAGGCCAGCTGGATGAGCCGTTGCCGATCGGTCCCTTCGGCCTCCGCGGCCCGCTTCATCGCGGCCTCGGCTTCGTGCTGTGGATCGTACTCGGTGCACATGAGGCCGACGCTAGCCGGCCATCTGGACGAGCGCGTGGCAATTTCATCCGTATGATTGCGGGTACTTTCGGGGCCTGGTAGAGCGATCTGTGAACTACGTCACAGCCTGCCCCCGACATCTCCGCTAAAAAGCGCTTCAACGCCTCATGGGTGATGTCCGGTCATGACACGCAAAGCAGCCAGCGAAGTCATCGTCCCGAAACGACGACATAGCTCGGACCTGCTCGGCATCGCGTATCTCGGCACGATCGGCGTCGTGATGCTGGCCTGGATCGGCAGCCTGGTCTGGGCCACGATCGCATTCTTCAGCTGGCTCGTGTCCTGACATCCGAGGCGATTGGCGTGCCTGCCGCGCGCCCGGGCTGCGGACGCCGACTTAGAACAGGCAGAGCAGCGCCTGAGAGAGTTTGATCCCGCCACAAACGATCATGGCCCAGAGCGCCAAGCTGATCTGGATCGCTTCCAGCATGTCCCACATCCCCCGAATCATCCCGACATTTTTCTTTTGAGACTTGCGCGAAGCGGCAGCTGGCGCCAACGCTTATTTGAAGCAATCGCCGGCAAACCAAAAAAAGAGGCGGGCCTGGGCCCGCCTCCGCGCTCCAATCCAGCCTGGGAAAACTCAGTAGCACGCGCGGGGATCGGCCTGCACGTATTGGCCGTTCGGATAACGATAATAGCAGGTGCCCTGCGCCCAGTAGTAGCCGGGCTGGGATGCAGCGGTGGCGCCGGCGATGGCGCCCGTTGCGCCGCCGAGAACCGCGCCGGCGGCAGCCCCTGTTGCATTGCCCGAGATCAGGCCGCCCAGCACGCCGCCGACGATCGCACCGCCAAGCGCGCTGGCGCCGGGGTCAGCCGGTGGCGGAGGCGGAGGTGGTGGCGCATAGGCGACCGGAGGCGGCGCATAGGCCACCGGCACGTCGTCGATATAGTCCTCGGAGATGTAGGCAGGCGGGCCAGCCATCCGCTGCGGATAATAATACCAGACCCCACCAACGTCCCACCACCAGCCGGAGCGTCCGTTGTGGACTTCATGGCGCCAGCGCCCGCCTTCCCAGGCGAGATTGCCGCGATAGGTGTGTCCGCCCCAGTCCCGCGCCGGCGCGGGACCGCGGGCGACGCGACGTCCCGGCGGCGGGCCACCGGCACCGTGCGGACCGGGACCCGCATGGGGCTGGCCAGCGGGCTGCGCGGACCGGACCGCCTGCTGCGGCGGAGGACCTTTGCGCATGTTCTGATGGGTCGGGGGCGGCGCCCCTGCGCCCCGGCCGGCCGGCGGCGGGCCAGCATCCTTCGGCGGCCTCGCGTCCTGAGCCTGCGCCGGAAGCGCGAGCAACGACATGGCCGAAACCAATGGAATGACAATCTTCATGCGGCTGGACGCACTCATGCGTGCTTGACCCCCTACCTTCTCGATTTGCCGTGGCGCCTGCCGCGATGGACGATTCGCCTCGCGATGGGCTTGATGCCGGCCGACATAAGTGACCTGCTTTGGTCGGCCAAGTCCTGTTACAAATGGTTAAGATCACGGCATTTTTTCGGCCCAAGCGCCATGCCGGAGCGCTCCTAGCGAGCCGGCTCGATCACGTTGCAGTTGCTTCGCCCGGACATCAGACAATCCTGCATCTTGCTGGCTGCGGTGAGATTCCGGGCAAGCCACCAGCCAACGCCCAGAATCATGATCGCGATGATCAGTCCGGCAATCGCACCGCGGCGATCGCCATCGGGCTGGCGCCTCGGTTGACGGTTGGGTCGAGAATTGGGCTTCTCGCCCGGTTCGGATCTGGACTCGGGCTTGGACATGGCCGCCTGGTCGCGCTGGCGAGCCCGCTCTATCACCTCTGCGGCGTCGCGTCGCATCCCGATCCGCCTGCCGAACTCAGCCTCGGGTCGGCGGGATCGCATCCTTGCGCGAGGTTTCGACCGCCGGGATCGCCCTCTGGACCCGCGGTGCGCAGGTCGTGAGCACGAATGCGGTCTGGCTGCATTCCCAGCCCGCTCCCAGCACGGCACTTTCGATGGGCTGCGGACGAGCGAGCTGCACGGCGGCGCCCGCCACGCTTGCCAGCACGAAAGCGATTGCGAGCGCCTTCAGGCTCGGTCTTGAGATCGTCATGCCCGTGCTCCGTCTCGTATCGGGCGGACGCTAGGCCCCGCCCTCGTGCTCCCTTATGAGGGACATCACAATTCGGCAGTTTTTTCGGGCTACGAGAGATCGTCAGGGGGGCGATTTTTCGTTGACCTGATCGGCTGCGATTATGGGTGGCTTCACGACGCGCGCCGATGTACACGCTTCTGCGTCGCGTTGCGCCTGCTATGCCCAGCCGACGTACCAACAGGCACGGATGTAGGATCGAAAGCGAGGAAGACAAGGCTCGTCGATGAGTGGATTCAGGGAACCCGGCTTCACAGACCGGCAGAAGGCGGCACAGGAAGCCCGCAAAAATCTTTTGAACAAATTCAAGTCACAACCGGGACCCGACGATCCGGCGGTGGCCGCGCGTCGTGCTGAACGCGAAGCACTCGCGGCCAAGCGTGCCGAGGCGAAGGCTGCGCGCGAGGCGGAGAAGGCCGAGCAGAAGCGTATCGAGGAAGAAGCCAAGGCCGCCGAAGCCGCACGGATCGCGCTCGAGGCTCAGGAAGCCGCCGAGAGACAGGCTGCCCTCGAAGCCGAGCAAAAGGCCAAGCGCGACGCGCGCTATGCGGCCCGCAAGGCCAAGCGCAAGTAAGGCGCGCGCCAGTCGCGTTCAATTGAAGTCGAACTGAAGCACCATTCCGGAGGCGGTCCTGAAGGCCGCCACCGGAATTCGGGAGTGCGCGGCCTCTCACTCGTTAGAATTGGGCAGATGCTGCGCGATGACGACGAAGGATCAATGCTTCTTCATCATCCCGTCGTCTTTCTTCATGCCGTCCTTCGACATGTGGTCCTTCTTCATGCCGTCGTCCTTGGACATGGTGTCCTTCTTCATCATGCCGTCCTTGGACATCGTGTCTTTCTTCATCATGCCGTCATCCTTGCCCATCTTGTCCTGGGCGAAGGCGGCCGGGGCAAGCGCGAGGCCAAGCGAGAGAGCGGCAGCCGAGACGCCGAGCACGATGCGGGTGCGAATGGTCATGGTTCATCTTCCCTTCGAGATAGTGGTTGTCAGCGACGGACGCCGCTATTCAATCTCGACGGATCGCCAGCCGGCGTTGTTACGCCGCGGCCGATAAATTTTCGGAGAGCCCTCCCCTATCCGCCGTTCAGCGTACCCAAGCGCTCACAACCGGGATCGGAAGTGTGCAGCGCAGCACGGCCGGCACTTGCCGGGACATTCGGTCTCGAATTATCAGATGAGAGAATATCGGGTGAAGGACCGGCTAGAATGGGCCACGTGCCGGTCTCGGGAATCCAAGCCCAATCACAAACAAGACTCGTCCAAGGAAATCACACCATGCTTACGCGCCGCCATCTGCTCGCGACTGCCGTCGCCGCGCCCGCCATCCTCCGCTTGGGCACCGGTACCGCGCAAGCCGCGACCACACTGAAGATCTCGCACCAGTTCCCGGGCGGCACCATCGACAAGGGCGATTTCCGCGACCGGCTCTGCCGCATGTTCGCCGCCGAAGTCAGCAAGCGCAGCAATGGCGACATCGCCGTCGAGATCTACCCGAACTCCTCGCTGATCAAGACCAACGCGCAATTTTCCGCGATGCGCAAGGGCGCGCTCGACATCAGCCTCTATCCGATGCCTTATGCCGGCGGCGAGGTGCCGGAAACCAATATCGGCCTGATGCCGGGCCTCGTGACCACCTACGACCAGGGCCTGCGCTGGAAGAAGGAGCCGGTCGGCAAGGCGCTGACCGACTTCCTCGCCGACAAGGGCATCATCCTGCTCACCTGGGTCTGGCAGGCCGGCGGCGTCGCCAGCCGCTCCAAGCCGATCGTCGCGCCTGAAGACGCCAAGGGCATGAAGGTGCGCGGCGGCTCACGCGAGATGGACATGGTGCTTCAGACCGCCGGCGCCTCGGTGCTGTCGGTGCCCTCCAACGAAATCTACGCGGCGATGCAGACCGGCGCCTGCGATGCCGGCATCACCTCCTCGACCAGCCTGATCTCGTTCCGCCTCGAAGAGGTCGCGAAGTCTTTGACCTCGGGGGCGGGCACCTCCTACTGGTTCATGCTCGAGCCCTTGATGATGTCGAAGGCGATCTTCGACAAGCTGCCGAAGAACCATCAGGACATCTTGCTCGCGGTTGGTACCGAGCTCGAAGCCTTCGGCCGCAAGGGCGCGCAGGACGACGACATCGAGGTCGCCAAGGTCTACGAGAAGGCCGGCGCCAAGGTCTCCGTGCTCGACGCCGCGACTGTCGGCAAGTGGCGGGACATCGCCCGCGACACCGCCTGGAAGGACTACGGCGCCAAGACCGCGACTGCGGCAAACCTGCTCAAGCTCGCCATCGACGTCGCGGCATGAGTCACGGTCCGCTTCCGGATCGTGACGACAAGACGATCGCCGCCGCAGGGACCGGCCTTGCGGCAGCGATCGATCGCGGTCTCGCCGTCCTCAACAGCATCATCGTGGTGTTCGCAGCGATCGCGCTGGTCGCGGCCTGCGCCATCCTGAGTTACAGCGTCCTCAGCCGCGCCCTGTTCAAGGCCGCCAATTACTGGCAGGACGAGGCCGCAGTGTTCCTGCTGGTCGGGGCGACGTTCATGACGGCTGCCTACGTGCAGCAGAACCGCGGTCACATCGGCATCGAAGCTTTCGTCGGCCTGCTCTCGCCGTTGGCGAACCGGATCAGGCTGTGGCTGGTCGACGCCGCAACCTTCCTGTTCTGCGCCTTCTTCACCTGGAAATCCTGGACGCTGGCCCATGAGGCCTATGTCGACGGTCAGGTCTCGAACTCGATGTGGTCGCCGCCGCTCGCCATTCCCTATTCGCTGATGGCGTTCGGAATGAGCCTGCTCTGCATCCAGATCCTCGTGCAGCTTGCGCTGCCATTCGCCGGAGCCAGGCGGCCATGAGCGTTTTCGGTATCGGCCTCGCCTACGGCATCGCGACGCTGCTCGTGATGTTTTCGGGCATGCCAATTGCGTTCGCGCTCGGCGCGGTCGCCGTCGTGTTCATGGGCATCTACATGCCCTCAGCCTCGCTCGATACGGTGACTCAGAACGTCTACGAGGAAATGGCCTCGATCACGCTTCTGTCGATCCCCCTCTTCATCCTGAAGGGCGCGGCGATCGGCAAGTCGCGTGCGGGCCAGGATCTCTATTCGGCGCTCCATGCCTGGCTGCATCGTGTCCCCGGCGGCCTCGGCGTCGCCAACGTGTTCGCCTGCGCATTGTTCGCGGCGATGGCGGGCTCCTCGCCGGCGACCTGCTCGGCGATCGGCTCGGCCGGCATCCCCGAGATGCGCAAGCGCGGCTATTCCGGCGGCTTTGCCGCAGGGATCATCGCCGCCGGCGGCACGCTCGGCATCCTGCTGCCGCCCTCGATCACCATGATCCTGTTTGCGGTCGCGGCCGAAAAGTCTCTGGGACGGCTGTTCCTCGCCGGCATCGGACCTGGCCTGCTGCTGGTCACGCTGTTCGGTGCCTATGCCGTGATCCGCTTCCAAAACGAATACAAGGCGGCTGAGGTGATCTACAAGAATGGCGGCCCCGAGGCTGCGATCCTGACCCGCGACGAGTACACGCTCGCCGAACGCTTCAGCGTGCTGCCGCGGGTGATCCCGTTCGTGCTGCTGCTGACCGGCGTCATGATCGCCCTCTATGGCGGCTACGCCACGCCGTCGGAGACCGCGGGGCTCGGCGGCCTCCTCGCGCTGGCGCTGATCGCCGCGATCTACAGCGTGTGGCGGCCGAGCGACCTTGCCCCCATCATGAAGTCGACGATCCGGGAATCGACCATGTTGATGATGATCATCGGCATGTCGCTGCTTTACTCCTACGTGATGAGCTATCTGCACATCTCGCAATCGGTCGCTGAATCCATCGTCGCGATGCACCTGCCGCGCTGGGAGCTGCTGTTCGCGATCCTGGTCATGGTCGTGGTGCTCGGCTTCTTCCTGCCGCCGGTCTCGATCATCCTGATGACGGCGCCGATCATCCTGCCACCCTTGCGCGCCGCCAATTTCGACATCATCTGGTTCGGCGTGGTCATGACCATCGTGATGGAGATGGGACTGATCCACCCGCCGGTCGGCCTCAACATCTTCGTCATCCGCAACGTCGCGCCGGATATTCCCCTGCGCGAGGTGATCTGGGGCACGCTGCCCTTCGTGCTGCTGATGATGCTCGCCGTGCTGCTGCTCTGCTTCGTGCCGGGGATCTCGACCTGGCTTCCGGATCTCGTGATGGGGCCGGACGGGAGCAGGTGACGCTGCCGCAGGGAGGGCAAAGCGTAGCCTGCCCACCAACTGTCAGCGGTTTGCGGAAGCACGGTGGGCACGGCGCTACGGGCCTTCGCCCATCCTACGATGGCTGCCGCCATCGTCATTGCGAGGAGCGAAGCGACGAAGCAATCCACGCCGTCGCCGCGGCGGGATTCTGGATTGCTGCGCTCGCAATGACGGAGAACTACAAAGCCGCTCGCTTCTTCTTCGCATTCAGCGCGGACGCGACGCGACTCACCGGCGGCTTGCCCAGCACGCCGCTCATCGCGTTGGTCGCCGCCAGCAGCTTGTCCATATCGACGCCGGTCCTGATGCCCATGCCTTCGAGCATGTAGACGACGTCCTCGGTCGCGACGTTGCCGGTGGCGCCCGGCGCGTAGGGACAGCCGCCGAGGCCGCCGGCCGCTGCGTCGATAACGCGAACGCCTTCCTCCAGACCGGCGTAGAGATTGGCGAGCGCCTGGCCGTAGGTGTCGTGGAAATGCATCGCGAGCCTGGCGGGAGGAATGCCGGCGCTGACTGCGCGCAGCATCTCTTTCGCCTTGCTTGGCGTGCCGACCCCGATGGTGTCGCCGAGCGAGATCTCGTAGCAGCCGAGCTCGAACAGCGTGCCCGCGAGATCGGCGACCGCCTTCGGCTTGATCTCGCCGTCGAAGGGGCAACCCAGCACGCAGGAAATATAGCCGCGCACCTTCACGCCATCGGCCTTGGCGCGCGCCAGCACCGGCTTGAAGCGCTCGATGGACTCCGCGACCGTGCAGTTGATGTTGGCGCGCGAAAATCCTTCCGAGGCCGCCGCAAACACAGAGACCACCTTGGCGCCCGCGGCACGCGCGGCGTCATAGCCCTTCTCGTTCGGCACCAGCACGTGGAATTCTGCGCTCTTGATGTGGCTGACGCCGCGCAGCACGGCATCCGAGCTTGCCATTTGCGGGATCGCCTCGGGCGAGACGAAGGCGCCGACCTCGACCGTACTGAGGCCGGCCCCTACCAACGCCTCGATGAAGGCAATACGGACCTCGACGCCGACGGGCGTCTTCTCGTTCTGGAGCCCGTCGCGCGGCCCCATTTCGATGATGCGGACAGGATCGCTCATCTCACTCTCCCGAAGGCTCGACCACCGCGAGCTCGACGCCCTCCTGGACGATGTCGCCGACCTTGCATTTGATCGACTTCAGCACGCCGGCAAAGGGCGCGCGCAGCGTCTGCTCCATCTTCATCACCTCGAGTGTGAGGATCGGCGCGCCCCTGTCGAGCTTGGCGCCCTCCTCGGCCAGCACGGCGACGACCGTGCCGGGCAAGGGCGCAGCAATCTTGTCCTCGCCGGTCTGCTCCTCAGTCTCGCCGCCGAACGGATCCACCCAGTGCAGGTCGAAGCGACCGTTGCGGGTGCGCAAGTAGAGCTCATGGCCGTCGATCACGGCCGCGACCGACGACTTGACGCCGTCCAGCGTCAAATCGAAGCCGCCGTCCTTCGCCGCAACCGTGAACGCCAGCTCGCGCTCGCCGATCACCAGCGTCGAGGGGCCGCTGCCATAGTTCAGCATGACCTTCTGCTCCGGACCATGGCCGACTCGGAAGGCAAAGCTGCGCTGGCGCCGGCCGACCGGCTGCCAGCCGAAGGTCTGCCAGGGCGAATTCGCCTTCGCATGTGCCGCCTGTTGCTCTTCGTTGATCACAGCCGCCACCGCGGCGCAGAGCTCGAGCTCTCCGGGGGCCGGCGCGGCCTGCGTCAGCACCGCGAGCTCGCGCTCGATGAAGCCGGTGTCGATCGCATTGGCCCGCACCTTCGGATGCGTCATCAGCGCCGACAGGAACGGAATATTGGTGACGATGCCGCGAACGTCGGTCTCTTCCAGCCCGCGATTCAGCCGCTCGATCGCGACATCCCGCGTCGGCGCCCAGGCGATCATCTTGGCGAGCATGGCGTCATAGTACGGCGAGACCGCATCACCTTCGCGATAGCCGGCGTCGACGCGCAGGCCTCCGGTTTCCGCCGGCAACCGCCAGGTCGAGATTTTTCCGACCGACGGCATGAAATTCTTGGTGGGATTCTCCGCATAGACGCGCGCCTCGACGGCATGGCCGTTGAGCCGGATCTCGTCCTGCCTCAGCGGCAGCGCCTCGCCGAAGGCGACGCGCAGCTGCCACTCGACGAGGTCGATCCCGGTGATCAGCTCGGTCACGGGATGCTCGACCTGGAGGCGCGTGTTCATCTCGATGAAGAATACGTCCTTGCCGTCGGAGACGAACTCGATGGTGCCGGCGCCGACATAGTTGACCGCGCCGGCTGCCTTTCGCGCGGCGGCGCAGACCGTCTCGCGCTGCGCCGCATTGAGCGTCGGCGACGGCGCCTCCTCGATCACCTTCTGATGCCGGCGCTGCAGCGTGCATTCGCGCTCGAACAGCGAGAGCAGATTGCCGTGGCTGTCGCCGATCACCTGCACCTCGATATGCCGGGGATTGTCGACATATTTCTCGATCAGCATGCGGTCGTCGCCGAATGCGGCCTTGGCCTCTCGCTTGGCGCTGACGATCGCGGGCTCAAGTTCGGCAGCCGAACGCACGATGCGCATGCCGCGGCCGCCGCCACCGGCGGAGGCCTTCACCAAAATGGGGAAGCCGATCCCCTCGGCGGCCTTCGAAAGCGTTGCCTCGTCCTGGGCTTCGCCGTGATAGCCGGGCACCAGCGGCACGCCGGCCTTCTCCATCAGCGCTTTCGAGCCGGACTTCGAGCCCATCGCCGTCATCATCCCGGCGGTCGGACCGACAAAGACGAGACCCGCATCGAAGCAGGCCCGCGCGAATTCGGCATTCTCCGACAGGAAACCGTAGCCGGGATGCACGGCCTCGGCGCCGGTCTTGCGCGCGGCCTCGATCAGCCGCTCGACATTGAGGTAGCTGTCGCGGGCGCGCGCCGGCCCGAGCAGCATGGCTTCGTCCGCGAGCGCAACATGCATCGTGTCGCGGTCGGCCTCCGAGTAGACCGCGACCGTGCGCAGGCCCATGGCTCGCGCAGTGCGGATGACGCGGCAGGCGATCTCGCCGCGGTTGGCGATCAGGAGCGTGCGAAAACGACGGTAGAGTTTTGAGCGATCCATCGCATCACATCCTGAACAGGCCGAATTTCGTCGGCTCGATCGTCGCATTCGATGCCGCCGAGAGGCCGAGGCCGAGCACGAGGCGCGTGTCGGCAGGGTCGATCACGCCGTCGTCCCACAGACGCGCGGTCGCGTAATACGGATGCCCCTGGCTCTCATATT
This sequence comes from Bradyrhizobium genomosp. I (2014), assembly GCF_000261685.1. GTDB lineage: Bacteria > Pseudomonadota > Alphaproteobacteria > Rhizobiales > Xanthobacteraceae > Bradyrhizobium. The sequence continues at coordinate 15,895 of NZ_AJQE01000366.1, read as the reverse complement.
GCGCGCGGATGGGCTCGCGGAATTTGTCTTCCTCTTCTCTGGACCAGCTGTCGCCCTTGGCCTCGATATTGTCTCGGCGGACCTGGCTCAGCACCATCGAGGCCTGTTCGCCGCCCATCACCGAGATGCGCGCGTTCGGCCACATCCAGAGGAAGCGCGGCGAGTAGGCGCGGCCGCACATGCCGTAATTCCCGGCGCCATAGGAGCCGCCGATCACGACGGTGAACTTCGGCACCGAGGCTGTTGCCACCGCCGTCACCAGCTTGGCGCCGTCGCGCGCGATGCCGCCGGCCTCGTATTTCTTTCCGACCATGAAGCCGGTGATGTTCTGCAGGAACACCAGGGGAATGCCGCGCTGGCAGCACAGCTCGATGAAATGCGCGCCCTTGAGCGAGCTCTCGCTGAACAGGATGCCGTTGTTGGCGATGATGCCGACCGGATAGCCCCAGATATGGGCAAAGCCGCATACCAGGGTCGTGCCGTAGAGCTTCTTGAACTCGTCGAACTCGGAGCCATCCACCACGCGGGCGATGATGTCGCGAACGTCGAACGGCTTGCGGCCATCGACGGGGACGACGCCATAGATTTCCTCCGCCGCAAACAGCGGCTCGCGCGGCGGATGCATGTTCAGATTCGGCCGCGCCGGTGGCTTCAAGGTGCCGACGATGCGCCGCGCGATGCCGATCGCGTGGGCATCGTTCTGGGCGTAATGATCGGTCACGCCCGACTGCCGCGAGTGGACGTCGGCGCCGCCGAGCTCTTCCGCGCTGACGACCTCCCCGGTTGCGGCCTTCACCAGCGGGGGGCCGCCGAGGAAGATGGTGCCTTGATTTCGCACGATGATGCTCTCGTCCGACATCGCCGGGACATAGGCGCCGCCGGCGGTGCAGGAGCCCATCACGATCGCGATCTGCGGAATGCCCTGCGAGGACATCTGGGCCTGATTGTAGAAGATGCGACCGAAATGCCGCTCGTCCGGAAAGATCTCGTCCTGGAGCGGCAGGAAGGCGCCGCCCGAATCGACCATGTAGACGCAGGGAAGATTGTTCTGCCGCGCGATATCCTGCGCACGCAGATGCTTCTTCACGGTCATCGGATAGTAGGTGCCGCCCTTGATGGTGGCGTCGTTGGCGACGATCACGCATTCGCGGCCCGAGATGCGCCCCACCCCCGTGATGACGCTCGCCGAATGCACATCACCGCCATAGAGGCCGTAGGCCGCGAGCGGCGACAGCTCCAGGAACGAAGTCCCGGGATCGACCAGCAGGTCGACTCGCTCACGCGCCAGCATCTTGCCGCGCGCGGTGTGGCGGTTGCGCGAGGCTTCGCCCCCGCCGCCGGCGACCTGGCTCAACTTTTCCCGCAAGTCGGCGACGAGGGCGCGCATGGCCTCGGCATTGCGCGCGAAATCTGACGAAGACGGATCGATGCTGGAATGAAGCGGCATGGTGATTCCGATGAGGTGAACGTTTAAGCGGTCTCGGCCATCAGCTCGCGGCCGATCAGCATGCGGCGGACCTCGGAAGTGCCGGCGCCGATTTCGTAGAGTTTTGCGTCGCGCCAGAGGCGCCCCACAGGGAATTCGCTGGTGTAGCCGACCCCGCCGAGCGCCTGGATCGCCTCACCTGCCATCCACGTCGCTTTCTCTGCGGAATAGAGGATCGCAGCCGCAGCATCCTTGCGTAAGCTGCGGGCGTGGTCGGCGCGGTCGCAGGCGCGCCCCACGGCGTAGACGTAGGCGCGTGTGGCCTGCCAGGTCGAATACATGTCGGCGAGCTTGCCCTGCATCAGCTGGAAATCGCCGATCGGCTGACCGAACTGCTTGCGCTCGTGCATGTAGGGCACCACCGCGTCCATGCAGGCCGCCATGATCCCGAGCGGGCCGCCCGAGAGCACCGCGCGCTCATAGTCCAGGCCGGACATCAACACCTTGACGCCCTCGCCCACCTTGCCCAGCACGTTCTCCTCCGGGACCTCGCACTCGTCGAAGAACAGCGGATAGGTGTTGGAGCCGCGCATGCCGAGCTTGTCGAGATGCTGGCCGTGGGTGAAGCCCTTGAAGCCCTTCTCGATGAGGAAGGCGGTCATGCCGCGCGGCCCGGCCTCCGGATCGGTCTTGGCGTAGACCACCAGCACGTCGGCATCGCCGCCATTGGTGATCCACATCTTGGAGCCGTTGAGCACGTAGCGATCGCCGCGCTTGTCGGCGCGCAGCTTCATCGAGACGACGTCGGAGCCGGCGCCAGGCTCGGACATCGCGAGCGCGCCGACATATTCGCCCGAGATCAGCTTCGGCAGATAGCGCTGCCGCTGCGCGTCGTTGCCGTTGCGGCGGATCTGGTTGACGCAGAGATTGGAATGGGCGCCGTAGGACAGCCCTACGGCAGCCGAGCCGCGCGAAATTTCCTCCATGGCGACGATGTGGGCGAGATAGCCCATGTTGGAGCCGCCATATTGCTCCGGCGCGGTCATGCCGAGGAGGCCAAGGTCGCCAAGGCGCTTCCAGAGGTCTGCGGGAAACAGGTTGGCCTTTTCGATCTCGGCGGCGCGCGGGGTGATCTCGGCCTGCACGAAGGCGCGAAGCGTGTCGCGCAACATGGTGATGTCTTCGCCCAGATCAAAGTCGATGCTCGGGATGTTCAAGGCGATTCCTCCGTATTTTGGGGTCCGAACCTAGCCCGGTCCCGGCCCTCTTGCAGTCGAAAAGGTTGCATTTTCCGCCAAACTTGGCGAGGATTTTCCAAAGGAACTTCCGATGCCCTTTCAAGCCGCCACCGCGATCCCGCGCCGCGCCGTGACCCCCGCCGCCTTCGTCCGCGGCGTGGTTGCCGCCTATGAGCAATACGGCCGCGATCCCGCGGAGGCATTGAGCCGGGGCCAGGTCGCGGCGGACCTCGTCAATTCTCCGGATGGGCGGGTCACAGCCGCCCAGTTCGAGGCGCTGGCCGGTCATGCCATGCGCGAGCTCGACGACGAGGCGCTCGGTTGGTTCTCGCGGCGGCTGCCCTGGGGCACCTATGGCATGCTGTGCCGCGCCTCGATCACGGCGCCGACGCTGGAGGTCGCGCTCAAGCGCTGGTGCCGGCATCACCGTCTGGTCACCGAAGACGTGCTGCTCGATCTCGATGTTGGCGAAGAGACCGCCGTCGTGTCGATCCGTGAATTGCGCGACCTCGGGCCTTGCCGCGAGTTCTGCCTGGTCACCCTGTTCCGCTACGTGCTCGGCTTCTCGTGTTGGGCTGTCGACTCCCGCATCGCGCTTCGCGCGGCCGAATTCCCCTATCCGGAGCCCGGCCACGTCTCGGTCTATCCGACCATCTTCTGCCGGGCCGTCCGCTTCGATGCGGACCGCGCCAGCATCGTCTTCGACAAGCACTATCTGTCTCTGCCGCTCGCGCGCAGCGCGGCCGATCTCGACAGCATGCTCAAGGGCGCTCTCAAGCTGACCGTGCTGCCCTACCGGCGCGACCGGCTGCTGGTCGAGCGCGTGCGTCGCGTGCTCCGCAATGCGCGTGGGCGTCTTCTCGGCGCCGAGGACGTCGCGAGCGAGCTGGCGCTGTCCACCCGCACCATGCACCGGCGCCTGCGCGAGGAGGCAACCTCGCTGCGCGATCTCAAGGAGGAGGCAAAGTTCGAGCTCGCCAAGCAGGAACTGATGCGCGGCCGCACGCCGATCAAGCGCATCGCGGAGATCGCCGGCTTCCGCAACGAGAAGAGCTTTTCGCGCGCCTTCCGCAGCTGGACCGGCGCAAGCCCGCGCGAATTTCGCGGGCGGTATCGGTGAAACGCACGCGAACGCGTGCGTTGCGTCGTCGTCATGAATTGACGGCCTCCGAGATGGATCTCGGAGGCCGTAACGTCTCTAAACCGTCTCGATTGCAGCGTCAGTGCGAGTTGGCCTGGCCGCCCGACCGAAGCTTGCGCGAGTGCGTCTGCTTCGGCTGCAAGGCGAACGCGTCGATCGGGGTCTTGGCGCCTCCGCTCTGCGAGCAGGTGCCGCCGATACCGCCGGCCGCGGCACGGCACGCTTCCATCGTCGGATAGCCGCAGCCATGAGCGGCCTGGGCGCCGTTGGTGATGCAGTATTCTTCCGCCTGAGCCGCGGGTGCGGTCATCATCAGAAACGCAGATGCAAACAGCGTCGCAGCAGATGCGACGAACGTCTTCGAAATCGATGTCATGGTGTCTTTCCTGCTTCAGGATCCCACAAAAGAGTCCTCGGCATGCCAACCATGCCGAGCTTCGCACCCTGCATCTAGGCGGCGCCAGGAAACCGACAATCGCGGCCCGGCGCATTGCAGGACTTCCCAAATCACATGTCACAGTTAAGTTAGTAACTCATGTATTTCGATTCGGATTGCATGAACTTCCGATTGTCCGCACGGGAGTTGCCGGATCCCTATCCCGCCGGCGCGGCGGCTTCCTGCAACGGCAGCGGCACGTCCTTCGCCACGCCGAGCACCGGGAAGCTGCGAACGTTCTTCACATCAGGCATCGCCGCGAAATGCAGGAGCTGCTGGCGCATGCTCTCGACGCTCGGCGCCACGCATTTGAGGAGATAATCGGTGTCGCCCGAAATCCGCCAGCACTGCTGGATGCGCGGGATCGCGCCGATCGAGCTCTCGAACGCCTCCAGCACCGGCTGGGCCTGGCTGCCGAGCTGGATCGAGACGAACGACACCACCTCATAGCCGAGCCGCCGCTCGTCGATGACGGCGCGCACCGCCCGGATCACGCCGCGGCTGAACAGCGACTTCAGCCGCCGCAGGCAGTTGGGCGCGGACACCCCGACACGCTGTGCCAGCTCATTGTTGCGCACCCGCCCGTCCTGCTGCAGCTCGGATAAGATCTTCAGATCGACGCCGTCGAGCTGGTCACGCCCCGCCATACCCGCCTCGCCATGGTTCGTCATGCGAGGCAGCGAAGCACGCGGAGGAATTGATGCCAAGGGTGATGCGAAGGGTGATGCGAAGGGCAGAACCTGGGATGTCGGCCACCGGATGCGAGGCTATAGCGTACGGGCGGGATGCCTCTCCGTCGTCATGGCGGACTCGGCCGGGACGAGCCCGGGCATGACGACGGCATCACGTCGTCTGAAGCCGACGCGGCCGGCCGCCCCTCAATGCGTCCAGGGCTCGCCGCGGCGGAACGAGAAATTGTCGGCATAGGCGACCGGACGGCGGATCGAATCCTGCGGCTCGATCACCTGGTAGGCGATGCCCTTGCGCTCGCAATAGGCGACCGCCTCTTCCTTGCTGTGGAAGCGCAGCGTGATCTGCTGCTTCATGTCGCCGGACGAAGTCCAGCCCATCAGCGGCTCGACCGAGCGCGGCTGTTCCGGCTCGTAATCGAGCTGCCATTCCCTGGTCTTGGACCGGCCGGATTGCATCGCGTTCTTGGCAGGCTTGAAAATGCGTGCGGTCATGGCTGGTCCGGGCCTCTTCGTCTTTTCGTTCGATTTCGATGCGTCACGGTGGCAGTTGGTGGAAATCTCGGGGATAGTATAGAGACACCCCGTGGGAACTGATCGGTGATTCCGGCCTCCCCCGGATGCCTCATCGACGGGTATAGTCATTATGCTGCACCGTGACAATTCCGTACCCGCCTCCCGCGCCGGGATCCCGCCCGGCGGCACCGCCTCGCCGACATCCGCATTTCCGTCCTCTCCGAGAGCTCCCGACGCATGGCCTTCCTGAACGTCAGCGCGACGCTTCCCGAAAAGGGTCGCGACCTCCGGCTCGACCTGTTTCGCGGTGTCGCGAACTGGGCGATCTTCCTCGACCACATCCCCGACAACGTGGTGAACTGGGTCACGACCCGCAACTACGGCTTTTCCGACGCCGCTGATTTGTTCGTCTTCATCTCCGGCTACACGGCGTCCTTCGTCTATGCGCGGATGATGCTGGAGCGCGGCTTCATCGTCGGTGCCACCCGGCTGACCAAGCGGGTCTGGCAGCTCTACGTCGCCCACATCATCCTGTTCGTGATCTACATCGCCTCGATCAGCTATCTGGCGCTGCGCTTCGGCGATTCCGAGATGATCAACGAGTTCAACGTCGCCGGCCTCGTCGACAATGCCACCGAGACGCTGCGCCAGGGCCTGTTCCTGCGCTTCAAGCCGCTCAATCTCGACGTGCTGCCGCTGTACATCGTGCTGATGGGCCTGTTTCCGCCGGTGCTGTGGTTCATGCTGCGCAAACCCGACCTGACGATGGTCCTGTCGATCGCGCTGTGGCTGGCCGCGCGGCATTACGGCCTGAACCTGACCGCCTATCCGGCCGGCCAGTGGTACTTCAACCCCTATTGCTGGCAAGTGCTGTTCGTGTTCGGCGCGTGGTGCGCGATGGGCGGGGCCCGGCGCTCGATGACGCTGATCAATTCGCAGATCACGCTGTGGGTCTGCCTCGGCTATCTCCTGTTCGCGTTGGTCATGACCATGGCCGGCCGCTTCCCCACCTTCGGCGGCATGTTCCCGGAATGGCTGTTCTCGGCCTTCAACCCGAACGACAAGACCAACCTTGCGCCGTACCGCTTCCTCCATTTCGTCGTGATCGTAATCCTGGTGATCCGCTTCGTGCCGAAGGAGTGGCCGGGCCTGGAGTGGAGGGTGTTCGATCCCTTGATCGTCTGCGGCCAGCAGTCGCTCGCCGTTTTCTGCGTCGGCGTGTTCCTGTCCTTCGTCGGCCATTTCGAGCTGTCGATGAGCTCGGGCTCGCTGCTCGCGCAGATTTTCGTCAGCATCGCCGGCATCGCGATCATGACGACGGTGGCCTATTACATCTCGTGGTCGAAGAAGCAGGACAAGCCGCTGAAGCCGCCCCCGCCCAAACCGGCGGCGGCCGCGGTCTGAGCCGGCCAAGCCCCTCCGAACGCGCCATCCGGCTGCCCCGCTTTTTGAGCCGGGATCGGATTGACATGAGTCAACAGAGGCGGCGCCGGCACGCATAGTGTCGCCGCGATATGCGCCGCCGCACAGACGTGGCGGCCTCCTCTGGTACAAGGCCCAAAAACATGCCCTCTCATTTCCACGCCGTGGTATGGATCGATCATTCGCAGGCCAGGATCTTCCATCTCGGCCTGAACGGCTCCGACGAAATCACGCTGCATCCGCAACTGGCGACACGTCATCTTCATCACAAGGCCAATACGATCGGCAGCGGCCATGCCGCCCCCGACAAGGCAGTCTACATCGAGGTGACCAAAGCCGTCGCCGACGCCGGTGAGATCCTCATCATCGGTCCGGCGAGCGCGAAGACCGAGCTTGCCGGCCACATTCACGCGAGCGCCCCCGATCTGGCCAAGCGGATTGTCGCGGTGGAAGCGGCCGATCATCCCTCGGATGCCGAGATCGTCGCCTACGCAAAGCGTCACTTCAAGCTGCCGCTACCGCGCGTGCAGGCACCGGGATCGGCCGCGGGCGAGCGGCACTTGGGCTAGGACCGTACGGCCTCAACGACAATCTGGGGCGCGATGACGGTTCATCCCAATTCTCATCGCGCTCAGGCCGCCTCTCCGCCGTCGAACTCGGTGAATTTCCTGTAGATCCAGTCGCGGCCGTCGTGGCGGCGCCAGACCTTGCCGACCACGAACTGGCCGTTGATGGAGCGGCGCGGCACGATCACGGTCCAGAGGTGCCAGATCTCGGTCCAGTTCGACTGCGGACCGACGGTCTTGAGGTTGCGATCGAAAGACATGGCGCAGAACTCGCTGGAGCAGAATTCAACTGACACGCGCGCCGCGACGAACCGTGCTGGGTGACGAACCGCGCTCTGTGTCGCACAGATTGAAGGCAGCCCATCGCGAGCCGGGACCGACCTGATAGCAGCCACCCAAACGACCGCAACAACCGCTCGCCTTTAACCTAACCGATCAACCTTACTTGGATGAATCGGCGCGATCCGATCGGTTGAAAGCCAGCGCCGACTTTTCTAGAATGCATGTGATTTGAGAACGAGCGCGCTGTTTCTGCGCACGGTGATTTTTGAACTGGCGTCGAACTTTGCAAGCAATCTGACGTTTGGAACTATTGGATTGCGGGGAACAACAATCATGAAATTGCAAGGTGCACGGCTGCGCCTCGCGCTGCGAATGACGCCGCCTGCGGCGGTCGTGAGGACGCCGTCACAAGAGCCGCCGCAAGCCGCCAACGACAACCAGGCGGCCTGGTCGTTGGTCCCGTTTCCGCCCGGCTGGTACGCATCGAACTGATCGGCACGGCCAGCAAAGCGCAACGCCGCGCAAGCGGAATATCATCGCTTGGCGGCGTCCGTTTAGATATTGGGCGCTGAAATCCCCAACACAGATATGTCCGTGGCGACGCCGAAAGGTTCGATGAGGCTTTGCGGATGGCCGCGCGAAGCGGGCGGATCGGTTGGATGCTGTTCTGAGGCAGCGCCACATGACATTCAACCTCGGGACTGGTCGGGGCAGCTGGATTCGAACCAACGACCTGCAGTACCCAAAACTGCCGCGCTACCAGGCTGCGCTATACCCCGAATGTCCGGCGAGCCCCGTCGATACACGCTTCCCAAGGCGCCAGCAAGCCTTCCACAAGCCGCCAGCAAGCTTCCAGAAGCCGCCAGCAAGGCCGGCAATCGCACCGTCCGCCCTATTTGCTGCCGAACAGGGGGTGGCCGACGCGGTCGCCGGGGCGGATGCCGTACTTCTGCGCCGTTCCCGCCACCACTTCCAGCACGGCCCGGGCCGGCCCCCGGGACGAGATGATCTTGGTCGACAGCGGCTCGGTGTTTTCGGCGATGCGCAGAATGCGGCCGTCCGCGCGGATGAAGATCATGTCGAGCGAGACATAAGTGTTCTTCATCCACATCGACACTTCCTGCTCGGGATTGAAGTCGAACAGCATGCCTTTGCCGTCTGCCAGTTCCTTGCGATACATCAGTCCGGTCTGCTTCTCCTCCTCGGTCGTTGCCATCTCCACCGAGAACACCTGCACACCATTCTTGGTGACGATCTCGAGCGGCTGAAAGCTGGCGGCGCCGGCGGGCGGGCTGGCGACGGCACAGCCGATGATGACGAGGATGGCGGCAAGCCAGCCCTTTGCAACGGACCAAACGGCCTTTCGATCAAAATTCATGGGGCTCTCGAGGCGCGGGAACTGGGCCAGTCCTTACGCGGCGGCCGTCGGAAAAGAAAGAGGCGCGCCGGCCAGCCGGCACGCCTCAGCTGCTCACGATTGCGGGAATTGGTGTCCTCATAGCGTTTTCCAGCGAAGTGGATACCGGTTCGCGTGAAGAAAACGCGTCAAAACAAGAATCTAGAGCTTCGGTTCAATCAGAACCGAAGCTCTAGTGCGACTGCAGCCCCGGAGATCCGGTCTCGGGATGGATCTCGGCAGCCATCATACCCTTGGAGCCAGGCCCGAAGCGGACCAGGACATACTGGCCGGGCCTGAGTTCGGTCATGCCGAAGCGGCGGAGCGTCTCCATGTGCACGAAAATGTCGGGCGTGCCCTCGCCGCAGGTCAGGAAGCCGAAGCCACGCAGCCGGTTGAACCATTTGACCTGGGCCCGTTCCAGCCCGCTGGTCGGGGTGACCGTGACGTGGGTGCGCGGCGGCAGCATCTGCGCCGGATGGATCGCGGTCGACTCGTCCATCGAGACCACGCGGAAGGCCTGGTAACCCTTGGCGCGCTGAATGCATTCGACGACGATGCGGGCGCCTTCATAAGCCGTCTGGAAGCCGTCGCGCCGAAGCACGGTCACGTGCAGAAGGACGTCCGGCCAGCCATTGTCGGGAACGATGAAGCCATAACCTTTGGAGGCGTCGAACCATTTGATGACGCCATGGACCTCGACGAGATTGGCGCTGGTCTCACCAAGCCCGCTGAAGGGACTGAGCGCGCTATCGCGGCCGGCACCACCATGTTCGCCCGGCGTCATTCGCCCGGGCGATACTCCCTGCCCGGGAACTCCGAGCTTCTTGGACTCAAATCCGTCCGACGACCCCATAACCCCGGACCCCACACTGCCATGCAACCCGCCACATTGGCGGCGCTCGAATCACGCGTCCCTAGAGAATCTTCTCAACTCGACGCGACGCGAATCTTTCGACTCAAAAGATAACACTCCCGGTTGCGAGGCATAGACAAAAAAGAGATTCGCCGGAACCTATGAACAGCTTGCACAGCCGCGAATCAAATTGATGCCTCAATTGCCGACAAAGGGCCCGAGCGTCTCGCCGATGTCGTGGTGGATGACGAGATCGGCGATGTCGTCCTGCTCGGTCGGCTCGCGGTTGATGATCACCAGACGTGCACCGGCGCGCTTGGCCATCATCGGAAAGCCCGCGGCCGGCCAGACCACGAGCGAGGAACCGATCGCGATGAACAGATCGCAGGCTTGTGATAGCGCGGTCGCACGCTGCATTTCGTCGTCCGGCATCATCTGGCCGAAGGAGATCGTGGCGGTCTTCACCGGCTCGTCGCACGCGGTGCAGTTGGGTGCCGTGCCATCGTCGTCGAAGCGGCGCCTCACCCAGTCGAGCGGATAGGCCAGCCCACACCCGATGCATCGCGCATAAGTGGTATTTCCGTGAAGCTCAACCACGTGCTCGCTGGCGAAGCCCGAGGCCTGGTGCAGATTGTCGATGTTCTGGGTGATGACGGCGGGAACCTTGCCGGCGCGGTAGAGCGAGGCCAGCGCGCGATGGCCCCGGCCGGGCTTCGCCGCGGCAAAGACCTCCTCCATCGCGAAGCGGCGGCGCCAGGATTCGTTGCGCGCTTCCCGACTCGCGACGAATTCGTCGAATGGGATCGGACGGTAACGCGTCCAAATTCCGCCCGGCGAGCGGAAGTCGGGAATGCCGCATTCGGTCGAGATGCCGGCGCCGGTGAACGGCACGATGGCCCTGGCCTCGGCGATCATGTCGCCGAGGCGCTCGACGCCGCTCTGGATATCCGATGCGATCAATCGCGCCTCCACGAGTCGCTTTGCCTGACAGCAACACGTGCAAGCGACAAGATCATTGACGTTCTTATCAAGCGCGAACGCAATGCACCCGGCAATTTTTTCCAAACCTTCGCATATCACATTCCTGCAATGCCTCCTCCCCATTGACGCCCTATTCAGGAGCGCCAATGGATGTGTTGACGCGACTCAACGTGATTGCGGCGGCAGCGCTTGAGTTCAGATGTGCACATACTCAGGTGTAGAGGGGATTTGACATGACCGAAGACGAAGAACGCAAGGCTCGTGAGCGCGATGAGATCGCCGCCCGTGTCGCCGCCTTCCGTGCCACGCAAGAAAAATTCAAGCGCGAGCGCGAAGAATACTTCGTGTCGACGCTGGAGAATGCCCGCAAGGTCGAGCGGCCATCGCTGTGGCCGTAGGCACCGTCGCGCAGGAAAACGCGAAGACGAGCGAATGAAAAAAGCCCGGAGCAACGCTCCGGGCTTTTTCGCTATCGGCTGTTACCAATGGCGCCAGTGGTGATGGCGGTAGTACGGCCTGCCGTAATAGGCGTAGGGACCCGGTCCGTAATAATAGCCCGGGCCGCCATAGTAGGCGTAGCCGGGACCGTAATAGCCATATGGGTGGGAGGCTGCGACCGCACCCGCCGTGATCGCGCCGGCGGCAAGGCCGAATGCGAGGCCCGGGCCGATGCCGCGGCCACGCGCCTCGGCCGGCGCAGGGGCGGCGACCGCGGTCACGCCGACGGCCGCGATGGTAGCCAGAACTGCCAGTGTCTTCTTCATGCTCTTCTCCTTCGCGTCTCGCGGGGACAACCGCGGGCGCCTGCGATGGTTGCGCACCATGGGGAACCGACCGCAGTGAAAATTGTCGGTGCAGCGGGAACGAAATCACCGGACACGGATTGACGTTCCGAGTGCGGGAGCCTCCGCCATCCGGGTTGAGGCAACGGCACGAAGACCCCGTCAGCATCTCCGCGATGCTGGCGGGGTTTTTCGGTTTCACGGGAGCAACTGGCAGCAGACCACAATTGTTGCCAGCGGGGCAGACGATCGAGGAGGAAAGTTTGCCGTTATTCGCTTTGCTGGCCCGTATCCGCAGGTTGGTTCCCAGATCCGACGATCAGCACTACGACGAAATCGTCCGCAGCTTCGGTGTCGGCACGCTGCACCCGCCGCCAACGCCGATGAGCGACCGCGAACTGGCGCGGGCGATCGCCGAGTTCCTGAAGGAGCAGCCGTCGAGCGAGTCCGTCGCGACCCTCGGCCGCCGGCTCGACCCCTCCTCTCCGGTATGAGTCCTTTTTATGAGAGCATGGAACCCGGATTGCGCGCGGACGTTGAGTCGCTTCCCGCGCTGAACGGAAGAAAAAGAGGCCCGACATGCCCGCGTGGCTCGAAGTCTTGCTCAACCTGTCCGGCTATGCCGGCTTCGTGGCGCTCGCCTCGCGCGGCGCCGCCGGCCCGCAGGCAACGGCCGACGATCGCAGCTACGGCGACGAGCGCTAGTTGGCGCGCGCCGCCTGGCCCGCCGCCGTGCGCACCAGCCGGTCGGCCTTGACCGCAACGCGCGTGTCTTGGGCCTGCGGCCGTAGCGAGAAGCTGATCGCCACGAAAGCGATGCAGAACAGCGTGCCGACGATGGCGACGCGCCGGTAGGTGTGCCGGTCGCCTTGGTAAAAGGGCGGCTCTGAAAAAGGTGTCATGACAAAATTGCTTCTTGGCAAAGTCGTTTCTTGCTTGTCTTTGCCGGACACCTACTCCAACCCGTAGCAAGCGCAACGCGATTGGGCTTTTAACCTAACCGGATAGGGTTATCGGCGTCCATGCAAGCTGTCGTTAGGCAAAGCAGATGCGGACACCTCTGTCGTCCGGACAGGTGAAAGACGCATTTGTTCTGGCTACGACACCATTTCGTTCTCGAAGAACGAATCGGAATCGCAGAAATCGGCGCGGAGCAGTTCTTAACAAACACTTTGCGGCCTCCATCGGAAACCAGCGCGCATCCATGCCGCTCCCCTCGCCTCACTCCATACGGAGGAGACATGAACGGGACTGTGCGAGACATCACGCCGTCTCGTTCCGATGGGCGCGGCCGCATCGCCGCCGGCAGGCGCAACTTGTTCTGCATCCGACTCCATTTCGTTCTCGAAGAACGAATCGGAGTCGCGAGCGTCAGCGTGGAGCGTTTCCTAACGATCCGTGAAAGCGCACGCCGACGCGTCTTCGGCGGCGGGACTCATTTCGGCAAGCTCATCGTCCCCAAGCTCTTCGGCGACAGATCAGCGCAAACCGCCGGAACGAGATCGCGCTTGCGCGTTGCCGCGTGTCGTCGACGCGGATCACGCCGCCCGCTTCGCCTTGTCCCTTGAGAAGCATTCGAGGATCTGGATCCGGAGCTCTTCCGCGGCAGGACCCTCGAGCTTCCTGAGCTCGTTCCAGAGCCTGATCACCTCGCGCTGTTTTTCGACGGTCATGAGTCACCTCCAAATGATCCACCAAGGCGACCGCACTAGAACAAAATAAGAACAAAATGTCCAGCCCTTCAGACGGATTTTTGCAGGGGATTTCGCATTGAACCTTTTCGGCGCGCAAAGGACCCATGGAAGCTGGGGATTTCAGCGCCCAGTCACACGGCAGCGCCGCCTGACGAACATACTCCGTCACCGCGGCGCTGTTGCTTCTTGGAATTTCAACCTTAAGTTACAGCTGCGGCTGACGGCCAGGCGCTGAAATCCCAACGCCGTCAGCCAGAAGAGCCTCGCGCGAAAGCGCGGGGTTTTTTCTTTTCGAAGCCGGCAATTCGAGGGGCGCTCAGATCGGACGCTACCGGAGCGAGACCCCGCGCTTGCGCATTGAGCGGCCGAAATCCGGCGAGCCGGCAATCGCGCGGCTCAGCCATTCGGCCGCGGAAGCCTGCATCGCGAGCTTCGTCATCGAGTAGCCCGATGATCTGTGAATTTCGTGAGAACGAATTCCGCTTGGTCTTCGGTCCGCCCGACTTGCGGGCGACCGCAGGGCGCGCCCGGACGGAGCGAACGACGCTCGCTGTGTTTGTCTCGATCGTCGTGGTGATGCTCGGCATCGCCATCGCCGAGCGCCACCTTGTCTTCAGCCATTGCTCATTGCGCCGTCTCGCGGAAGAGGCCGCAGCAAGGACTTCGCCGCCGCCTCAGACGGCGTCCTTGGCCACCTTCAGCGGCGAGGCTTTGACCGATTTGCTCGCGGGCTTCGCCGCAAACTGCATCGGCTCCTTGGTGAAGGGATTGACGCCCATGCGGGCTTCGGTCGCCGGCTTGTTCACGACCGACATCTTCACGAAGCCGGGAATGACGAACTCGCCGGACTCGTTGAGCTCCTTGTAGCCGACCGTTGCCATGTATTCGATCACCGACTTCACGTCGTTCTTCGAAAGCTGCGTGCCCTCGGCAATTGCGTCGATCAATTGGGCCTTCGTCATCTTCGCCATGTCTGAATTCCTTTGAATGGGGGCGCGCGAGCAATTCCCGAAGAGGACGCGGCCGGACCGCGGGGACGCGCTGCTGATTCATGCCAGAAGTCATGAAGTGACCGGGCTTAGAACCCATCGAGCCCGAAAACGCAAGCTCGGGTTCTCAGAGACTCCCTGTCTCCTGTGAACGATGCCGCCCCACATTCCACTTTCTTCTGAACCATTCGGAGGCTGGCGGGTCTCATGATCGAAGTCGAAGTCCTCCGGCTTCGCCCACCAGAGAGACCGCTTCTCCACGGGCGGCGTTTTCGCTGTTCGAGACTCTCGTAAACCCGCTCGCCGTGTCACCTCCCCGTGAAACCTGTGGCTCGGCCGGCGCTGTTGACACTTCAGTAACCTAACGCGGCCAAGCTCCAATCGGGTTCGTTGCGTTGGAGTATCCTCACAGTGCTGGATTTTAACGAGCTGCGTGAACTCGCGGCTGATGTTCGTATTTTTGTCGACGTCGCCGAAGACAAGGCCGAAGCGCTCAGAGCCGTCATCGCGGCTTACGACGTGGTGCTGGCGATCTTCCCCACTGAAGAAGGCATGGGCCTCCACGTCATCAAGGGCGGCGAGATCCTGGACGGGATTGCGAGATCGCGGACACATGCGATGTACAGCCACACGGCGATCGCGGTTCCCGACCTCGCACATGCAGAAGCGCTCAAGTTCCTGACGGTCCCTGTCAACCGGCGGATTGCAGCCTAGAAGCATGACGCGGAAAACCGTGAAGCGGTTTTCCCTCGCGACAACACCGAACGCGTTTGCGCGGAGCTCATGCTCGAACAGAACTCAACCCGCTCGGGGCGGCTGCTTTTCAACCGAACGACGGATTTGTCATCGCCTGGCGCGACGTACATCCGGTTCGCCGTCCGCGTTCACCGAGCCACGAGCAGAGAACGTCTTTCCGACATTTCCGCTTCAATGATCCAGCAGAAAGGCCGCGAAGCCGATCACGATGCAGGAGAGACCGACGAAGGCGGTGGTGAGTTCGACAGCGTTCTCCAGGCGGAGCAACCTGACGATCGCGTCCCATGCGACGCCGAGGAGCGTTTCCACGATCGCGCTGAGCAGGCCCCGAAGCATGACGATTGGTCACAGCCGATCTCGCCGAGGTTCATCCGCCGCCATTCTCAGCCGCCCAGCGAGGTGCATTCTCTTTTGAACCTTCTTGCGGCTCGCGCGTCTTACAGTTGAAGCGTCCCCAAGCTTCACCCCGACAGAGAATCCCGCTTCCCCCAGGCGGGGTTTTCGCTTTTGGCGCTGCATCAGCTCGCCCGGAATTTCAAGCCTCTCTTTGCCGTTGACCCGGTTCCCCCGCCGAAGCACCCTCTCGGGATGGCAGGGTTTTGAGGAGGTCTTATGCCGAGAACCCTTGTGGAATTCAGAGCGCAGAACCTTCGTTTGCTTGAACGGCTTTGTCCGGACGATCGGCGATACATCCAGGCCTGGTTGAAGCAATTCGATGAGCAGAA
>NZ_AJQE01000365.1 GCF_000261685.1 Bradyrhizobium genomosp. I (2014) | reverse complement strand
GCTCGGCGGCGCCAAGCTGAAGCTCGTCGTGCTCGATTCCGGCGACACCACGGAGAAGGCCAAGAACGCCGCCCAGCGCATGGTGGCCCAGGAGAGCGACCTCGTCGCGGCAAGCGGCGCCTATCTGTCGTCGTTCACGCTCGCGGTCACCGAGGTCACCGAACGCGCCAACCTGCCCGTCCTCACCCTCTCCTACTCCGACCTGATCACGGATCGCGGCTTCAAATACGTGTTCCAGACGTCTGCCACGGCGGGCTCCCAGGCACGACAGGCGTTGCCGCAGATCATCAAGCTGGCGGAGGCGGCGTCCGGCAAGCGGCCGAAGACGGTCGCGATCCTCACCGACAATACCGCGGCGTCAATCGCCTCCGCAAAGTCGATGCGCGAGGGCCTGCTGGCGGAGAACCAGCTGCAGCTGATCGTCGACGAGACGTTCACGCCGCCGCTCGCAGATGCGACGTCGCTGGTGCAGAAGATCCGCTCGGCCAAGCCCGACCTGCTCTTCTTCCTGCCGACGGTGATCTCGGACGCCAAGCTGCTGCTGGAGAAGATGAACGAGTTCGGCCTCGGCCAGGGCAAGGTTCCGACGATCTCGTTCGGCATCGCGATTGCCGAACCCGACATGCTGCAGACCGTGAGCCCCGAACTGCTCCAGGGCGTCTTGACCTGCGTCGCCAGCTGGGGCGCCAAGGGCCACGAAGCGCTGATCGCCGAATTGAAGACCCGCTACAAGGAGCCGTGGATGACGCAGAACGCGATCTCCACCTATGGCGACATGTGGGTGATCAAGGACGCGCTGGAGAAGGCCGGCAAGGCCGACCGCGTCGCCGTCGCCGAAGCGCTGCGCACCATGGATGCGGGCCCCTCGAAATACTACCCGCTGGGCGAGATCAAGTTCGACGGGAAAGGACGCCGCGTCGGCGCCGGCATGACCATCGTGCAGTGGCAATCCGGCGTGCCGGTGACGGTGTTCCCGCCCGAACTGGCGCTGGCAAAACCGTTCTGGCCGAAGAGCTGACAACGCCCGAACAAGAAAGGAGAACAGAATGGACAAGGCGACCTACGACCGCGGTCTCGAAATCCGCAAAGCCGTGCTCGGCAACGAGTTCGTCGACAAGGCGATCGCATCCGCGGACGCGTTCAACCGCCCGATGCAGGACCTCACCACCGAGTATTGCTGGGGTTACGTCTGGGGGCGCGAGGGACTGACGCGAAAGACGCGCAGCTTCCTCAACCTGGCAATGCTCTGCGCGCTCAACCGCCCGCATGAGCTCAAGACCCATGTCCGCGGCGCGCTCGCCAACGGCGCGACCCGCGAGGAGATCCGCGAGGTCTTCATGCAGGTCGCGATCTATTGCGGCGTGCCGGCCGGCGTGGACGCGTTCCGGAACGCGAAGGAAGTCTTTGCCGAGCTCGACAAGAAGTAGCGGGCATGGCTGCGATGAAGGGCAAATGGGCACTCGTGACCGGCGCAACGACGGGCCTCGGCTTCGCCGTGGCGGAAGGCCTCGCCGGCGCCGGCGCCAATATCGTCCTTCACGATATCAATGCGCGGAAACAGGCCGCGGATGATCTCCGCGCCCGCTTCGGCATCGAGGTGATCGCGGCCGGCGTCGATCTCGCCCGGCGCGAGACGATCGAGGCCATGATGGCCGATCTGCTCGACCGCTGCGGCGCCGTCGATATCCTCGTCAACAACGCCGTCGTCAGGCATTTTGCGGCCATCGAGCGGTTTCCGCCCGAGCGCTGGGAGCAGGCGCTGGCCGTCAACTTGTCGGCGCCGTTCCATCTGATCCGGCTGGCGCTGCCGGCGATGAAGCAGCGCGGCTGGGGCCGCATCATCAACATGGGCTCGATCTATTCGAGCCGCGCGACCGAGGACCGCATCGACTACGTCACCACGAAGACGGCGATCGCAGGGATGACCCGCGCCGTGGCGATCGAGACGGCCCGCAGCGGCATCACCTGCAACACCCTCTGCCCGGGCACGCTGCCGACGCCCGCCATCCTCAACAAGATCGCGACGATGGCTTCGAATGGCGGTCGCACGGTCGCCGACGTCACCCGCGACTATCTCGGCGAGCGCCAGCCGACGCAGCGCTTCGTCGAAATGGGCGCCGTGGCGGCCATGGTCGTCTTCCTCTGTGGTCCTGCCGCAAACGACATCACCGGAGCCAGCCTGCCGATCGACGGCGGCTGGTCCGCCGCATGAGTCCATTGGAATGGGAGTGTTGCGATGACTGAACAATCGGGCCAGACCGTCGTCCTGACTGGTGCCGCCGGTGGCATGGGCCGCGCCATCACCAAGGCGCTGCTCGAAAGCGGCCGCCGCGTCGTGCTGGTCGACCGCGACGCCAAGGCGCTGCAGGAGCTGGCGGCCACCGCCGGCAGCGCCGTATTTCCGATCCAGCTCGACGTCAGCGATGCGCAGGCCGTGGATCGCCTGCCGGAGGCCATCCCGGCGCATTTCAAACCGGTCGACGTTCTCATCAACAATGCCGGCCATGACATCGGCGGACGGACGCGATTCGACGTCGGCTCCGCGGACGACTGGTCGAACATCATCCAGACCAATCTGATCGGCCTGATGCGCGTGACGCGCGCGCTGCTCCCCGACATGGTCCGACGCAACGCCGGTCATGTCGTCAACATCAGCTCCATCAACGCAGTCCGCATTGTCCCGGATATGGCCGCCTACAGCACCAGCAAGGCGGGTGTGCACATGTTCACCGAGACCCTTCGGGGCGAGCTGGCGGACACCGCGATCCGGGTGACCGAGCTCCAGCCCGGCCTGACCAGGACCAACATCATCCTGACCCGCTACCGCGGCGACAAGCAGAAAGAGAGGGACTATTTCGACCAGTTCAGGATGGCGCTCGAGCCGGCCGATATCGCCCGTTCGATCGTCTTTGCCCTTGACCAGCCCGCCCACGTTCAAATTGCCGAAATGATGATTCTGCCTGTAAACCGGTATTGAATCATTCCAACCAAGGCCCGGACATGGAAAGACGCCGCGAATTGCAGTCGACACTCCGCATCGATGACGTACCGACCGTCCGGGCGATGGTGGCGCAAAAGCTGCGCGAGGCGATCATGTCCGGCACGCTGAAACCGGGACAGCGTCTGGTCGAGCGCGAGCTCTGCGAGATGATGGGCGTCAGCCGCCCCTCGATCCGGGAAGCGCTGCGTGCCCTCGAGGCCGACGGATTGGTCAATACGGTCCCGCACCGCGGCCCGGTGGTTTCCACGATCAGCCTCGAAGAGGCCCGGCAGCTCTACGCGGCGCGCGCGGTGCTCGAAGGCTTTGCCGGCCGCGAATGTGCCAGGCTTCACGATCCGGAAGTGGCTCGCCGGATCGGGGAAGCCCTGACGCGGCTGAAGGCTGCCGCGGCCAAGCAGGATCTCGTCGGATGCCTGGAAGCCAAGACCGA
>NZ_AJQE01000364.1 GCF_000261685.1 Bradyrhizobium genomosp. I (2014) | reverse complement strand
CGGCTGCCGCAACGCGTTCATCGAGCGCATGCTCAAGCCGCTCCACGACCGGATCCAGCTGCTGCGGATTACCTCGATGTCGCAGCCGAAGCGGATCAACAAGAGCCTGCGCGAGGTCACCGCGATCTGGCGCGCGATCCAGAACGGCGATGCGGACCTCGCCGAGCGCTGCTGCGTCGACCACATCAATGCGGCTGCGGTGGCCGCGCTCGACATGATCGAAAAATCGTCGGCAGCCAAGGAGGCGGCGCCTTCCGACGACTGAAACATTGCCGCCAGGGAGTGTTCGATGACGTATCTCGTACGATCGCTGATCCTGTTCCTCCTGCTCTATTCCGGCGGCGCGGCCATCGCGAACGACTACCCCGCCCGCCCGATCACGATCATCGTGCCCTTCTCCGCCGGTGGTCCCGGCGACGTGATCGCACGCATCCTCGGCAGCGCCATGAGCGCGACGCTGAAACAGTCCATCGTGATTGAAAATGTCGTCGGCGCCGGCGGCACGCTCGGCACCAACCGCGTCGCCAAGGCGGCCCCTGATGGCTACACGCTGCTCCTGATGCATGTCGGCCAGGCTACTGCGCCTGCCCTCTACGCCAAGCTGCCGTTCGATCCGGTCGGGGATTTCGCGATGATCGGGCTCGTCACCGACGTCCCGATGATCCTCGTGGCGCGGCCGACCTTTCCAGCCAAGGACCTCAACGAGCTCATCGCACATATCCGCAACGCCGGCGACAAGATGACCTTCGGCAATGTCGGTCTCGGCTCAGCCTCGCAGCTCTGCGGTTTGATGTTCATGAGCGCGACGGATACCAAGCTCACCCCAATCTACTACAAGGGCGGCGGGCCGGCATTGAACGACGTCATCGCCGGCCACATCGATGTCTATTGCGATCCCGCGACCGGGCCGACGCCCTATATCCAGTCGAACACGATCAAAGGCTACGCGATCACCAGCAAGAAGCGCGTGGCGACGCTGCCTGGCGTGCCGACCTCGGCTGAAGCCGGCGTTCCGGCGTTCGACGTGACGACGTGGTATGGTCTCTACGCGCCGCGCGGGACGCCCAAGCCTGTCGTCGACCAGCTCGTAAGCGCGCTGCAGACGGCGCTGAAGGATCCCGCGCTGGTCAGCCGCTTTGCCGAGCTCAGCATGGCTCCAGTCGAGCCCGAGCGCGCGACCCCCGAAGCCCTCGAAGCCTTCCTGAAAGCTGAGATCGGCAAATGGGACCGGATCATCAAGGCGGCTGGAATCGAGGCGCAGTAGAGCGGGCGTCAAGCAGGCGACGAGCGGCTCGCGAAAGCACTGCTCAGACAATCGATGGTCGCAAATCCGGCTGCTGCGATGCCGCTCGAAATATGAAGGATGGGGCGCAGTTCCGAGACATGCGCCCGGTCCATTCCCGACTTGCGTCGGAACGCCGTCATCTCCGGGCCGCGACCGGAAATCTCAATGATTTCAGAGAAATATGAGGTTTGGTGCGCTCGGAGGGACTCGAACCCCCACGGTGTTACCCACTGCCACCTCAAGGCAGCGCGTCTACCAGTTCCGCCACGAGCGCTAGGAGATGCCGGCCTGAGGTCTTTAGGCTGGCCGGATCAGCGGCCGCCGATCTAACAAATCCATCAGGGGGATACAAGCCCGCAAAGGTCCCGAATTCCACAAGCTTGGCAGGAAAGTTCCGGCCCTTCTCCCAGGGATCGGGCCTATCGGTGCCCGCCCGCTAGCGCGTGCCGGCCGTGCGCGGCAGCATCTGTTTCACTTCGACCGCGATCCGGTTGCGGTCCACCAGCACGACGCCGGAAGCAACGGGCAGATTATTGGCCAGGACCTTGACCTCGTCGGCCTCGGTAGCATCCAGCTCGATGATGGCGCCGCGGGAAAGACGTAATACCTGATGGATCGGCATGGTGGTCGTCCCGAGGACGACCATGAGATCCACGGTGACTTTGTCGAGAGTGGGCACTGTCAGGACCGCCGCAACTTGGGACTCTTCATTTGCGCCTGCGATCATCACCACGTTATGGTTAGCCAATGGTTAATTCGCCTCGAAACCCCCGCCAAAACCAGCGCCAAGACCAGCGCCACGAGCTCGATTTGAGTTCGTTTTCCGCCGCGGGCGGCGAGCCCGTCGAATGGCTTATCTCGGACGCTCCGGTGCCCTATCCGGACGCGGTCGCCGCCATGGAGGCCCGGGTCGCCGCGATCGCGGCGGGCGAGGCCCCGGAATTGGTCTGGCTGCTCGAACACCCCCCGCTCTACACCTCGGGCACCTCGGGCAAGCAATCCGACCTGCTCGATGCCCGCTTCCCGATCTTCGCGACCGGGCGTGGCGGGCAGCTCACCTATCACGGGCCGGGCCAGCGGGTGGCCTATGTCATGCTGGACCTCAAGCGCCGCCGGCCGGACGTTCGGGCCTATGTCGCGAGCCTGGAGGAATTGATCCTGCGCACGCTGGCCGCCTTCAACATTCGCGGCGAGCGGCGCGAGGACCGGGTCGGCGTCTGGGTCAGGCGGCCCGACAAGGGGGCGGATCACGAGGACAAGATTGCGGCGATCGGCGTCCGCCTGAAGCGCTGGGTGTCCTTCCACGGCATCGCCATCAATGTCGAGCCGGAGCTGTCGCATTTTGCCGGCATCGTTCCTTGCGGCGTCGCCGATCCCCGCTATGGCGTCACCTCGCTGGTCGACCTCGGCCGGATCGTGACCATGGCCGACGTCGACATCGCGTTGAAGCAGGCGTTCGAGCAGCTGTTCGGGCCGACCACGGCTCTGGTGCCAGAGCCCGCCGCCTGACGGACACACACCGATCCGTTCTCCGCAGATGCAGAATCGGCTACGCTCGATTCCGGCGTCGCCCGCGCCTCCCCCCTCCGCCGGGAAAGCAGACTTCATGCCGGGCGAATTGATCATCGGACCGACTGTTCGAGCGCTCGGCATAAGGAGGGATTGCGATCATGCTCGCAATGGGAGGTTCTCACGATGAGACTGTCTGCGCCGATCTATCATCTCAAGCGCAAGGCGAAGCGCCTGTCCCGCGAGGACGGCATTCCACTCCACGACGCGCTTGACCGCATCGCCACAACGGAAGGGTTTTCCGCCTGGAGCCTGCTCGCGGCGAAAGCCGCGGCGGAGACACCGGCCGGCAAACTGTTTCCTCGATTCCGGCCGGGAGACCTGGTGCTGGTCGGTGCGCGCCCCGGTCATGGCAAGACCCTGATGAGTCTCGAACTTGCGGTAGAGGCCATAAGGAAAGGCGGCCGTTGCGCGTTCTTCTCGCTCGAATACACCGAGAGAGACGTTCTGGACCGCTTGCGGGCAATCGGCGCAGACCCCGCACAGTTCGACAAATTGTTCGAGGTCGATTGCTCCGACGCGATCAGCGCCGATTACATCGTCAAGCAGATGGCGCCCGCCCCGCGCGGCACATTCGTCGTGATCGATTATCTGCAACTGCTCGACCAGCGGCGGGAAAACCCCGACCTGACCGTTCAGGTGCGCGCCCTGAAATCCTTCGCACGCGACAAGGGGCTGATCCTCGTCTTCATCTCGCAGATCGACCGCTCCTATGACCCATCACTCAAGCCCTGTCCTGATCTCAGCGATGTCAGGCTGCCGAACCCGCTGGACCTGAAGCTGTTCGACAAGACGTGCTTCCTCAACAATTCCGAGGTTCGGTTCCGGGCGGCGAACTGACGATCCCTCGCAACCGGTCGCGGGTGAGATTGCTCACCCGCGACCAGGCATCACGCCGCCTGCAGCGAAACCTCGAGCTTGCCGGCGATGTAGCGCCGCTCCTGGGTCAGGCCGCCAAAGCCGTAGGCGTCGCCCTTGACCTCGTCGACATGCAGGTAGGTCTCCGGATGCAGCGGCCCCAGGATCTCGGCCATGCGCTTGAACATCACGGCGAGATAAGCCGCCTTCTCGTCCTTGGTGTTGGTGCCCTCGGTGACGTGGATGTCGATCCAGTAGCTTGCAAGCTTCTGTTCGGCGAGCGACTTGCCGCCGGCGAACCAGTCGCTGGCATCCACGGACTTCACGATGATGGCGGTGACTCTGGGATCCTTGTGCAGGATCCTTGCGGTAAGTTCGGACACGGCTTTGGCGATGTCGGCCTTCAGCGACGGCGACTGGCGGGACGTGGCGTAGGACACGGTGATCAGGGGCATGGTGGTTCTCCTCAGGATGCCGCGCGGGTTTTTGCGGGGCGTTGGTGAGAAGCTAGACCTGCGGGCCTCATTTTGATATCTTATCGATGATAATACCAGTGATAACAATATATAATGAAAGCCGCACTCGACATCGCCACGGTCCAGGCCTTCCTGCTGGTTGCCGACCTCCAGAGCTTTACCCGCGCGGCCGAAGCGCTCGGCACGACGCAGGCAGCTGTCAGCCTCAAGCTGCAGCGGCTCGAGGCATTGCTGGGGAAACGTCTCGTGGAACGCTCGCCGCGCGCGGTCCGGCTCACTGCCGATGGCGCCGCGTTCCTCGATCGCGCCCGCGCGCTCATGGAAGCGCATGACCGTGCGCTCTCCGGCGAGGCTTCCGCCGTGCAGTCGCTGTCGCTCGGCATTTCCGATCACGCCGCAGGTCCAGAGCTGGTGCCGCTGCTCGAACGGCTGCACGCGATGTCCGCGAATCTCACCCTCGCCGTCACGATCGGCTTCTCGCGCGAGATGCAGGACGCGTATGACGCGGGCCGCTTGGATGCGGTGATCGTGCGCCAGGAAGGCAGCCGCCGCGGCGGCGAAAAGCTGACCGAAGACGCGTTCGGCTGGTTCGCGTCACGGCGCTTCGCACTCCCAAGCGGCGAAGCACTGCCGCTCGCAACGCTTGCCCCGCCCTGCGGCGTCCGCGCCATCGCCATACGCGCGCTCGACAAGGCCGGCATCGCCCGGCGCGAGCGATTCGTCGGCGGCGGCGTGACGGCGGTGGTCGCAGCTGCGCTTGCCGGCCTCGCGATCGCACCGCTGGCGCGGCGGATCGCACCTCCGGGTTTGATTGATATCGGGCCCGCGTACAAGCTGCCGGGACTCGGCAGCTCGAAGGTGCTGCTGCATTCGAGAGTCAGCGATCCCGCCAGACTCGCGGCGCTGCGCGCGGTGGCCGCGATGTTCAGAAGCGTGGCGACCAGCGAGCAGCCAGTCCGCCGAGCCTGATCGCCCCCGGGCATGCAATTGTGCGACGCACCTCATGGGGTTCGAGACATTGCCTAAAAATGTCCCATGGAGCGGAACAAATCCGCCCCCTGCGGCGTTTGCCCCCGTCGAGGCGGGGTCCGAATGACCAAAAAGTTCAGTCAACAGAGAGACTTGTTCGAGAGCGAGCGCAGTTTCCGGCTGTTGGTTGAGGGGGTTGCCGACTACGCCCTCTACATGCTCGACCCCAAGGGGATCGTCACCAGCTGGAATATCGGCGGCGAACGCATCAAGGGCTATTCGCCTGAGGAGATCCTCGGCCAGCATTTTTCTCGTTTCTACACCGAAACCGACCGCGCCAACGGCAAGCCCGCGCGGGCGCTCGGTATTGCGCGGGAAAAGGGCCGATACGAGGAGGAAGGCTGGCGCGTCCGCAAGGACGGCACGTTCTTCTGGGCCAGCGTGGTGATCGACCCGATCTACGAGGACGGCACGCTGATCGGCTTCGCCAAGATCACGCGCGACATCACCGAGCGTCGCAATTCCCAGCTCAAGCTCGAGGCGATGCAGAAGCAGCTCGCCGAGTCCCAGAAATTCGATGCACTCGGACAGCTCACCGGCGGGGTTGCCCACGACTTCAACAATCTTCTGATGATCATCAGCGGCAGCCTTCACATCCTGAAGAAGAACGCCGCCGACGACCCCAAGCTCGAGCGCGCCACGTCCGCGATCGAGACCGCGACCAAACGCGGCGCCGCGCTGACGAACCAGCTCCTCACCTTCGCACGGCGACAGAGCGTCAACCCGCAGGCGATCGATTTCGCCGAACGCGTCGCAGCCATCCGCGAGGTGCTGCTCGCCGGCGTGGGCAGTTCCGTGCGTCTCGCCTTCGACATCCAGTCCGACACCTGGCCGATCAAGGCCGACGTCTCCGAGTTCGAGACCGCGCTGCTCAACCTCGTCATCAATGCCCGCGACGCGATGCCGGAAGGCGGCACCGTGACGGTCAGGGCGCGCAATGTCGTGCTGAACGAGACGCCCCTCGCCGGCGACTTCGTCGCAATCGACGTCGCCGATTCCGGGCTTGGAATTCCCTCCGACGTTCTCGACAAGATCTTTGAGCCGTTCTTCACGACCAAGCCGATCGGCAAAGGCACGGGCCTCGGCCTTTCGCAGGTGCACGGCTTCGCCCACCAGGCCGGCGGCACGGTGAAGGTCGCAAGCGAGCTCGGAAAAGGCACGACATTCACCATCGTCCTGCCGCGCGGCATAGATGCGCCGTCGCGCGAGGCAACGGGAGCCGCGTTCCGCGGCAGCGGCACGGTGCTGCTGGTCGAGGACAATCCCGACGTTGCCCTGGTCAGTATCGGTCTTCTCGAGCAGCTCGGCTACCAGGTGCGCCGGGTCGCCGATGCCGAAGCGGCATTGCGCGAGATCGAGAGCAACGGCGTCGACTTCGTGTTCTCGGACATCGTCATGCCGGGCAAGATGGATGGGCTCAGCCTCGCCCATCGCCTCCGCCAGATCCGCCCCGGCCTGCCGATCCTGCTTGCCACCGGTTACAGCGAGGTCGCCGCCGGTGTGCGCGGCGATTTCCCGATCCTGCGCAAGCCCTACGAGATCCATGAGCTGAGCGAGGCGATCGCGAAATTGCCGCGATGATTTCCTCTTCGCCTCTCCCCGCAAGTGGGGCGAGGGAGCAGACCTACGCCGTCGGCAGCACCGAGAATGTCTCCCCTGCCCGGCGCAGATTGAGTTCATCCGCGTTCGCGGTTTCACTGGTGACACTGTCGACGCGCGAGGCCGGCGGGCCGTGGCGGCACAGCGCGACCATGTCGGCAACGTGCTTCGGCGCGCCAGCGAACAGCGCTTCCACGCTGCCGTCGCGGCGGTTGCGGACCCAGCCTTCGAGGCCGCTCGTCGTCGCCTGATACTCGACCCAGGCCCGATAGCCGACGCCCTGCACGCGTCCGCGGATCATGACCTGAAGAATCGCCCGGCTCACTTTTTCGGTTCCAGGACGTCGGCGCTGCGCGTCCTGACCTCGCTCTCGCGCATGACGCGGGCCATCAGCTCCGACGATGCCAGCCCCTTGAGGCTTTTCGGCGCCGTGCCGTCGCGCAACGCCTTCTGCGTCTCGTAGACGGCCTGCGTCGCGGCGGCGATCGGTGCATGGCCCTGCAACGCGATGCGTACGCGCTGGCTCGCAAGGTCATCGAGCACGTTCAATTCCTCCGGCGCGCCGCCGAGCACGATCGGCAGGCGCGTGGCGGATGCGATGGCCTCGAGCTCGGCGCGCGACTTGATGCCGGTGAAGAACAATGCATCGACCCCGGTGGCCTCATAGGCCCTGGCGCGGCGGATCGCATCCTCGATCGAGGTGATCGCGGCGGCGCCCGT
Source organism: Bradyrhizobium genomosp. I (2014) (assembly GCF_000261685.1). GTDB lineage: Bacteria > Pseudomonadota > Alphaproteobacteria > Rhizobiales > Xanthobacteraceae > Bradyrhizobium. Next base: position 43,367 of record NZ_AJQE01000364.1, on the reverse strand, counting down.
GCGGCCCATGATCACCAGCGAGGCATCGCTGCGGCCGCCAAGCGCCGCCTTCATCTTGCCGACGCCTTCCTCGAGCGGGATCAGCTGCGACTTCGTCTCGCCAAAGGCCGCCGGCAACAGCGTGTCCTCGATGGTGAGGCCGGCCGCGCCCGCCATCTCCAGCTCCTGCACCGTGCGGCGCACGTTGAGCGCATTGCCGTAGCCGTGATCGGCGTCGACCAGAACGGGGAGTGTTGCGGCGCGCGACATCCGCCGCATCTGCTCGGCAAGCTCGGTGAGCGTGATCAGCGTGACGTCGGGATCGCCGAGCACGGCCAGCGAGGCCACTGATCCCCCGAACATGCCGAGCGGAAAACCGAGGTCCTCGGCAATGCGGATCGAGATGGCGTCGTACACAGAGCCGGGATGGACACAAGCCCCGCCCGACAGGACGGAGCGTAGTTTCTCGCGGCGGGAACGGAAGGCCATGGGTGCTGTCTCGGTTAGGTCACGGAGGCCACAGCATACTCCGTCATTGCGAGCGACGGAAATATGGCACTCTCGTGCCCCGGACGCAGCGCAGCGCCCTTCAGCGATGCGCTGCAGAGCCGAGGCCCATGCTGCTGAGCGAAATGCTAGCGATCTGGGTCCCGGCTCTGCGAAGCAACGCTAATGCGTTGCATCGCGTCCGGGACACGAGAGTGGGCTTCGTTACGCAAACTCCAGGATCAGTGCGTCCACCGCGAGCGTCGAGCCCGCGCTGGCATGGATCTTCTTCACGGTGCCGTCCTGCTCGGCGCGCAGCACGTTCTGCATCTTCATGGCTTCGACCACCGCCAGCGTCTCGCCGGCCTTGACCTCCTGCCCCTCGGTCACCGCAATGGAGACCACGAGACCGGGCATCGGGCACAGCAGCTTCTTGCCGGTGTCGGAGGCCGTCGTGACCGGCATCAGCCGCGCCGAGGTCGCTTCCGTTTCGGTCCAGACATAGACCGGCACCTCGACGCCCTGGTGCGCGAGGCGGATGCCGTTGGCGATCGGACGCGCCTGCACGGCGACGAACTGACCGTCGATGGTGCCCTGCCAGACCGGATCACCCGGCCTCCACGACGACTGCAGCAGATGCGCGTTGCCGGTCTTGCCCTCGGCGTCGACGAAGCGCACTGCGATCGCCTCGCCCTCGCGCGCGATCTCGAGCTGGATCTCCTCGCGATCGAGCCAGACCGCGCGACGCCGCTCGCGCTGCACGATGCGGCCGCCCATCTGGCCGGAGATCTGCCGCTTGCGCTCGCCGAGCACGTGATCGATGGCGGCGCCGACCGCGGCGATCCGCCGTGCGACCTCGCCTTCGGGAACGCGCACTGCAAAGCCCCTGGGGAATTCCTCGGCGATGAAGCCGGTCGAGAGCCGTCCCTCGCGCCAGCGCGGATGGTGCATCAGCGCCGACAGGAACGGGATGTTGTGGCGGATGCCGTCAACGTAGAACGAGTCCAGCGCGGTGGCCTGCGCCTCGATCGCAGCCGCACGCGACGGCGCATGCGTGACGAGCTTGGCGATCATCGGATCGTAATGGATCGAGATCTCACCCCCTTCCTGCACGCCGGTATCGTTGCGGATGGTGATGCCGTCCTTGCTGGCCTCCGCCGGCGGGCGATACTTCACGAGCCGCCCGATCGAGGGCAGGAAGTTGCGGAACGGGTCTTCGGCGTAGAGGCGGGATTCCACCGCCCAGCCCGTCAGCGTGACGTCCTTCTGCGCGATGGCGAGCTTCTCGCCGGCGGCGACGCGGATCATCTGCTCGACGAGGTCGATCCCGGTGACGAGTTCCGTGACGGGATGCTCGACCTGGAGGCGCGTGTTCATCTCCAGGAAGTAGAAGCTCTTGTCCTGTCCCGCCACGAACTCGACGGTGCCGGCGGAGTCGTAGTTCACGGCCTTGGCCAGCGCGACCGCCTGCTCGCCCATCTTGCGGCGGGTGGCCTCGTCGAGCAGCGGCGACGGCGCTTCCTCGATGACCTTCTGGTTGCGGCGCTGGATCGAGCATTCGCGCTCGCCGAGATAGATCACGTTGCCGTGCTTGTCGCCCAGCACCTGGATCTCGATGTGGCGGGGATCGACGATGAACTTTTCGATGAAGACGCGGTCGTCGCCGAACGAAGCCTTCGCTTCCGCTTTCGCCAGCCCAAATCCCTCCTCGACCTCCTGGGTCGAGTAGGCAATCCGCATGCCCTTGCCGCCACCGCCGGCGGAGGCCTTGATCATCACGGGATAGCCGATCGCGTCGGCGATCCTGACCGCGTGCCTGGCGTCTTCGATGACGCCGAGAAAGCCCGGCACGGTCGAGACGTCGGCGTTTGCCGCCGCCTTCTTGGACTCGATCTTGTCGCCCATCGCCGCGATCGCGCCCGGATTCGGGCCGATGAAGACGATGCCGGCCGCCTCCAGCGCGCGCGGAAACGCCTCGCGCTCGGACAGGAAGCCGTAGCCGGGATGCACGGCTTGCGCGCCGGTCTTGCGGCAGGCCTCGACGATCTTTTCGATCACCAGATAGCTCTCGGCCGCAGCGGGCGGGCCGATCAGCACGGCCTCGTCGGCCATCTCGACATGGAGGGCATCGCGGTCGGCCTCGGAATAGACCGCAACCGTCTGAATTCCCATCTTGCGGGCGGTCTTGATGACCCGGCAGGCGATTTCGCCGCGATTGGCGATCAGAATGCGTTTGAACATGCTTTTCTTGAGTCTCGACCTTGGGCGGGACCCGTCTCCTGGCCGTTGGGGCCTGTGGGAACGGGCCGTGTGGCCCCCGTGGTACATCAAAATGGGCCGGAGGCAACGGTCTAAATCCGGGGCCTCTGGCGTACCAGCGCAAGACCGAAATGGGCCCGGCGAGCCCTAAAGCGCGATGCGATCAGGATGAAGCGTCATCGCGCTCCAGGTTATTGTTTAAGCATAATCTTTTCGGAAAGCCGCTGCGCACTTTTCCGGATCATGCTTTAGGGACGCCGTGCCGCGTCCAGGGGCTTCCCGGCCTTGGCCACGTCCCGGACCAGGCCGTGAATGAAGCCGAGCTTGGCGACCACCACGGGCGACAGGATGAAGGGATAGAGGTCGCGCAGGCCCATGGCGCGGTTGACGCTGTTCATGGCGAAGGTGAAGGGCAGCCATGCGTTGACCAGCGCCTCGACGTCCCTTGCCTCGTAGGGGTCGAAACGGATGCGCGCCGTCAACTCCCCGTCGCGATCGACCTTGGGGCGCACCTCCATGCCGAACTCGGCGGCCATCTCCAGGGTGTCGACGATGTGGAGGTAGTGCGCCCAGGTCTCGGCGAAGTCTTCCCAGGGATGCATCGTGGCGTAGGCCGAGACGTAGCTCTGCTGCCAGTCGGGCGGCGGGCCTTCGGCATAATGGCGCTGCAAGGCCTGACCGTAATCGGCCGCATCGTCGCCGAACACGGCGCGGCACGGGTCGAGCTTGCCGCCGCCCTGCACCAGCACGTCCCAGAAATAGTGCCCGACCTCGTGGCGGAAATGTCCGAGCAGCGTCCTGTAAGGCTCGCCCAGCTCCAGCCTGCGCCGCTCGCGCTCGATGTCGTCGGCTTCGGTCAGCGCGATCGTGATCAGGCCATTGTCGTGGCCGGTCATGACCGTCTCTCCGCTGTGCGGATCGTCGGCGAGGAAATTGAAGATCAGGCCATGCTCGGGATTGTCCCACCGGGACTGGAGCGGCAGCCTCCAGCGGATCAGGGAATAGAATAATCGGTGCTTGGCCACCTCCAGCTCACGCCATCCGGCGAGCTGCGCCGGATCGGAGAGGTTCGGCACCGTCCCATTGTGGCGGCAGGCGCGACAATAGCCGGTGGTATCGCCTGTGTCCGTGAGCCAGTTGCAGGCATCGTACTCGGCATTCCGGCACAGCATCCGGCCTTCGCCATTGTCGGCCAATGTCCTCCAGGCTTCTCCGTCGGGCTCGATCGCCGACATGGTCTCCTTCTCCGGCAGGAAGGCGACACGATGGCCGCAGCGTTCGCAGGCACGATTCTCGAAATAGAGAACGTTGCCGCAGGCCTGACAGACGAAGAGCTTCAAGATCTAGCCTCTTTGGAAAGGGATTCTTATGAGAGTTGGCACCTCGCGAAGACGCCTCGATCAGCCGATCGTTCCAGTGTCCGGAACAAATTGCCAGACCAGACGTTGCCACCGCGCAGTTTTCCGCGTTCAGGCACGCTCGCTCTTATTTCCCGACACTTTCCTCTCTAAACGATGGCCATCGCGTTCCGTCTGTGTGAATATTGGTCCGGCACGTGCGCACCCGCATCACAACGGCCGATGCCTTGAACGATCCCTTGCCCGAGACCATCGCCGCCGAAAGGCTGCGCCAGCACCTCGAAGACATCGCACGCGAGCGCGACAACGCCTATCGTGCGCTGCAGGAGCGCGAGGCCGAGCTTGCGCGCATCCAGCGCATCGGCAAGGTCGGCGGCGTCGAGGTCGATTTCCGCGAAGGCTTCAAGAACCGCCGCTCGCCCGAATATCTGATCATCCACGGCCTGCCGCCGGAAGCTGCCGAGGAGTCGCACGAGGATTGGGTCAATCGTATCCATCCCGACGACCGCGAGGCAACCGTCAAGCATTTCTTCGAGGCTCTCGCCGGAACGAGCGAAGACTACGTTGCCGAATACCGCATCATCCGTCCCAGCGACGGCGAGACCCGCTGGATCCGGGTCGTCGCCAAGATCGAGCGCGACAAGGACGGCCGCGCCATTCGGCTCGTCGGCGCCCACATCGACATCACCGACCAGATGCTCGCGCGCGAGACGCTGCGCGAGAGCGAGGAGCGCTTCCGGCTGATCGCCGACAGCGCGCCGGTGCCGATCTGGGTGACCAAGCTCGATCGCAAGCGGTCCTTCGCCAACCAGGCCTACGTCGATTTCGTCGGCCTGCCGTACGACCAGGCAATCGATTTCGACTGGCGCAAGGTGTTGCATCCCGACGACCTTCCGCACGTGCTCCAGCAATCCGTCCAGGGCGAAGCGTCCCTCAAACCCTTCGTGCTGGAAGCGCGTTACAGGAACGCAAGCGGCGAATGGCGGTGGCTTAGATCGGAATCGCAGCCGCGCTGGGACCCGACAGGCAAGCATATCGGCTTCATCGGCGTCGCCCACGACATCACCGTCGCCAAGCAGGCCGAGATCGAGCTCAGGCAGCTCAACGAGACGCTGGAACAGCGCATTGCCGAGCGCACCGCCGAGCTCGAATCCAACGAGGCACGGCTGCGTGCGATCCTGGAGACCAGCAATCAGTATCAGGGCCTGGTCAATCTCAGAGGCGAGCTGCTTTACGCCAACAGGACCGCGCTGGACGGCATCAAGGCGGGCTCTTCGGATGTGATCGGAAAGCTGTTTTGGGACACGCCCTGGTTCAGCGCGACGGAGGGCATGAGCGCGCTGGTGCGCGAAGCCTTCCACACCGTGCTGAGGGGTGAAGCGGTCCGGCTGGAGATGCGCCTGCGCCTTCCCGTCGGCGAGCGCGATTTCGACTTCGGCATGCGCCCCGTGTTCGACCGCCACGGCAACATCACCGGTGCCGTGCCCGAGGCCGTCGACATCACGGAGCGCCGCCGCGGCGAGGAAGCGCTGCGGCAATCGCAGAAGATGGAGGCGATCGGCCAGCTCACCGGCGGCGTCGCCCACGACTTCAACAATCTCCTCACCATCATCCGCTCTGCCACCGACTTCCTGCGCCGCCGCGAGCTGCCGGAGGAACGTCGTCGCCGCTACGTCGACGCCATCTCCGAGACGGTCGAGCGCGCCTCCAAGCTGACCGCGCAGCTTCTGGCGTTCGCGCGCCGGCAGCCGCTGAAGCCGCAGATCTTCAACGTCGGCAGCCAGGTCGAAGGCGTGGCGCAGCTGGTCCGGCCGCTGGTCGGCGCCCGCATCGAGATCGCCGTGGAGGTTCACGATGCCGACTGCTTCACCGTAGCCGACATCGCCCAGTTCGAGGCCGCGCTGATCAACCTCGCCATCAACGCCCGCGATGCCATGGATGGCGAAGGCCGCCTCACCATCGCCGTGCGCAAGGTCCTTGGGATTCCGAGCCTGCGCGCACAATCGGCGCGCGGCGGCGACTATGTCGCCATCTCTGTCACCGACACCGGCAGCGGCATCGCGCCGGAGCATCTCGATTCGATCTTCGAGCCGTTCTTCACCACCAAGGAGGTCGGCAAGGGCACAGGGCTCGGCCTCAGCCAGGCCTTCGGCTTCGCAAAGCAGTCCGAGGGCGACATCGCGGTGACGAGCACGCAAGGCAAAGGCGCGACCTTCACCATCTATCTGCCACAGGCGCGAAGCCCGGCGACGGACAAGGAAGCCGCGGCGCTGAGCCACGAGGCTGCGGCGACCGGGCGAGGCTATCGCGTGCTCGTGGTCGAGGATGACGACGAAGTCGGCCGCTTCTCGACCGAACTCCTGGAGGATCTCGGCTATGTCGTCCGCCGCGTCGCCAACGCGAACGCGGCGCTGGCGATCCTCGGCGAGAACGAATTTGCCGTCGACCTCGTGTTCTCCGACGTCATCATGCCCGGAATGAACGGCGTCGAGCTTGCCGGCATCATCCGCGAGCGCTATCCCGGCCTGCCCGTGGTGCTCACCAGCGGCTACAGCAACGTGCTCGCCGAAAACGCCCATCGCGGCTTCGAACTGATCCAGAAGCCGTATTCGGTGGAATCGCTGTCGCGGATACTGCGCAAGGCAATCACGGAGAAGCTCTCGGTGGCACGGTGAGTGTCATGGGCATGAGGCGGCGCCTTGCATTCCGTCATTGCGAGCGTAGCGAAGCAATCCGGCTTCTTTCCGCAGCGGCAGCCTGGATTGCTTCGTCGCAAGAGCTCCTCGCAATGACGGCGCCGGCGCGCCGTCCCGAGACCCGGCATCGCGCCTTGCAGGCGTACGGGAAGACAGCGGTTCTCGCATCGGCTATCGCTGCCGAATGAATCCCCTGCATTCGAGGATTGACCGTGCCGTCTGACGCCATCTGGGCCTGGAGCATCATCATCGTCGCGACCGCAGGCGTCATCATCCGCCCCTTTCGCCTACCCGAGGCGATCTGGGCCGTGATCGGCGCTGGCGCGCTGGTGCTGCTCGGCTTGCTGCCATGGCAGGATGCACTGACGGGTATCGAGAAGGGCGTCGACGTCTATCTCTTCCTGATCGGCATGATGCTGATCGCAGAACTGGCGCGGCTCGAAGGCCTGTTCGATTATCTCGCCGCGCTCGCGGTCGAATATGCGCGCGGCTCGCCGCAGCGGCTGTTCCTGCTGATCTATCTCGTCGGCACGCTGGTGACCGTGCTGCTCTCGAACGACGCCACCGCGATCGTGTTGACGCCTGCGGTCTACGCCGCGACGCGCGCGGCGGGCGCCAAGCCGCTCCCCTATCTGTTCGTCTGTGCCTTCATCGCCAATGCCGCGAGCTTCGTCCTGCCGATTTCCAATCCGGCCAATCTCGTCGTGTTCGGCGCGCGCATGCCGCAGCTCACCGAATGGCTGCGCCTGTTCGCCCTGCCCTCGGCGGCCTCGATCCTGCTCACTTACGTGGTGCTGCGCCTGAGCCAGCACCGCGCGCTCAAGGAAGAGACGATTGCCCGCAGCGTGCCGCATCCGAAGCTTGGACGCGGCGGCAAGCTCACGGCAACAGGCATCGTCGCGATCGGCATCGTGCTGGTCACTGCGTCAGCGCTGGATCGGCAGCTGGGCCTGCCGACCTTCATCTGCGGCGTCGCGACGGCGGCGATCGTGCTGCTGATCAACCGGCAATCGCCTTTGCCCGTGCTGCACGGTGTCTCCTGGAGCGTGCTGCCGCTGGTCGGCGGGCTGTTTGTCATGGTGGAGGCGCTGGTGAAGACCGGCGTGATCGCGCAGCTCAGCGCCCTGCTGCAGGAGGCGGTCGCGCAATCGGTGCCCCAGGCCGCCTGGAGCGTCGGTATCGCCACCGCGCTCGCCGACAACATCGCCAACAACCTTCCGGTCGGCCTCGTCGCCGGCTCGGTCGCCGCCAACGATCATCTGCCCGCACCAGTCGTCAGCGCCATCCTGATCGGCGTCGATCTCGGCCCCAATCTGTCGGTGACCGGCTCGCTCGCCACCATCCTCTGGCTGGTCGCGCTCCGGCGGGAGAAGATCGAGGTCGGCGCCTGGCCGTTCCTCAAGCTCGGCCTGCTGGTGACCCCGCCTGCCCTGATCGCTGCGCTGGCGGTCGCCATCAGGTAGCGGCAAAACGCGCTGGTTGAATACGTGCAATTGTTTGCGGTGCATCAATGCCGGCGGTGCGGCCGCGGCTAGAGTTCATTTGTCGCGCGCTTCGGACATGCCGCGGCAAGGAAGGTTCATCATGCAGATTCGATCAAAGTCGCTGCCGCAGAGTTCCTCCCTGCGTCGCGGAATTCAGAGCCTCGTCGCGCCCGCCGAAAGCCGCACGGACACGTCCCATCCCCTGCTCGTCTTCTCCGCCGTGGTGCTGCTGGCCTTGTTCGCCATCCTGGAGATCGACCTGCACACGGCCCAGCTTCAGGCCATCGGCCTGCTCGGCCACGGCACCGGGATCGATCCGGTCTTCCTGAGCCCGTAGCGGGAGGAGCCCGATCGCGGCCACGACGCCGCGACCGGGTCGCACCTCAGTCGTTCTCGTAGCCGTAGACTTCCGGAAGGATGAAGATCGCGGCGAGCAATCCGATCAGCGGGAAGATTGCGACGAACAGCGTGGCGTAGGCCTGCCCGATCGCCGCGAACAGCGACGGAAACAGGAAGATCGCCAGGAACGACGGCAGCTTGACGAACATGTAGGCGAAGCCGCTGGCGGTGCCGCGGTATTTCGGCTTGGCGACCATGGTCGGGATCGTCATGCAGTTCGACGCATCCCAATAATGGCCCCACAGCATGGCGGCGGCCGCGAACGGCAGCAGTATCTTGTTGTCGGTGTAGAGCGCGAAAGCTGCGACCAGAAGCGAAGCCAGCACGATGCCGAAACCGGCGATGGCGATGCCGCGATGGCCGATCTTCGGCGTCAGCAGCGGACCGACCCAGCCGGACAGCGCGGCGAAGCAGAACAGTCCCATCGTCACCAGGTTGTTGCCGAGCACGCTCGACACGCCGACCATCACGAACAGTACCGGCAGGTAGAACGCAAACGTCGAGAACTCGCTGCCTTGCGCGAAGCAGGCGATCCAGCCGTAGAGAGTGGCGCGCCAGCGGATCGGATCCTTCCTGAGGTCGGCGAGGAAGGCGCGGGTCGAGACCTTCGGCACCTCGACGTCCCGATCCGGCAGCATGTCGAGATTGTCGTTGAACATCTCGCGGGCGACCTGCTTGGCCTCGCGGTAGCGCCCCTTCTGCACCAGCCACACCGCCGTCTCCGGCACGTCGTGGCGCATGATCAGGATGATCAGCGCCGGCACAGCGCCGAGACCGAGCGTCACGCGCCACAGCATCTCGTGGTTCATGTCGGTCAGGAGGAAGATCACGATGACGCCGATCGTCAGGACCTCGCCGACCGCGAACATGAACTGCCAGCGGTTGCCCATGACCTCGCGCTCGCCCTTGGCCATGGATTCCATGATGTAGGTGTAGCCGGTCGAGATGTCGGAGCCGAGCGGGATGCCGAGCAGGAAGCGGATCACGACCAGCCAGGCGACATCAGGCACGACGGCCTGCGCCAGCGCCAGCACGATGAACATCACCATCGTCACCAGGAACATCACGCGGCGGCCGATCTTGTCGGACAGCCAGCCGCCGAGCAGCGCGCCGATCAGGGCGCCGCCCTGCGTGCCGGCCGCGGCCAGGCCCAGCATCAGCGGATCGGGATTGTACTGCTCCTTGATGAAGATCAGCACGAAGGCGATCGAATAGAGGTCCCAGGCCTCGACCAGGATCGAGGCCATCATCAGCCAGCCGACCTTGTTGCCCTTGGGGCTGTAGTTCGTGATGAGATAGCGGACCGCGGCTTCGCTCGCGGTCGGTTGTGGCATGGCCATCGTTGACATTTTTCTTGGTCCTCTCTTCGAAACTCTCTACGCGTCGAGCAGCGGCTCGATGCTGCAGTCGAGCAGGCGCGGATCGATTCCCGCCTCCATGCCCGTGAACATCTCGTCCATGTAGTCGATCAGGGCATCGCTCGCCTTCACCGCGTCCTCGACGCGGCGGTTGGCGACGGCTGCCAGAATGGCGAGATGATGATCGATCGTGCCGGACAGATCCGCCTGCCCCGGCATGAAGCGGTGATGGATGTAGCCGATGCGCCGATACAGCGTGTGCAGTGGCCGCATCGTATGCACCAGGAACGGTTCGCCCGCAGCCTCCAGCACCAGCGCATCGATGCGACGGTCGAGGCTGTTGAATTCGTCGAGGGTCAGGCTGGCGCGGCGCTCGCGCAGCAGGCGCTCGATGTGCAGCGCCTGATTGCGATGCAAGAGGCTGGCGCGATCGGCGGCAAGTCGGACGACGAAACGCTCCATGTCGCGGCGCAAGACCAGCAACATGCGCTCGCGCGCGAGATCGATCGGCGCGATGTGCAGGCCGTGACGAGGCCGGATAATGATGAGGGTATCGGCCGAGAGACGATTGACGGCGTGATGCACCGGTGTGCGCCCGAAGCCGGTGATGTGCTGCAACTCCAGCATCGTCATGAATTGTCCGGGCTTGAGCTCGCAGTGAACGAGGAGCTCTTCGATCTTCTGGTAGGCCAGCTCGAAGAAATTGAGCCGGTTGCGCCGCGAGGGCTTGCCCTCGGCGTCGTCGTCGCTTCTCACCACCTCGAGTGCGCGCTTGCGCCTTGCCATGTCGTTCTCTCCCGTTGGCCCGCGCTCTCGTTGCTGGATGGCGCCCTGTTGGTTCGAGCCTTAAAACATGTTGTGATATATTACAAGCCGGCGTAAGACTCTCGCGCGGCCTGCAGCATGTTGCAGCGCAAAATGAGACGACGGACGCGCGACGTCTGTAATGGGAGGACAATTGCCGTGAAGATCACGTCGATCGAGACGCTGCGTACCGAGGAATTTTCCAACGTCATCTGGGTCCGCGTTCACACCGACACGGGTGTGATCGGACTCGGCGAAACGTTCTACGGCGCGGGCGCGGTCGAGGCGCAGATTCACGACACCTTTGCCGGCCGCCTGCTCGGCCGCAATCCCCTGCATATCGAAGCCATTCACCGCGACATGCTGAACCTGCCGATGGCGCAGTCGTCGACGGGCGTCGAGTATCGTGCAGCCTCCGCGATCGACATTGCGTTGTGGGATTTGTTCGGGAAGGTCTGCGGCCAGCCGGTGCACCAGATGCTTGGCGGCCTGTGCCGCGACAAGCAGCGCATCTACAACACCTGCGCCGGCACGCAATATGTCCGCTCGACCAACATCAGCCCGGTCGCGAACTGGAATCTCGGCGCCTCCAAGGGGCCTTACGAGGATCTCGACGGTTTCATGCATCGCGCCGACGCGCTCGCCGAGAGCCTTTTGGAAAGCGGCATCTCCGCCATGAAGATCTGGCCGTTCGATCCGGCGGCGCAGGAGAACAAGGGCCTCTACATCACCGCCGCTCAGATGAAGCAGGCGATCGAGCCGTTCGAGAAGATCCGCAAGGCGGTCGGCGACAGGATGGAGATCATGGTCGAGCTCCACTCGCTGTGGAATCTGCCGACCGCCAAGCAGATCGCGCGCGCGCTCGAGCCCTACAAGCCGACCTGGTACGAGGACCCGATCCGCATGAACTCGCCGCAAGCGCTGGCCGAATATGCGCGCTCGACCGACGTCTGGGTCTGCGCCAGCGAGACGCTGGGCTCGCGCTTTCCCTACAAGGACATGCTCGACCGCGACGCCATGCATGTGGTGATGGCGGACCTTTGCTGGACCGGCGGCCTCACCGAGGGCCGCAAGATCGCGGCGATGGCCGAGACCTATCACCGGCCCTTCGCACCGCACGACTGCATCGGCCCGATCGGCTTCATCGCGGCCATCCACATGTCGTTCAGCCAGCCCAACACCTTGATCCAGGAATCCGTGCGTGCCTTCTACAAGGGCTGGTACAATGAGCTCGTCACCACCATGCCCACGATCAGGGACGGCTATGTCTTCCCGATGGAAGGTCCCGGCCTTGGCGCCGACCTCCTGCCTGCCGTGTTCGAGCGCAGCGATCTCACCGTGCGGCGCTCCAACGTCTGAGGATTTCTCGAGATGAGCACCTCCCTCTTCGATCTTTCCGGTCGCACCACGCTCGTGACCGGCTCCTCCCGAGGCCTCGGCCGCGCCATTGCCGAGGGCATGGCCAAGGCCGGCGCCAGGATCATCGTCAACGGCGTCGACCCCAGGCGCGTCGAACAGGCCGTCGCCGAGTTTCGCAGCGCCGGGTACCAGGCCGAAGGCGCCGCGTTCAACGTCACCGACGAGCCCGCGATCGTCGCTGCCTTCGATGACTTCGACAGACAAGGCATTGCGGTCGACATCGTGGTCAACAATGCCGGCATCCAGCATCGCAAGCCGCTGGTGGAATTCACCACCGACGAATGGCGCAAGGTGATCGAGACCAACCTCACCAGCGCCTTCGTGATCGGCCGCGAAGCGGCCAGGCGCATGATCCCGCGCAAGCATGGCAAGATCATCAATATCGGCTCGCTCGGCAGCGAGCTCGCCCGCCCGACCATCGCGCCCTACACCGCGGCCAAGGGCGGCATCAAGAACCTGACCCGCTCGATGGCGGTGGAATGGGCCCAGCACGGCATCCAGGCCAATGCGATCGGTCCCGGCTACATGCTGACCGACATGAACGAGGCGCTGGTCAACAACGCCGACTTCAACACCTGGCTGATGGGCCGCATCCCCGCAAAACGCTGGGGCAAGCCGGACGAGCTGGTGGGCGCGGCGATCTTCCTCGCCTCGGATGCCTCCACCTATGTCAACGGCCAGATCATCTATGTCGATGGCGGCATGATCGCCGCGATGTGACCGCGAAGACAGCGAAGGAGCAAGCCATGCGCGCCGTCGTCATTCACGCCCCGAAGGACCTGCGGATCGATAGCTATCCGGATGCGGAGCCCAGCCCGGGCGAGGTTCGCATCAAGATCGCCAATGGCGGCATCTGCGGCTCCGACCTGCACTACTACCATCACGGCGGCTTCGGCACGGTACGGATCCAGCAGCCGATGGCGCTCGGTCACGAGATTGCCGGCGTGGTCGCCGCCGTCGGCGACGGCGTTACCGCCGTCAAGCCGGGCACGCGCGTTGCGGTCAATCCGAGCAACCCGTGCGGGCAGTGTCTGCATTGCCGGGAGGGCATGCGCAACCAGTGCCTCGACATGCGCTTCCTCGGCAGTGCGATGCGTTTTCCCCATGTCCAGGGCGGCTTTCGCGAATTCATCACGGTCGATGCGACGCAGGCGGTGCCGATCGCGGACGAGCTCTCGCTGGCGGAGGCCGCAGTCGCGGAGCCGCTCGCGGTGTGCCTGCATGCGGGCAAGCAGGCAGGTCCCCTGCTCGGCAAGCGCGTGCTGATCACCGGCTGCGGCCCGATCGGCGCGCTGATGATCCTGGTGGCGCGTTTCGGAGGTGCCGCCGAGATCGTGGTGACCGATGTCGCCGATGCGCCGCTCGCGGTCGCGAAGAAGCTCGGCGCCACGCATGCCATCAATGTCGCGACCAACGCCACCGCGCTCGATCCCTGGCGCGCCGGAAAGGGCGTGTTCGACACGCTGTTCGAGGCGTCCGGCAATCAGGCTGCGCTGCGCGCCGCGCTCGACGTGCTGCGCCCGGGCGCAACTCTGGTTCAGCTCGGCCTTGGCGGTGAGATGACGCTGCCGATCAACTCGATCGTCGCGAAGGAATTGCAGCTCCGCGGCACCTTCCGCTTCGACCCCGAGTTCGAGCTCGCGGTGCGGCTGATGGGCGAAGGCCTGATCGACGTCAAACCGCTGATCACGGCGACCATGCCGTTCGAGAACGCGGTCGCCGCCTTCGAGCTCGCCAGCGACCGCGCGCGGTCGATGAAGGTGCAGCTGACGTTCTGAAGCGCGCTAGTGGCTCTCAATCAACCGGTCGCTGACCAGCCGCACGGCCCCACGCTTCCAGGAATAGTCGGCGCCCATGCGCAGGCCGCTGTCGCCGCGCGCCAGCACCGTGCCGGTATTGGCATCGCGCAGCTGGAACCCGAGTGTGTATTCGGTGCGGCTGACCCGCCGCACCACTCCGAGCAGCGACCGATCCGCGCCGAGCTTCCGCGCAATCGCCGCCTCGCAACCGCCGCAGTCGCGCAATGCCTGCCCCGCGGCCGCGCCGCGCGCGCTGCCGACGTCGACGATGCGGTAGCGGCCGGATTGGCCGAGGGCGTCACGCACGCTGCTGGTGACCTCGGCCAGGTATGCCGCATCCGACGTGGCTGAAGCGCTCGCCGAGGCGGCTGTCGTATCCTCGAGCTCGAAGTCGAACACGGCCAGCGCGGGCGTGGCGAGCGCGGCCATGACCTCGCGGGACACGAAGACCTCCGCCCGATGCCATGATTCATCATTATCGCCGCGGAAGGTGTAGAGCTTGTCCATCACGAGCTTCCTGGCGCCGACATCGATCACCGCGACCTTGGCCCATTGCACCAGCGTGCTCGTCTTCTGGATGCCGCCGATGACCTTGAACGCCGCTCCGTCCTGGGTGGACGGCACCAGGCGGTAGCGCTGCTCCGCACCGATGTCCTTTCGAAGCGCCGCCATGAACGCCGCCAGCCGACGCTCGTGGGCGGCAGTCTGGTTGGTCGGCTCGGCCGAGGTATCGGTATAGCTGAAATCGTCGATGGCGACGGCAATGGCCACCTCGGCGGTAGCAGGCGAATGAGGCAGGAGGAGCAGGAGAACGGCAGAGAGAACCAACCGGAAGAGATGCATGAATGCGGCCTCGCAAATGAAGCGGTTCGCAAATCTCGGCGGCAGCCCTCGGCCCCGCAACGGGGACCGTCCCGGCGAGCGCCGGGAAAATTTCACGCCATTGCACTGCAGTAACACCTGGTGCTTTCCGCGGCTGGCGTTCTGCCGTTTAATGCAGGGGCGACAGACCCGTTCGCGCAAGGCACCCCCGATGTGGAACCGCCCGAGATTCGATCTCAAGGTCCGACTGACGTTGCGCGTGGCCGCGATATCGGCCGCCTGCTTCGCCGGGATATCCGCCTATTTCCTGATCACGGCCGATCGTGAGGCCCATGCACGCATCGACGGCATCGCCGCGATCGTGGCGAAGTCGCTGGAGCTGCAGCAGGGTAAGATCCAGTGGGTGGCCGGTCCGCGCTCCGACTTCCCCAACCTCGACCCCGTCGCCGCCTATGTGATGACGCCCGGCTTGTGTCTGGCATTCCGCGGCGCGAGCGGCGAGATGCTGCAGCGGTTCTGCAGCGGTGCGCCTGCCCCGGCGAGCCCGCCGCCGCAGGCCTTCGCCGCCTTCTATCGCGGCCTGTTCGACCCCGGTCGCGAGGCGGCACGGCCCGTGATCGTGCGTGGAGCGAAGCTCGGCGAGACCGTGGTCTCGGTCGATGCGGCCGTGCAGACGGCCGAGGCCTGGCACGAGGCCGGCCGCCTGATGATCGCGCTTGCGATCGCGCTGCCGCTGCTCTGCGCGCTGGTCTATGCCGCGCTGGCGCGCGCGCTGCGCCCGACCCGCATGATCGGCGCCGGCCTCGAGCGGATCGCCGCCGGTGACCTCACCGCGCGACTACCGCCGTTCGACCTCGCCGAGCTCTCTGCCATCCGTGATGTCTTCAACCATCTCGCCGAAAGCCTCGACACCGCGCTTGCCGAGCGCAGCGAGCTGACGCGGAAGCTGATCGCGCTGCAGGACGACGAGCGCCGCCATCTCGCGCGCGAGCTGCATGACGAGTTCGGCCAGTCGCTCGCCGCGATCCGCGCGCTTGCCGCGTCTGCCCGCCAGACCGCGGCGCAGGACTGTCCCGGATTGCTTGGAGAGTGCGACAGCATTGCCCGAACCGCGACCGGCATGATGGAGACGCTGCGCGGGGCGCTGTTCCGGTTGCGGCCGCCGGATGTCGACGAGCTCGGCCTGGTCGCGAGCCTCGAAGGACTGGTGTCGGGGTGGAACGGCCGCAGCCGCGGCCAGACCCGCTTCGATATCCGGTTCGACGGTGCCTTCGAGAGCGTGCCAGCCTCGGTCAGCGCCAATCTCTACCGCATCGTACAGGAGGCGCTCACCAACGCGGCCAAGCACGCCGGCGCAACCAAGGTCAGCCTGCATCTGACGATGGCCGACAATGAGATCGCGCTCGCGATCGAGGATGACGGCCGGCCGAACGAGGCTGCCGTCAAATCCGGCATGGGCCTGCTCGGCATGCGCGAGCGCGTCGCCGCGCTTCGCGGCCGGCTGAGCTTCGAGACCGGCCCGCATGGTTCCGCGCTGCGGGTGTTCATTCCCCTCGCGGGCGCCGATCGGCAGGCGCTGGAGCACGCGGCATGAGCGCGACTGATGCGACCATCCTGCTGGTCGACGACCATTCCGTCGTCCGCGAAGGTTATCGCTCCGTGCTCCAGAAGCAGCCCGGCCTGCGCGTCATCGCCGAGGCGGCCGACGGTGCAGAGGCCTATCGTCTGTACAAATCCGAGGCGCCCGACCTCGTTATCATGGACCTCAGCATGCCCGGCATCGGCGGCATCGAGGCCGTCAGGCGGATCAGGCAGTGGGACAAGGCGGCGCGAATTCTCGTCTTCACCATGCACGAGAATGCCGGCTTTGCCGTGCAGGGGATTCGCGCCGGTGCGAGGGGTTACGTCACCAAGACCAGTCCGCCCGAGACGCTGGTGCGCGCGGTCAAGGACGTGCTCGCCGGCAAGATCGCCATCAGCCCCGACATCGACCACGAGCTTGCGCTCAGCCGCATCAGCGGCGAGAGCTCGGCCGCCGACGTGCTGACGCCGCGCGAGTTCGAGGTGCTGCGGCTGCTGCTCGCCGAGAACACGACGGAGCAGATCGCCGAAACGCTTCATGTCAGCCCAAAGACGGTGGCGAACCTGCATTCCCTGATCAAGGACAAGCTCGGCGTCGGCTCCGACATCGAGCTGGTCCGCCTGGCGCTGCGCCAGGGACTGTTGACCGAGGTCTGATCGCCGTTGCCTTACGGGTCCAACCGCGCTCCGTCAGGGGAGAACGCCTCCACGGTGTCACCGATCCTGAACGACATCATGTCACGGCCGACGCGCAACGGCCCCTTGTAGGTAGTGCGCGTGCGCAGGATCAGCGGCTCCTCGGGAATATCGGGCGCGGGCTTCACCGTGCCGAACACGATGTGGGAATAGACCGCGAGTTTTGGCCTGGCGGCCGCAAAGATCTGGCCGGCCTCCTCGGGCGAGGTATGGTGCGCCTGAATGTCCTTGTAGACGGGATTTTTGACGAGCAGCTCCGGCTCGATCACCGCGACCTCGTGGATCAGGAGGTCGGCGCCCTCGGCCGCCTTCGCAATACGCTCGTCGTACTTGGTGTCGCCTGAGAGCACGACCTTGTGGCCGCCATATTCGACGACATAACCGAACGAGGGCTTGATCTTCTCGCCGTGATTGACCTCGATCGCAGTAACCTCCACGCCGTTGTTCTCATAGACCAGCCCGGCGTCGATATCCTTGGCCGCGAACGTGACCGCTACGGGATCCAGATGCTCGTCATCGATGCGAATGCGGATGTCGTCGACGAAGGCCTTGGTCAGATTCTCCGTCATCGCGACGGTGCCCTTTGGCCCGTAGAGCTTGAACGGCCCCTTGCGAGACGCCCAGGGCGTGGCAAGCCACCCTGTCAGCCACATGTCGGGTAGCCCGACGATGTGGTCGGAGTGCAGATGCGTGATGAAATTCGCGGTGATCGCGCCGAGCGGAACTTTCAGCTTGTAGAGCTGCATGGTCGCGCCGCGGCCGAGATCGAACAGCAATTTTTCGCTCCCTGCCTCCACGAGAGTCGACGCGCTGAAACTGCTCGGCCGCGGCGTCGGCACGCCGGTGCCGAGCAGCGTGACCTTCATCGGTTCGGCACAGGCGACCGTGGTGAACGCGAGCAGCACAAGGCTCGCCCGCAAGAGGGTTTTGAGCATATCTTCTTTTCCTGAATGTTGGATTATTGGCGGCGGATCATTCGCGCGCGACCACCGAGTCCAGCCACGCGCAGTTGAGCGGCGGCACGCGCGGGTCGGCGACGCGCACGCCGCGCGCGGCCGCATCGAGCCGCATGTCGCGCAACCGCTTGCGCTGCTCCTCGGGCATATGGAGCCGCTCGTGGCCCCATAGCGAGGGCCCGTCAAAGGTCTCGTGCGGCTGCCAGGTCTCTGGATCGATGACGCGCCCGCCCCAGCCATATTCGATGAAGAAGCCGGACGGCGTATTCACGTAGAACGAGGTCATGTGGTCATTGGTGTGCCGGCCCAGCGTGTAGGCGATGCGCCCCTCGTCCATCTGCGCGAGGTCATAGCCCTGCCCGACATCATCGAGGCTGCCGAGCTCGACCATGAAATGATGCAGCGCCTTGCGGCCGGAGCCGACCATCGCGAAGGAATGGTGGCGGCCATTGACGTGGAAGAAGTAGAGGCCATAGGGCTTCAGCCCGAAATCAGAGACGTGGAAGCCGAGCACGTCGCGATAGAACGGTAACAGCGGCTCGACATCCTCCACATTGAGCACGACATGCCCCATGCCGAGCGCGCCGGTGCGGAAACCCGAGATCGGTCGTCCGGGCATGAAGGGCTCGCGCGCAAGCTCAGGCTTGCAGAAGGCCTCCAATCTGTTGCCCGCGGGATCGGCGAACGCGATCAGCTCGGTGACATGCCGCTCGTCAGCGAGCGCGCGCGAGCCTCGGACCACCTTGATGCCATGGCTTTCGAGCCGTCCTGCCAACCGGTCCAGTTCGGCAGTCGAAGGAACTTCCCACCCCATCACCGCGAGCCCCGCATCGTTGCTGCCGTCGACGATCAGGCGCTGCTTGCGGTCGTCCATGCGGAAGGCGCGCATCCTGCCGCCACGATCGACCTGCTGCATGCCGAGCAGCCCGGTCGCCATCTGGCTCCACTGATCGAGCTGGGATGAATTGATCCCGATATAGCCGAGCGCTGTGATTTCCATCGAATTCCTCCCGAAGGCATCGCGACCGCCGCACCGCGGCGAGCTTGATACCGGCCGCGCGCGATCCTACGGTGCGTTCGCAATCGCTTCGCGTTCGCAAAGACGATAATCGCGGGGCCGTCGGCCACAAGGGAGGAAATACGAAGTGTCCAAGGAGCGGACGCGGAACGGCCAGCCGCGGCAGTCCGAAGGCGTCCGCGCCTTCAAGCGCGGGCTCGACGTTCTGCAGGAGGTCAACCGCTCCGGCGGCATCCGCGCCGGGGACGTTGCCCGCGCGCTCGACCTGCCGCGCCCCACGGTCTACCGCCTGCTCGAAACGCTGGAGGAACTCGGCTATATCGCCCGCAGCGCCAGCGACGACCGCTTTCGCGTCACCCGGCGGGCGCTGAGCCTCGGCGACGGCTACGATCCCGGCGTGGTGATCTGCCAGGCGGCAGCCCCTTATCTGACCGAGCTCAGCAAGACCCTGGTCTGGCCGGTCGATCTGTCCACCTACGAGAACGCTGCGATGGTGGTGCAGGAGACCACGCATTCGCGCAGCCCGCTCTCGATCGACCGCGGCATGATCGGCAGGCGTCTGCCGATGCTGCGCACCTCTGCCGGCCGCGCCTATCTCGCCGCCTGCCCCGCGCACGAGCGCGATCTGATCGTCAATCACCTCCGCCGCATCGACGAGGCCGACGACCGCCCCTTTCTCGACGATGCCCGCCTCGACCGCATGATCGCCGAGACTGCCGCGCGAGGCTACGCGATCCGCAGCGAGGGCGAATACAATCCCAAGACAGCCTCGATTGCCGTGCCCATTGTTCGCAACGGCATCGTATTTGGCTGCATCTCCATCATCTGGATCCGCTCGGCACTGGGGATCGACGAGGCGATTGCGCAGTTTGCAGTGCCGCTTCAGGAGACGGCCTCAGCCATCCCGGTCGAGATATAACGCGCTCACGTCTCCACGCCGTCATGGCCGGGCTCGTCCCGGTCATGGCGAGCGGCGGAAGTCCGTCCGCTGGGCGGACACTTGGCACGGCGGCATTGAAGGGGTGGCCTCGCCTGGGGAAGAGATAGCCCCATGCAAGATAAATCCGCCCCTGAAGAGTTTGACGTCGTGATCGTCGGCCGGGGGCCGGTTGGCGCCACGCTCGCCAACCTGCTCGGCCTGTGCGGCGTGCGGACACTGGTGCTGGAGCGCGAGGCGCGGACCTATCATCTGCCGCGGGCCGTGCATTTCGACGATGAATGCATGCGCGTGTTCCAGACCATCGGCCTTGCCGACGCGATCCTGCCGCATGTCATCCTCAGTCCCGGCATGCTCTTTCTCGATGCCGCCGGTCGCATGCTGCTGGATTGGTCCCGTCCACAGACGCTGACGCCGATGGGCTGGCATCTCAGCTACCGCTTCCACCAGCCGGATCTGGAGGACGTGTTGATCGGCGGGCTCGCCCGCTGGCCACACGTCACCCTGCGCAACCGCTGCGATGTGTTCGCGCTCGATCAGGACGAGGATAGCGTGCGCGTCCGCTATGAAGACCTCTCCAGCGGGAAGCTCTGTGAGGTCCGCGCCGGCTATGTGATCGGCTGCGATGGCGCCCGCTCGCTGGTGCGCCGCTTCATCGGTTCCAGCATGGATGACCTCGGCTTCCACGAGCGGTGGCTGGTGATTGACGTCCTGCTCAAGCGCGACCGCGACGATCTCGGCGATTACAGCCTTCAGCATTGCGATCCGCGCCGGCCGGCGACTTATGTGCGCGGCACCGGCACGCGGCGCCGCTGGGAGATTACGGTGCTCCCGGACGAGGATTCGCAAGCCGTCACTCAGCCGGCCCAGGTCTGGGAGCTGCTGTCGCGCTGGATCGGGCCCGACGATGCCGAGATCGAGCGCGCGGCGGTCTACACTTTTCATTCCGTTATCGCGCAGCAATGGCGAAACCGCCGGCTGCTGCTGGCGGGCGACTCCGCGCATCAGACCCCGCCGTTCCTCGGCCAGGGAATGTGCGCCGGCATCCGCGATGTCGCCAACCTCGCCTGGAAGCTCGGCGCCATCATCCGCGAGGGCGCAGCGCCCCGTCTGCTCGACACCTATCAGAGCGAACGGCTGCCGCATGTGCGCGAATTCATCGAGCTCGCCATTCGCCTCGGCGGCGTGATCAACACCAAGGCGATCGAAGCCGGCCTTGCCGCCGGCCAGCCCCGCGACAATGCGCCGGTCAAGCTCGAGGTGAAAAAGCCCCTGCTCGGCCCCGGACTCGCGCTCGGCGATTTGCCACTCGCCGGCCATCTCGCGCCGCAATTTGCGTTGAACGACGGCCGCCGCAGCGACGACCGAACCGGCTACAGCCATGTGCTGTTCGTAGCGGACGTCACGCTCTCCTCGCGTCTCGCGCTTTCACAGGCAGGTATCGAGATCCTGACCCACGATGATGCGGAAGCCATCGGCGACTGGCTCCGCGAGCAGGGCATCGTCGCCGCGCTGGTTCGTCCCGACCGTTACATCCGCGGCACCGCCCGCAACGAGTCCGAGCTCGCCCGGCTCGTTGCCGTTCTCGAGCCTTCAACCCAAGTGCCGTCCGCGGCCTGATCGAACCCACTTCCAAGGACATCTCATGAAGCTGCTCTCTTTCATCGCCGGTGGTCGCGCCTCCTTCGGAGCCGTCAAGGACAACGGCGTCGTCGATCTCGGCGCGCGGATGGCGGGCTGCACCACGCTGCGGCAGCTGCTCGAGGCTGGTCGCCTCGCCGAGGCGGCAAGGCTGGTCGCATCCGCTGCACCCGATCATCCGCTCGACAGCATCACCTTCGCTCCCGTCATCCCAGATCCCGGCAAGATCATCTGCGTCGGCCTCAACTATCGGGACCACGTCGCGGAGACGGGCCGCACCGTCACCGAAAAGCCGGCGCTGTTCGCGCGCTTCGCCTGTAGCCAGGTCGGCCATCTCCAGCCTATCGTCAAGCCGAGGGTGAGCGACGATATCGACTATGAAGGCGAACTTGCACTCGTCGTCGGCAAGGCGGGCCGTCACATTTCCGCCGACCGCGCGCTCGACTACGTCGCCGGCTATTCCTGCTACAATGAAGGCAGCATCCGCGACTGGCAGCGCCACACCAGCCAGTTCCTCGCCGGCAAGACCTTTGCCGAGAGCGGCAGTTTTGGCCCGTGGCTGGTGACGGCGGACGAAATCCCCGATCCGTCGAAGCTCACTTTGCAGACCCGGCTGAACGGCAACGTCGTGCAGGACACCACGACGGATCTCCTGATCACCGCCATCCCCGAGCTGATCGCCTACATCTCCACCATCTGCCCGCTCGTGCCCGGCGACGTCATTGTCACGGGCACGCCGGGCGGTGTCGGCGCCAAGCGCACGCCACCGCTGTGGATGCGCCCCGGCGACACCGTCGAAGTCGAGATTTCCGGCATCGGCACCTTGCGCAACAAGGTGATCGCCGAACCGGCCTGACCGTCAAGACCGATCAATCAACGATAAACTCAGGAAACGCCATGGGCACGACCCGCACCACCTCCGCCGCCATCCTGCTGATGACACTCGCGCTCGCGGGCTCCGCTGCGCAGGCCGAGATCAAGGGCGACGCCATCCGCATCGGCGTCCTCACCGACATGAACGGCGTGTTCGCGACCGCCATGGGTCCCGGCTCGGTCGAGGCGGCGCGGATGGCGGCGGAGGAGTTCGGCGGCAGGATCAACGGCAAGCCGATCGAGATCCTGCAGGCCGATCACCAGAACAAGCCGGACCTTGCGGCATCGCTCGCGCGAAAGTGGTTCAGCGACGGCGTCCAGGCGATCGCCGATGGCGGCAGCTCCGGCGCGGCACTGGCGGTGCAGGAGCTCGTGCGCGGCAATGGCAAGATATTCCTCATCTCCGGCGCAGGCGCAAACCAGCTGACTGATGAAGCGTGCGCTCCAACCAGCGTGCAATGGACCCAGGACGCCTACTCCACGGCGACCGCCGTGGTCTCCGGCATCATGCAGACCAGCAGGGAGCCGTGGTTCTTCATCACCGGCGACTACGCCTTCGGCCATTCGATCGAAGCAACCGCGCGCGACCGCATCGCCGCGCTCGGCGGCAAGGTCGCCGGCAGCGTCAAGGCGCAGCTCGGCACGCCCGATTACAGCTCATTCCTGCTCCAGGCACAGTCGTCGGGCGCCAAGATCCTCGCGATCAACGTCGCCGGCGACAATGCCACTGCAATCAAGCAGGCCGAGGAATTCGGGCTCGCCGATCAGGGCATGAAGATCGTGCCGATGTCGTTCCAGAACGTGGACATCGAGGCCGTGGGCTTGAAGGCCACGCGCGGTGATCTCATCGTCACCTCGTTCTTCGAGGATGTCTCGCCGGCAGCCCGGAAATTCTCGAATGCGTTCCATGCTCGCCGTAAGGCGATGCCGTCGCAGATCCAGGCCGGCGTCTATTCCGCCGTGCGCCACTATCTGCAAGCCGTGAAGGACACCGATTCCGACGACAGCGCGACCGTGATGGCGAAGATGAAGGCAACCCCGGTGTCGGATGCCTACACGCCCAACGGCCGTATTCGCGAGGACCAGCGCATGGTGCACGATCTCTATCTGGTGCAGGTCAAGTCGCCGGAGGAATCGAAAGGCCCGTGGGACTTCGTCAAGCTGGTCGCGACGATCCCGCCCGACCAGGCCTTTCGTCCGCTCGACCGCAGCAAGTGCGGGCTGGTCGGCAAGTAGAGCGTTTTCAAGCGAAGCGGATACCGCTTCGCGCCGGGAAAACGCGTCGAAATGGGAATCTGACCATCAGGCGAGATAGCGCGTCAGATAGCCTTCCATCGCATAGAGCGCGCAGAGCGCAAGGCTCGACCAGACGGCTGCACTGAAATACAGGAACATCCAGGTCAGCTCGCCCTTCCAATGCGCGATGTCGTGGGTCACCACCCAGCGCGTCGAGACGTCATGCAGACCTTCGAGGAGGCCGAGGAAATTGTTGCCCTCGGCGTGCCCTGCCCGCCAGCGGCTGAGATACATCGGCACGTCGACGGTGACGAGGAAGGCGAGGAAGCAGGCGATGCCGACGATGCCTGACATCAGCGCCCAGCGCACCACGCCCTGGAATTCCGGCATCAGGCGGCACAGCGCAATGCCGGCCAGGAAGAAGGTCACCGCCCACAGCGAATTCTCGATCGCGTTGTAGAGATAGTTGGTGGTCACCACCGCGTACCAGGAGAAGCACTCGGCGATGATGATCACCGGGACGATCAACCACGCGATGTTCAGCGCCGTCTCGGCGCCGGTCATGGTGCCGAGTTGATGCAGGATGATGGCCCATTGCGCCGCGAAGCAGACCTCGGCCACGGTCGCGACCGAGCGGCCGACGAAGACGCTCGATAGCCAGGTGTCGAACAGGCAGATGCGCTGCACGTCGGCGCGCGGCAGCACCGAACGGAAGGCACAGCCGAACACATAGCCGGCGCACAGCAGCAACATCAGCCCGATGTCCGAGCCGCCACCGAGGCTGCCCGCAGGCGTCGGATAGAACTCGCGATAGAGCGTGAACCAGACGAGGATATTGGCGCTGCTCACAAGCGTGAGGGATCCCCACCACCACGCGAGGGGATTTGACCGCGCCTGCCACTGCAACATGAGCCGCTCCGAAAATAATCCATCTGACATGTCGTCGTTACAATCCTGTCACAAGACGGCATGCAATCACGACAAAAATCTGTGTGTTCGGATGGTCTCCAGCGCATTGTTCAGGGAAACGCAGCAGTCGGTATCGTCCACATACTGGACAATTTTTCGATCGCAACCGAATTTATTGGACATCCTGAACCAGGTTGTCTGATATTTAGGAATGATCTCGACTGGCTCGTCCAAACCGCGACATCCGCTCTCCTCCGCCGCAGCAGTGCTGGCGGAGAGCGCCGACGACGCCGCCTTCGCCACGACGCTGGCAAAGGGGCTCGTCGTGCTCGAGGCGTTCAAGACCGGGAGCACGCTGCTGGGCAACATGGAGCTGTCGGCGTTGACGGGCATCCCGCGCCCGACGGTGGCGAGGCTGACCCATACCCTGGCCGAGCTCGGCTACCTCCGTTACGACGCCGAGCGGGCGAAGTACCGGGTCGGTGCGCGGGCGCTGCGGATGGCGCATCCTCTGCTCGCCGGAATGCAATTCCGCCAAATGGCGCGGCCCATGATGCAGGAGCTGGCGCACAGCGTCCGCGGCACGGTCTCGATCGGCCTGCTCGACGCCACCTCGATGATCTATGTCGAGACCGCGCGCTCCGGCGATGTCGGCCCGCACGTGCCCGACATCGGCATGCCCATTCCCGTCGTGATGACCGCCATGGGCCGCGCAGCTGCGTCGACCTTGCCGCCGGCCGATGCGGACCGGCTGGAACGGAACATCGCCGCCGAGGACGCCGGGCTGTGGTCAGCGGTCCGCGACAAATACCGCGCCGGGATCGCGCAATGCAAAAGCCGTGGCTTCTGCACCTGCTGGGGCGAGTACATGGCCTCGATCCATGCCGTCGCCGCGCCGCTGTTTCATGCGCGCGAATCGAAGCAGTCGTTCTCGATCAATTGCGGCATCCCCGCCTTCCGGCTCCAGCCGGGACAGCTCGAGAGCGAGATTGGTCCGCGCATCGCGGCGCTGGCCGACAGCATCCGCGCCATCGTCGGGCAGGCCGAATCCACGACGCCGTCGCGCAAGACCAGGAAGATTACAAGCGCCGGGAAATGACATGGCTGGGCCGCTCGAAGGATTGAAGGTTCTCGACATCGCGACGATCATCGCCGCGCCGTTCGCTGCCACGCTGCTGGCCGACTACGGCGCGGACGTGCTCAAGATCGAGATGCCCGGGCACGGCGACGGCGTGCGGTCGTTTCCGCCGTTCAAGGACGGCAAGCCGCTGTGGTGGAAGGCCGCCAACCGCAACAAGAAGTTCGCCACCCTCGATCTGCGCACGCCGGAAGGACTTGCGCTGTTCAAGCAGCTCCTTCCGCGCTTCGACGTGCTGATCGAGAATTTTCGTCCGGGAACGCTCGACCGCTGGGGTCTGTCCAAGGAGGTGCTGTGGTCGATCCAGCCCCGCCTCGTGATCCTGCGCGCCACCGCCTTCGGGCAGAACGGCCCCTATCGCGAGCGCCCCGGCTTCGCCCGCATCTTCGAGGCCATGGGCGGACTCACCTACATCACGGGGGAGAGCGACGGCGAACCGACCCATCCCGGATACCCGATCGGGGATTCGATCGGCGGCCTGTTCGGCGCCGTCGGCGTGCTGGCGGCGCTGTGGAAGCGGGCACGCGACCCGAACGCTCCCGGCGAGGAGATCGATCTTTCGCTGACCGAAGCCACCTTCCGCCTGCTCGACGTCCTCGCCATCGAGCACGACCAGCTCGGCTCCGTTCGAGAGCGGATCGGCAACGCCAACGGTTATTCGGCGCCGGCCGCCGTGTTTCGCACCAGCGACGATCACTGGGTGACGCTCGCAGGTTCGACCAACGCCCTCTTTGCAGCGAACTGCCGGGCGATCGGGCGTCCCGACCTCGTCGACGATCCGCGCTTTGCCACCAACGACCAGCGCGTCAGGCACGCCGCCGAGCTCAACGACATGTTCGCGGCCTGGTGCGCCGCGCATCCTCTCGACGAAGTGCTCGCGAAATTCAACGCCGCGCAGGGAACGCTGGCGCCGATCTATTCGATCGATCAGATCGCCGACGACCCGCAGGTGAAAGCGCGCGAGGTCATCACCCGCGTTGCCGACCGGGATTTCGGCACGGTTGCCATGACCAATGCCGTTCCGCGCTTCACCGTTGACCCCGCGCGATTGCGCCACGCCGCCGGAGACATCGGCCAGGACAACGACGAGGTCTATCGGGATTGGCTCGGCCTTTCGGAGCAGCAGATCGAACAGCTCACCCAACGAAAGGTGATCTGAGGTGGGAAGACCAACAATAGAAGACCAACAATAGAAGACAAACAACGAGAGGGAGGACGAAAACAGTGGCATCGTTCAAGGTCACACGCCGAACCCTGCTGGGCGCAATCGCAGGCGGCCTTGCGGCAGGATCAGGCCTGGCGGCGCATGCCGAGGACCTCTGGCCGTCGCGCCTGGTGCGGCTGATCTCGCCTTACGGTCCCGGCGGCTCCAACGACATCTCGCTGCGTCTGCTCGCTGAAGAGTTCGGCCGGAGCCTGCATCAGCAGTTCATCGTCGAGAACAAGCCGGGCGCCGGCACCCGCATCGCCAACGACATGGTCGCCCATGCACCCGGCGACGGCTACACCCTTCTCTACGTCGCGGCCCCCTACGCGACCGCCGAGGCGCTGTTCGGCAAGCTGACCTATGACCGCAAGGATCTGCAGCCGGTCGCGATGGTCGTGGTTGCGCCGCTATTCCTCATCATCAGCGCCGATGCGCCGTTCAAGACGCTCCCCGAGCTGATCGCCTACGGCAAATCGAAACCGGATGGGCTGACCTTCGCCTCGCCCGGCGCCGGCTCGCAGCCGCATCTGGCCGGCGAGCTCCTGTTCCGCGACGCCGGCGTCAAGGGTCTGAACATCCCGTTCCGGGGCGATGCTGCGTCCTACACCGAGCTGCTTGCCGGCCGCGTCGATGCCACGCTGACGGCGCTGCCGACCGCCCTGCCCTACATCCAGAGCGGCAAATTCACCGTGCTCGGTGTCGCCTCGCCCGAGCGTAGCGCGCTCTACCCGCGGGCGGCGACGCTGCGCGAGCAGGGCTTTCCGAACGTGGCGGCCGCCGGCTGGTACGGCTTCATGGCGCCGTCCACGACGCCGCGCGCGATCATCGACAAATTCCAGGCCGAGGTTCTGCGCACGCTCGCCGAACCCGCGATCAAGGACAAGCTGACCGCCCAGGGCCTCGAGGTGCGAGCCGGCACCGCGGCCGAGTTCGGCCAATTCATCGACAACGAGACGCAGAAGTGGACCAGGCTGATTCGCGACGCTGGTCTCAAAGGCGAATGAGGATCGAGAGGGACCGGACATGAAAAGCACTGTTCTCACCCGCATCGCGGCTTCCGCGCTGCTTCTGTCGCTCTCGACCGCGGCAGCGCAGGCGCAGAAGAAATACGACACCGGCGCGTCCGACACCGCGATCAAGGTCGGCCAGACCGTGCCGCTCAGCGGCCCGGTTTCGGCCTATGCCGTGATCGGCAAGACCCAGGCCGCCTACATGAGGATGATCAACGACCAGGGCGGCGTGAACGGCCGCAAGGTCGAGCTGATCCAGTACGACGATGCCTATTCGCCGCCGAAAACCGTGGAGCAGGTCCGAAAGCTGGTCGAAAGCGACGAGGTGCTGCTGACGTTCCAGATCATCGGCACCGCGCCGAACGTCGCCGTGCAGAAATATCTCAACGCCAAGAAGATCCCGCAGCTCTTCGCCGCAACCGGCGCGGCGCGCTTCACCGACCCGAAGAACTTCCCCTGGACCATGGGCTTCAACCCGTCCTACCTCGTCGAGGGGCGGATCTACGCGCAGTACCTGCTGAAGAACCACCCGAACGCGAAGATCGGCGTGCTCTACCAGAATGACGACCTCGGCAAGGACTATCTCGCCGGCCTCAAAGCCGGCCTCGGCGAGAAGGCGAACATGGTCGTAGCCGAGACGTCCTACGAGATCACCGAGCCGACGATCGACTCGCAGATCCTGCGGTTGAAGGACGCGGGTGCCGACGTGCTGTTCAGCGCGACGACCCCGAAGCAGGCGGCCCAGGCGATCAAGAAGGTCGCGGAGATCGGCTGGAAGCCGCTGCACATCATCGACATCAACGCCTCCTCCGTCAGCGCCGTGCTGAAGCCAGCGGGACTCGACAATTCCAAGGGCGTGGTCAGCGTCGGTTACGTCAAGGATGCCGCCGATCCCGAATGGAAGGACGACCCCGGCATGAAGCGCTACCTCGCCTTCATGGCCAGGTACTATCCCGACGGCGACAAGGATTCGAACCTGAACGTCTATGGCTACATCACCGCGCAGCTGCTGGTGCAGGTGCTGAAGCAGTGCGGCGACGACCTCACCCGCGACAACGTGATGCGACAGGCGGCCAATCTCAAAAACGTCGTGCTCGACCTGACGCTGCCGGGGATCTCGGTCACGACCACGCCGACCGACTACCGCGTCAACAAGCAGTTCCAGATGGTGCAGTTCGACGGCCAGCGCTGGCAGAAACTCGGCGAGATCGTGACGGACGAGGCGAAAGAGTGAAACGGCGAAACGCCGGCTCGGTGGCCGCTCAATACGCTCCCACCCGGTGGCCGCCGCTGCGCAAACGATCGTCGCTCTCGTCGAGATGGCGCTGGTATTCGGAGATCGCACGGTTGGCCATGCGGATCCGGTTCGTCTGTCCCTCCTCGACCATCACCGTGATGCGCTGCGCCAGGAACACGCAGGCATCGAATTCGTCGCGGACGGCGCCCGTACGCGCGAGAAAGTCCCAGGCGATTTCGTAGGCCTCTTCCGCGGCCGGATTGCGGTAGTCGCTGAAGATGATGTGCGTCATCACTGCCAAAGCCGGAGCGCGGCAATCGTTCCTACCGGTCGGCGGCAGGCCGGGCGCGCGAAAGGCCATCAGCCGCCTTGGACAGCCGATGGTCTGTTCCTGCCGAGGAGCGCGAGAAACCGCGCGGGCTGGCGGTTGATTCGACTCAGGATGGTCCTCTAGCGGCTCCGATGGGCGCTTCGTCGATCGTCAACGCCCGCGCTCCCATCGCGCGCGCCTCACGTCATCCGACCGGAAGCGGACCTCGCGACTCCGCGCGTGTTCCGCCGAAGGACCCGACGCTAACCTGCGATAGCAAAACATTAAGCAGGTCGTTCACGGCAGGAACGTCGAGCTCGACCGCTGGTTCACAGCAGCGTGCGGCCCTCATCGCGGCCCAAGGAATTGCTGATCTGATGACCAACGCTCCCCCGACCGCCGGCAATCTCTCGATCTCGCGTCCCGGACAGGGACGGCCGGACAATGCCTCCGATCCCTACTTCATGCGGATCCGCGACGACCTCGCGGACAAGGGCTTCTTCACCGCGACAGCGGAAGAGCTGATCACATGGGCGCGCACCGGGTCCTTGATGTGGATGACGTTCGGCCTCGCCTGCTGCGCGATCGAGATGATGCAGATGTCGATGCCGCGCTACGACGCCGAGCGGTTCGGCTTCGCGCCGCGGGCGTCTCCGCGGCAATCCGACGTGATCATCGTCGCGGGCACCTTGACCAACAAGATGGCGCCCGCCTTCCGCAAGATCTACGATCAGATGCCCGAGCCGCGTTACGTGATCTCGATGGGATCCTGCGCCAACGGTGGCGGCTACTATCATTATTCCTATTCGGTCGTGCGCGGCTGCGATCGCGTGGTGCCGGTCGACATCTATGTGCCCGGCTGTCCGCCCACCGCAGAGGCGTTGCTCTATGGGGTGCTGCTGCTTCAGCAGAAGATCCGGCGCATGGGCACCATCGAACGCTAGACGGCAAAGATTGCAGCCATCGAACGGATCGGACATGACGCAGATCCCGCTCTCCTCCGCGGCGGAAGCCGAGCACGCCGCGTTCGACTTCGACC
Organism: Bradyrhizobium genomosp. I (2014); assembly: GCF_000261685.1. GTDB lineage: Bacteria > Pseudomonadota > Alphaproteobacteria > Rhizobiales > Xanthobacteraceae > Bradyrhizobium. The sequence goes on along the minus strand of NZ_AJQE01000364.1, from coordinate 12,716 downwards.
GCAACGACGATACAAGGCAGATCGTCCCCGACGTCGCATACCGGCAGCTTGCCATCGTCAACGTGATCTTCGTCGGCTTCGAAGGTGCCGGCGACGGCAATTGGGTGCTGGTCGACGCGGGCATTCCCGGATCAGCTTACGCCATCCGCTCCGCCGCCGGCGCGCGATTCGGTGGACAGGGCCGTCCGGCCTGCATCGTCATGACACATGCGCATTTCGATCACGTCGGTGCACTCGAGACGCTGGCGAACGAATGGGACGTCCCGGTCTATGCACATCACGCCGAGCATCCCTATCTCGACGGCACGCGAAACTATCCGCCGGCCGATCCGAGCGTCGGCGGCGGGCTGCTCGCCCTGCTCTCTCCGCTGTTTCCGACCCGGCCCGTCGACGTCGCATCGCGCCTCTACGACCTTCCCGTGGATCACACCGTGCCCTTTATGCAGGACTGGCGATGGGTTCCTACGCCGGGCCATACGCCCGGCCAGGTCTCGCTCTGGCGCGAGCGCGATCGTGTCCTGATTGCCGGCGATGCCTTCATCACCACACGGCAGGAATCCGTCTACGCGGCGATGACCCAAACACCGGAGATGCACGGACCGCCGATGTATTTCACGCCGGATTGGGCGAGCGCGAAAGGCTCGGTGCGCCAACTCGCCGCGCTCCGTCCCGAGGTCGTCGTGACCGGCCATGGCGCGGCGATGCAAGGATCCGAGATGCGCTCCGCACTCGATGCACTTGCCGAACGTTTTGACGAAGTCGCGATGCCTCCACATCGCCGAGCATAGGAACAGTCGCCGCCGCGCACAATTGGATCATCGTGAACCTCAAGGAGAAAACGACATGCGTAAGACAGTTCTGACGATCTTCACCGCGGCGATGCTCGCCGGCGCTACGGCTGGCGCGGCGTTCGCGCAGGGCGCTGGCGGCGCGGGTGGCGCTGGCGGAGCCGGTGGGGCAGGCGCGGGTGCCGGCGCAGGTGCGGGTGCCGGCGGCGCTGGGTCCGGAGCGGGCTCGGGCAGCGGCGGTGCAGGGAGCGCCGGCGGCGGTGGTGGGATCACGCATGTGGAGCGTGGCGGGCAAGGCGCCTCCAGCGCCCCGGGCATGCGCAACGAAACCACTCCGCCATCCAACGGCACAACGCGCCGCTAGAAGAGCGCGGTCGCGCTCACCCGGGCCGATCCTCTTCGAATCGTGCGCGCGAGAGCAGCCCCGGCGAGTCCTCCCCGAGCCGGGGCTGCATCCGTGTCCGAACCGCTGTGGCCGGGTTCAAAACGTCTCATATTGGCTGCGAGAGTTGGACAGTCCCGCTCGAGTGCGGCAGATGCAGGGGGTACTAACGCGCTCACGCGATCCGCCGGCTCCCGCTGCCCCGGCATTTCCGGGGCGCAACCTCGTCGCGCGCCCGGAATGACGGCGCGGCTCTCAGTCCTTCAGCCCCGCGACATAGGCCGCGAGCTTGTCCAGCGTCTGGTAGCCATATTCGACCGCGCCGAAGCTGATCATGCCGTCGCGCTGCGCGGTGCTCGAGGCCAGCTGGCGCATCATCAGCACGGTCTTGCCGTTGCTCTGCTCGGCAAAGGTGACGGTGAAGCGGAACATGCCGGGATCGTCGTCCTGGTCGACGCCGTGATCCATCTCCATCAGAGACGGCCGCTCGATGCGGCGGAAGCGCATGCGGTTCGGATAGACCGTTCCGTCAGGGCCGATCATGTTGAAGCGCCAGACGCCGCCGACGCGCACGTCGATCTCGAACGTCTCGACCTTGAATCCCTTCGGCCCGAACCATTGCGGCAGATGCTTCGGATCGGACCACGCCTCGAACACCAGATCGCGCGGCGCGTCGATCACGCGCGACATCACGATCTCGCGGTCGAGCGACCATTGCGACAGGGCGGGATTGGCAGAATTCGTCATCACTCGGAACCTTTCCGTTTGGCTGTTCGGGACGGCCGCCTGGCGGCAGCCCTCTCCTTCTCTTTCTTGAGCTTCATCACATAGGCCTCGAACCGATCGAGCCGCGCCTCCCAGATCGCGCGCTGCTGCTGGAACCAGTCCTCCGCGCCGACAAGCGCATCCGGGCTGAGACGGCAGGTGCGCACGCGGCCTGATTTCTCCGACAAAATGAGCCCGCTCGTCTCCAGCGCGTGGATGTGCTTCATGAAGCTCGGCAGCGCCATGTCGAAGGGATCGGCGAGCTCGCCGACCGACGCCTCGCCGGCACACAGTCGCATCACGATCGCCCGCCGTGTGGGGTCGGCAAGCGCTGCGAAAATCTGGTCAAGGCGGGACGATTGGTTAGCCATGAAGCTAACTATACACGGAGACCGACGGGTGTCAACAATTGTTAGCTGATTGGCTCAGTTTTGGAGCCCGGATCGAGCTACGCGCGCTTCAGACCGAGCGCGTCAGCCCGCCGTCGACGCGGATGTTCTGGCCGGTGATGTAGGCGGCGCCGTCGGAGGCCAGGAACGAGATCGTCGCCGCGATCTCCTCGACCTTGCCGTAGCGCTTCATCGGCACGCTGTCGCGGCGGGCGTCCTGCTGCGGCAGGCTGTCGATCCAGCCCGGCAGGACGTTGTTCATGCGGATGTTGTCGGCTGCATAAGCGTCGGTGAAGATCTTGGTGAAGGCGGCGAGCCCTGCGCGAAACACCGCCGAAGTCGGGAACATCGCGCTTGGCTCGAACGCCCAGGCCGTCGAGATGTTGATGATGGCGCCGCCCTTCTGCGCCTGCATCAGCGGCGTCACCAGCCGCGTCGGACGGATCACGTTCAGGAGATAAGTGTCGAGGCCGGCGTGCCACTGCTCGTCGGTGATCTCGGTGATGGGCGCACGCGGCCCGTGGCCGGCGCTATTGACGAGCACGTCGATCCGCCCCCACTTCGCCATCGCAGCATCGACGAGGCGCTTCAGATCGTCATTCGACTGGTTCGAGCCGGTGACGCCGCAGCCGCCGAGCTCGGCGGCCAGCGCCTCGCCCTTGCCCGAGGACGACAGGATGGCGACGTGAAACCCGTCTGCTGCCAGCCGCCGCGCAGCCCCCGCCCCCATGCCGCTGCCGCCGGCGGTAACGAGTGCGACCTTCCCTGCTGCCATGACCGATCATCCGTCTTGTTGAGGCGAGCCGCAGGCTCGGCCTATCATGAGGCCTTCTACAGCCAGACCTGTCGGCAGGTCCATGGTCGAAGGCATCCATCATGAGCGACTTGAGATGAGTGATTTGCAGATCCGCAACCTGCGCCCCGACGAAATCGCCCTCGCCGTCGACTGGGCCGCGGCCGAGGGCTGGAATCCGGGCCTCGCCGATGCCGCCTGCTTCGCGATCCCCGATGCGCTGGGCTTCTTCGTCGGCGAGATCGACGGCGAGCCGGTCGCGACCGTCTCCTGCGTCAACTACGACGACCGCTTCGCCTTCCTCGGCTTCTACATCGTGCGCGAGCGCTTTCGCGGCGCGGGCCATGGCCTGCGCATCTGGAACGCGGCGATCGCGCATGCGGGCGCGCGCGTGATCGGGCTCGACGGCGTCGTGGCGCAGCAGGACAATTACAGGAAATCGGGCTTCCAGCTTGCCTACGCCAATATCCGCCACGGCGGCGTCGTGACCGTGCGGCCGAAACCGTCTGCCGAGGTCGTCGCCCTCGACAAGATCCCGTTTGCAATTGTTGAAGCCGATGATGTCACCGTCTTCCCGGCCCGGCGCAGCGCCTTCCTGCGCGCCTGGATCAACACACCCGGTCACGTTGGCCGCGCGTTGCTGCGTGACGGCAAGCTCGCCGCATGGGGCGTGATCCGTCCGTGCCGGACGGGCTACAAGATCGGCCCGCTCGTCGCCGACGATCGCGCGGCGGCGGAGGCGGTTGTGCAGGCGCTGCTGGAAAACGCGGGCGGCGGCGAGGTCTTCCTCGATGTCCCCGCCGTCAATCGCGAGGCCATCGCGCTCGCGGCCTCTTTCGGCCTCAAGCCCGTGTTCGAGACGGCGCGGATGTACACCGGGCCGATCGCGCCGCTTCGCATCGACCGCGTCTTCGGCGTGACCAGCTTCGAGCTGGGCTAGTTCAGTAGCAGCGCATGATGTTGACGGTGTGCTCGCTGCCGCCGCGGCCGGGCACCGTCACCTGCTCCGTCGGGCAGCTCGGTACATAGGGGCGGTCGGACGGAACGACGTTCGGTGGATAGCGATGCGTCCAGTCCCAGGGCACATCATAGGTGTAGGTGTAGCGCACATCGGTGGAGAGCGGCTGGCTTGGATCGGCGAAGGGCTGGCTGTAGCCGGCGCCGTCGTAGAAGAAGCCGCCGCCGCCCGGCCAATAGACCCAGGGGCTGCTCCGCCGATGGAACCGGGCGCCCGGCCCGATCGGCGCACGTGCTGCAGCCCGAGGCGCGGCGGCTACGACGCCGGGCGACGCGGCGCCAGCGGGTCTGGCAAGACTGTCACTGCAGCTAAGGAGCAGCGCGGCTGCGCTGAGCGAGGCGAACAACGCCCCATGTGATCTGGCAATCATGATACGCACCACACTCGTTGGCTCTGCGATAGCGGCTCCCCGCGAGAGGCTAGGCCCGGCCGACGCCCACCCGCAAACGTATAATTAATCATTGGTTAAGGCACGAGGTTAACGGGGACCATGGTGCGGCAGAACGCCCGGGATTCCTATCTCGTTTCAGCCATTCCGTTCCACGGCGTGCGCTTCATAACCAGTTGATCGAAGTTGACCGCTCCCGGCCCATACGTCCGGAACGCTCCCGCATCGCAACCGTTGGCCCCGGCACAAGCAAGGAGCATCTCCAATGCAGAACAAGTCGAAACTCCTATGCCTGATCACGGCATCGCTGGTCGTGGGCACCGCGGCCGCCTCGGCGCAGGGCTACGACTGGAACGGACCACGCGTGGGCTCGGACCGCACGGCCCCCTACGAACCGGTTCAACCGCGCGCGTACTATCCTGACGTCGTGGGGCCCTACGGCGCGTTCAATGGCACCAACCATCCGACGCCGAGCTCGACGCAGGGCGATGTCGGCCCTGACGGCAACAACAACGGCACGCTGACCGGCAGCTATCGCTGGTAAGGCCGACTGACGCGAGGCCCACCGTCCCGCTGCGGGCGGTGGGCCTTCGTGCGTCAGCGGCCCTGCTGCTTGCGCAGCCAGTCGAACATGTCCTGCGGACTTCCGCTGCCCTGTGTCACGATGGCGGTATTTCCGCCGCTGCGGCGATAGACCGTCGTGCGCCCGGGCGCCTTCTCGATTCTCACCTCGGCCTGCGCCGGATCACCGCTCTGGGTGATGACCGACGATCCGTTCTCGTCCTGGACCACCGTGGTGTGACCGTCACCGGCTCCGGCCGGCGCCGTCGCCACCACGGTCATGAGTCCCAGTCCGGATGCGAGCACAAGCAACTTCATGTCACGCCTCCATCATCGGCCGAACTGGAAGATCGCCAGCCAGTTGAAACGCCCGAACTGCCGCACCGTTCCCGTGTTCATGTCTCCGATCTGGAGCAGGAGCGCGTTGGTGGAATTGCCGATCTGGGTGATCCCGGCGGTATTGCTCACCCCGGACTGACCGATCACGGCATTGGTGGTGCCGCCGACCTGGATCACGTTGGCGTAGTTGCGCGTGCCGTCCTGGACGATGGTCGCGTCCGCCGTGCCGGTCCCGCCGATCTGGATCACCCGCGCGATGTTGATGCGGCTGTTCTCCTCGATCGTGACAGGCTGGACGCTGTCGCCGAACTGCACGACCGTTTCGATGCTCACGTTCCGGTTGGTCACGCTTCGCTGGACGGATCCGGCGGAGGCCTCCGTCGCCACGCTCCCGGCGGCGAGTGCCGCCATCATCACCAGAACATGCCTGCCGTGTCTCATCGCAATTCGCCCCGCCCGGATTCTGTGGCTTCCGGTTCGCGCCGATCCTACGGACCGCTCTGGTTGACCGTCGACGTGTTGACCGCGCCGAACTGCGCGACGGATCCTGAATTCATGGCGCCGAGTTGGGAGAGCAGGCTCGACGCCGACTGGCCGACCTGGCCAATCGAAGCGGAGTTGAAAATTCCCATCTGGCTGACCGACGCTGACGTCGTCCCGCCGAACTGGAGTATCCCGACGACGTTGGTGGTCCCGGCCTGCACGACGGTACCGCTCGTGCTACCGCCGACCATGAACAGGCCAGCCATGTTGAACTGGCTGCTCTGGTTCACCGTGACGGGAGCACCGCCAACCGACACGATGTTCCTGAAGTCGAAGGTCTGCGCCTGCACCGAGCCTATCTGTGTGCAACAGACGACAAGAACCGCCATACTTGCGGCTGTGAAAAACTGATGCTTCATGGCAGGCCTCTGCGACGTTGCCGATACCAGGAATGAACCCCGCGATCACGGGGTCTGCTGAAGAATCGTCGATCCGTTCAAGACGCCGAGTTGAGACAGAAAGGCCGCGTTGTTGCCGCCGATCTGCCCGATCAGGCTCGTGTTCGAGCCTCCGCTCTGCCCCGCCAGCGCGAAATTGCTGATCGCGGCCCCCGCCAGCCATCCTCCCTGCCCGATCGTCAGCGAGTTGACCGAAGTCGATGTCCCCGCTTGCGAGATGGTCGCCGAGTTGATCGTGCCGAACTGCAGGGTGGTGGCAGTGTTGCTGGTGCCGCCGCTCTGGGAGATGAGGGAGCTGTTCGCTCCGCCGAATTGCAGCACGCTGGCCGAATTTCCGGCGTGGGCTCCGCCAGCGGTCAACGCGCTGAGGGTGATGACCGTCGCCATGACAAATTTGACACGCATTGGATGTCCTCCGCAAAGAATAGCGGCCGTAGATCCGCCTCCGGTCGGGCGGCTGTGCGGTGTCTTCCAGGCGCCGCCCGGACGCGCAGCGCTGCTGCGCGCCCAGGGCGGTTCAGGGCTGGCTCAATGCTGGTTGATGACGCTGGTGTTGCCGAAGAGGAAGATCGAGTTCTGCCCCACGGTTGCGCTGTTGCTCGGCGGCAGCAAGGGGAACGAGCTCTGAGAGATCGAGCTGTTGTTGCCGCCGAAGGCGTTCTGCAGGGTCGTGGCCGTGTTCACGATGCCGCCAGTCTGGCTCACCGTGCTGACGTTGTTGAGCGACGGAATGCCGAGGCCCTGCGAGGTGGTCGCCGAATTGAAGAAGCCGATCTGGGTCGTGCTGGAGCTGTCATTCGTCACGCCGTTCTGCGTCACGGTCGAGGAGTTTGCGCCGCCGACCTGAACGGTGGTGGCGGTGTTGGCCGCGTGAGCAGCGGACGAGAGAGCGAACACGGCGACGGAAGCGAGAAACAATTTGCGCATGGCTAATCCCTTTTCTGCCAAAGTATCTGACCAGGAGTGGCGATGCCGGTCGTCGAACGCACCGACATCATGGGATTACTGTGAACTGATTGGCCCCGAGGCGACAGACTGCAGTTCATGCTAGTCCGGACCGACTAGATTCGCGCGGCCTCAGTGCCCTGTGGCGTGAAACGAAGAATGCACCGCGCCAACGCGCGCAGCGTCTGCCTCCAGCCCCATGCTGTCGATCAGCCGCACCACCTCGATCGGCGTCCGCAGCTCCAGCTTTCGCATCATCCTGGCGCGATGCACCTTCGCCGTCACTTCGCTCACGCCAAGTCGCGCCGCGATCTGCTTGGCGATGAGCCCTTCAGCCATCAGCAGCATGATCTCGCGCTCTCGCGCCGTCAGCGTCTCAACACGCTGGCGGGCCTCGCGCATGGCATCTTCGCGTTCGAGCCGTCTGCGATCGCGCTCGATGCCATGCCTGATCGCATCGAGGATCTCCTGCTCGCGGAAGGGTTTCGGCAGAAACTCGACCGCGCCGCGCTTCATGGCCTCGACCGAGATGCGGACGTCGGAATGGCCGCTGATGAAGACGATCGGAATGGGCACGCCTGTCTCGGCGAGCCGGCGCTGAAGCTCGAGGCCGGTCGGCGACGTGCCGGGAAAGCGCACATCGAGCACGAGGCACGAAGGCCCGCCGGAAATATTCTCCCCGAGAAACTCTTCCGTCGAGGCGAACAACTTCACCTTGTGTCCAGTTTCCTCGCAGAGACTTCCGATCGCAGTTCGAATCTGAATTTCGTCATCAACGACATAAACCATGGCTTGACATGAACTCATGGCAACGGACTCCCCGGCTTGGGTCTCGATAGGCAAGCAACGAGCCATCCATTCTTCTCGCAGGCGAAGACAAGGTGCTTGGGTAAAGTCGCAGGGATCGGGCGAGTCGCATCCGTCCACCGGTTCGACCTCTTAGGGCCAACATCCGCTCACCACCAGTGAAGGCGTTCACATATCGAGCTTCGTGATTGGAGAGAGTTGAGCTCGCCACTGTGCGCATCGCGGCGGCGCGCGATGTCGAGAACGCGGCCATCCGGTGTATCGACTGCTGTATCGCCAGCTGCGTCATGCATCATCACTCACGTGCCGACCAGAACGCCGGGCACCGGCCGCTTCGGCCGGAGCAGACGGGACGTTCAGTAAACTTGTCGAATTCGATGCCGCACGCGCCATATCGATACGCCCCGTATGCATCTCCAGCAAATCACGAAAAGTCGCACCCCGACGACTTTACTTCTGGATCATCAGCCGCGCCCGACCGTCGCCCCTGCAGGAGCGACATACTGACGATTGATATCGCTGTGGTAGAATACAACCATAGCGAGCGATACGTCCGTGCCGCCAGCGAAGCCATTTTCAAGAGGCGGGTTTTTGATATGCGATTCGTTTCAATCATTGCCTTGCTCGGAACTGCATGCGGCCTCGTCGCGGTCACCACCGCGGGGCCGGTCGTCATGGGCGCGGCCGGGAGCGCTGCGGACAAGGCGTCGCACGTCCTGGAATCGACCAGGCGCCTGCTCGTGCCCGTCGGTCGCGAAGCCCCGACCTTCGGGTCGGATGCGCCAATGTTCCGCTACGCTTCGATCCAGCGCGGCAGCATCGAGCAGACCGTCACCGTCACCGGCGCCCTGCAGCCCGTCAAGACGATCGAGGTGGGTTCCCAGCTGTCCGGCCAGCTCGCCCGGGTCTATGTCGACTTCAACGACACCGTCGCCAGGGATCAGCCGCTCGCCTTGATCGACCCGCGCAGCTTTGCGGCCAAGGTCGACGAGGCCCAAGCCTCCCTGGCCGTCGCCAATTCCCTGGTCGACATCGCGCGGGCCAAGCTCGATCGCGCCAGGATCGACCTGGAGAACGCCAGGGGCAGCCGGGACGTGCTCGCCGCCAAGCTCGAGAGCGCCCAGGCGGTCAAGAGCTCGGCGCAGAAGACCCTGCAGCGGAAGCTGGCGCTCCAGTCGCAAAACGTCGTGGCGACGACGACAGTCGACGACGCGCAGACCGAGTTCACGGCACGTCTGGCCCAGGAGCGCGAGGCCGAGGTCTTGATGTCCCTCAACTCCTATTCGGTGGAGGGGGCACAAGCCGACGTCCGCCGCATCGAGGCGGAGTTGCAGCAGGCACGCATGGCCGTGCCCGAAAAGGCGGCCGTGCTCGCCGCGGCCCGCGCCGATCTGGACCGCACCGTCATCCGTTCGCCGATCGACGGCGTCGTCGTCGGCAGGTTCGTCAACGAGGGCCAGACGCTCGCAGTCGGACTGGAATCACGCACCACCTTCATGGTGGCGCACCGCCTGGAGGACATGGAGATTCACGCGCAGGTCGATGAAGCCGATATCGGCCGTATCGCTCCCGGGCAGCGCGCGCATTTCACCGTTGACGCCTACCCGGACCGCCGCTTCGAGGCCGTGGTGCGCCAGGTGCGCAAGGCGCCGCAGACCCAACAGCATGTCGTCACCTACACCGTGGTCCTGGCGACCTCCAATCTCGACGGCGCGCTGCTCCCCGGAATGACTGCGCTGGTGAAGATCGTGATCGAACGCCAGGACGACGTGCTGAAGGTGCCGCTCGCCGCGCTGCGTTTCCAGCCGGCCGGCACGCGGCCGGACGCCACGGCACGCAGCGGCGTGTGGGTGCGCACCGCGAGCGGCGCGCTCCGGCACGTGGCCGTGACGGTCGGCGCAGCCGGCACCGAGCAGGTTGCGCTCCGGAGCGGAGACCTTGTCGAGGGCAGCCAGGTCGCCGTCGGCCAGGCCATCCGCCCGGCAGGCATGGAAATTCTCGGAATCAGGTTCGGGTCATGACCGCCTCTCCGCCCCTCATCAGCCTTCAGTCGGTCAGCAGGACCTATCGCACCGAGGGAGTCGCGGTGGCCGCAGTGCGCAATGTCAGCTTCGACATCGCGCAAGGCGAGATCGTCGCCGTGATGGGGCCGTCCGGCTCCGGCAAGTCGACGCTGATGAACATGATTGGACTGCTCGACCTGCCGAGCGAAGGGGCGGTCTACCTCCAGGGGGCCAACGTCGCCGAGCTCACGGAAGATCGCCGTTCGTCCTTGCGCGCCCGCAGCATCGGCTTCGTGTTCCAATCCTACAATCTGCTCGCGCGGCACGATGCGATCGAGAACGTCGCATTGCCGCTGGTCTATTGCGGCGTCGGTCGCAAGGAACGTCTGGCGCGCGCCGAGCAGCGCCTTCGGGACGTCGGCATGCTGCACCGGGCCCATCACTTCCCGCGGCAGCTCTCCGGCGGCGAGCAGCAGCGCGTCGCGATCGCGCGCGCATTGATCGCCTCCCCCCTGATCGTGCTCGCGGACGAGCCGACCGGCGCGCTCGACAGCCGCACCGGCGCCGAGATCCTGTCCCTGTTCGCCGCGCTCAACCGGACCGGCCAGACCATCGTCATGATCACGCACGATTCCGGCATCGCGACCCAGTGCCGGCGCACGATCCACCTGCATGACGGCGAGCTCGTCGGCGACAGGACGCCGGCTCCGATTCTGCCGAAACGGAGCGCTGCGTCATGACGATGCTCCAGGGCTTTCAGATCGCCTTGCACGCCTTGCGCCTCAATCTGCTGCGCAGCTTCCTCACCATGCTCGGCATCGTGATCGGCGTGGCCTCGATCGTGACGGTGTTTGCGATCGGGTCCGGCGCGCAGCTCCGTCTCAAGGAGCAGATCCGTTCGATCGGCGCCAACGTGCTGATGATCACTCCCGGCGCGGTCTACCAGGGCGGCGTGCGCCTCAAGGACGGCAGCAAGCTGACGATGACCGAGAGCGACGTGCAGGCCATTCTCGAGCAGATTCCGGAAATCCAGGCCGCGGCCGGCTCCATCGCCGGGACGGCGCAGGTTATCCACGAGGGCAAGAACTGGAACACGACGATCAACGGCACGACGACCGGTCACTTCATGGTGCGAGACTGGCAGCTGGCGACCGGGCGCTATTTCTCCGCCACCGAGGAGGCCGGTGCCGGCAAGGTCGTGATCCTCGGAAGCACGGTTGCGCGCGAGCTGTTCGCGCCAGGCGACGATCCCATCGGCACGCAGATCAGGATCATGAAGGTGCCGCTCGAGGTGGTCGGCGTTCTCGACCGCAAGGGCCCGGCGCAGGACGACGTCGCCTTCGTGCCGCTCGCCACGGCCAAGCTGCGCTTTCTGGGCAGCGCAAGCAACATCAACCGCGACTCGGTCGCCTACATCATCGCCAAGGTGGCTTCGGATGGTCAGATGGCGGGGGCACGATCGGAGATCGAAAACCTGCTGCGGCAGCGCCATCGTATCCCCGCCGGCCAGGAGGACGATTTCAAGGTCCAGGACCCGGCCGCCGCCATGGAGGCGCAGCAGGGAGCGATCCGCACCGTCGCGCTGCTGCTCGTTGCCATCGCCTCGGTCTCGCTCCTCGTCGGCGGCATCAGCATCATGAACGTCATGATCGTGTCGGTCACCGAACGCACGCGGGAGATCGGCATCCGCCGCGCGCTTGGCGGGCGAATGCGCGACATCCGCCTGCAGTTTCTCTGTGAAGCGCTCGTCCTCTGCCTGCTCGGCGGCGCCATCGGCGTCGCCGGCGGCATCACGCTCTCGATGACGGTGGCTCGCATGGCGGGGTGGATCACCTCGATCGACGGCCAGGCGATCGGCCTTTCCCTCGTCTTCTCCATCGCGACTGGCCTCATCTTTGGTTTTTATCCCGCCCATAAGGCATCAAAGCTGAGCCCGATCGAGGCGCTCAAGACGGAGTGAGGACATGCTGGGATGTTCGCATCAAGCAAAGGCCAGGGAGGCACTAGCCATGAGCTCGGATCCAAGGGATTTGATCACACCGACACCGCGCGAGCGGGAGCTGATGATGCTGATCGCGCGGGGGATGCAGAACAAGAACATCGCCTACGAGCTCAGTATCTCGGAGAACACCGTGCGGGCGCACATCGGCAACATCATGCGGAAATACCGGCTTCAGAACAGAACGCAGATCGCGATCGTGTTTGCGCTGCACGCGGCGCCGTCGTCGCTACGCCGAGATCTCGCCAAGGCCGAACGTTATCCGACGGCAACACAAAATCCACGGGCGCTAACCGCGCCGGATTGAGTGTTCCGGTCACAATCCCTTGCGTTGCCCGACGGGCAAAACACGCGAGCTCTAGGTCAACGCGCGGTAGCGAAAATATTCCACTTTGCCGAATTTCGGAATTGTCGTATATGTCGCGACAACCCGGCCCAAGGAAGAGGGGCGTATCGCGATCGTCACGACACGCGGGCCGGACGGCGGTGGACGTGGGTCACACCGGCGCGAACAGCTTCGCAGGGCGGGCAACCGTGAGCGGACGCGTCGTGCCAGCGACGGGTGTGGTTTGCGTACGGCAAAATCGTGTGGTCCTGG
>NZ_AJQE01000363.1 GCF_000261685.1 Bradyrhizobium genomosp. I (2014) | reverse complement strand
GGTCGCTGCCGGAGACGCAAGCGGTCCAGGATTGCGCGCAGCGTAATCCTGACTACGGTCGAACGGGCAGTCGACGTGTCCGGCGGCGCCGAGCACCGGGGCTCGCCGGACGGCGGCCCGGTTGCAGCGATCGCACGACTGTCGGATTGATACGACCCGGCATCTCCGACCTGTCCGCCTCACGCAACCCTGCCCTTCGCGCCGGCTCGGTTGATTCGGACGGTTCCTTGCGAAAGGAAGGTAGCCGCGATCCACGAGGATTTGGACATCATGACTTTGCCGATGAGCTGGAATGAATGGGCGCAGCACGATGGCGTCGCGCTGGCGGGGCGTGTCCGCAAGGGCGAGCTGACGGCAAAGGAATTGGCGCGGCAGGCCGCGGCCGGCGTTGCCAAGGTCAATCCGGCGCTGTCGGGCGTGGTCGAGCTGTTCGAGGACGTGATCGCCGACCCCGCCAAGGATGGCGCCAATCTCGCAGGTCCCTTCGCCGGCCTGCCTTTCCTGATGAAGGACCTCGGGCCGACCTTGAAAGGCCGGCTCCAGGAAATGGGCTCGCTGCTGATGCGCGGCAACCGCGCGAGCGCCGACACGTTCCTGACCGGAAAATTCCGCCAGGCCGGGCTGAACCTGATCGGA
>NZ_AJQE01000362.1 GCF_000261685.1 Bradyrhizobium genomosp. I (2014) | reverse complement strand
TGCTCTTCGGCCGACAATCCCGCCGTCTACGTCACGCGCAATCCCTGGAATACCGACTACACCACCTGTGGCTCGTCGGCAGGTAGCGCTGCGATGGTCGCCGCCGGCGTGGTGCCGATCGCGCATGCGACCGACGGCGGCGGCTCGATCCGGATTCCCGCTGGCGTCAATGGCAATATCGGCCTGAAGGTCTCGCGCGGCGTGTTCTCGCTCGCTCCCCACATGTCCGACCTCACCGGCCTCGTCTCGATCCAGGGCTGCCAGTCGCGCTCGGTGCGCGACACCGCCGCCTTCGTCGACCATGCCCGCGGACCGGCACCTGGCGAATTCATGCCGTTCTGGACCACGGCGCAGCCTTATTGCGAGATGATCAAGCGCGATCCGTCAAAGCTTCGCATCGCGCTGTCGCACACATGGGGCGACTACACCGCGACGCCAGCGATCGCCGCCGAGCTGGAGAAGGCCGGCCGCTTCCTCGAAGACCTCGGCCATCACGTCGACTACGCGCTGCCCGAGATCGATTTCCGTGCCGCGTTCGCGGCGCAGACCACCTGCTACATCTCGAACTTCGCGGTGGTGATCTCCAACATGCTCGCTGCGCGCGGGCTGGAAAAACCGCCGGAAGATCTGATCGAACCCGTGAACATTCGCATCTGGGAAGCTGGCCGGCACACGAGCTTCGCCGAGCGGGCGAAGATGCAGGGAGTGTTCAACACGACCTCGCGCGGCTTCGGCGCCTTCTTCGAGCAGTGGGACGTGATCCTGACGCCGATCACGGCGCTGCCGACGCCGAAAGTCGGCACCAGGGAGTACCTCACCATCTCCGACAATCCCGATGTGCTCGACTGGTTCGGCAATCTCTGGCGCAACTTCGCCTTCACGCCGCTCGCCAATCTCTGCGGCATGCCGGCGATCTCGATGCCGATGGCGACCCAGGACCACGGCCTGCCGCTCGGCATCCAGGCCATCGCCAAGCAGGCCAATGACGGGCTGCTGCTGCAGCTCGCCGCCCAGATCGAGCGCGCGCTCGACGGCAAGTGGAACGGCGGAAAGACCGCGAAGGTGCATGTGACCAAGGCGTGAGCTGCCGCCGCGTCCTCCTCTAACCCTTGTCCCTGGCACTCGCTTTCGCGATGGCCTTGTCCACGCGCCAACGCGATACGTCCTGCTCGGCGAGGAAGCGCACCGCGGGACTTCGTGTTTCCGGAAACAGGGCGACGAGTGCATTGGCGCCGGTCACCGCGGGATTGCCGACCTCCTGGGCAAGCAGCGCGGCCCGACGATCGACGCGCTGGAATGCAGCAGACGGCGCTGCGGTACCGGTCTCGACCACAATGTGAGCGAGTTCCTTGTCGAGATAGTCGGTCAGGCTCTGCCTGAGCGTGCCGAGATCGGCGTTGCAGGCCTGCAGGACAGGCGCGGCATCACCGTCTTCGGTCAACGCCAGCAGAAGATGTTCCAGCGTTGCAAACTGATGGCGGCGCCGGTCGGCAAGATCAAGCGCCCGGCGGCGCGTAGCGACATAGGCCGGAGCGAACGAGCGAGACGACACGTCGAGCAACGCGTCAATCTTCTCCAGCCGCTTCACGGGATCGAGGATTGCCAGCAGGTCGTACTTGTCCTTGACCGACAGCTTCATCCGCATCGCCATTGTATCGGCGATATGCCCGACGTCGCGCGTCTGATCGAAGAACAGCCAGACATCCGGCATCAGAAGACCGTGAGCCGCCGCATAATCCTCGAAACGCTGGATGGTTCGGCGGACGAGGTCAGGCGCATCCGCAGGCGGGCTCACGGGCAATTCGAAGGCCTCGGACCGGTAACCGTTGTTCGTCGCCGCGAAGCTGCGAAGCCCGACGCGGCGAATTCCGCGCGTCAGCACCCTGATCGAGCCGTCGGAGAGCCGTTCGAGCTCGACCAATTGAGCGAGCAGACCGATCTCGCAGACGTCGGCAAATTGCGGCTCATCGACGGTCGCGTCGCGCTGAATCGCACAGACCATCTCGCGTGCGCCCTCGAACGCATGGTTGAGCGCCAGCACCGTGTTCTCGCGCCCGACGAACAGCGGAAAGGTTGCGTTTGGAAACGGCACGAAATCGCGCAACGGGACCGCCGGATAGACCGCGGTCGAGCCTTTGAGCCTCACTATCGGCACGGGCGTGTCGCGACGCCCGGTCTGAAGCATTGCCGATAATGTATTCCAGTCGGCAACGCCCAGCATCCTCGACACCAGTTCGAGGCTTTCGCTGTGACTGATGGTGACGGCCTTGGTGGTCAGGGATTCGCGCAGGGTCTGCGCCATAGCCTTGGCATCGCGAAAATCGCGCATCGGTTCGTCCTCTGCATGAGCGATCCAGATGTATCAGGCGGTTGCGTTGCTGACCCGGACGCTCGGGCAAAGGGGAGGCCGAGAAGGCTCGATACGTTCACCATTCCACGGAGGGAGCAACCGGCAGGCCGTATCAACCTGCACGGAAGGTGGCGCAAAGATAAATCGCTGTCAATTGCGATCTCAGTTCTTCACCGCGGGGATGTCCTCCGCCGCCGGCTGCTGCTGGCCCTGCTTGTACATCGCCAGCGCCTTGTCGAGGGCTTCGCGCAGCGCCAGCGCCGCGGCCACGCTGCAACGCAGA
Source organism: Bradyrhizobium genomosp. I (2014) (assembly GCF_000261685.1). Classification (GTDB taxonomy): domain Bacteria; phylum Pseudomonadota; class Alphaproteobacteria; order Rhizobiales; family Xanthobacteraceae; genus Bradyrhizobium. The sequence goes on along the minus strand of NZ_AJQE01000362.1, from coordinate 39,680 downwards.
TGCGCGGTCTGGACCACGTCGACCCTGACGGCGGCACCGACCGGCATCAACAGGTTCGCGGCAAGCTCGATCTGGATCGCGCCGTTGTGATGACCGAAGCAGGACGCGCCGTCGAAATAGATGATCGGCGCCCGCTCCGAGCTGGAGCTCGAAATGGTGACGGGCCCCTGATTGGTGGCGGGCGTTTCGGGGTCGGCCATGGGCGCTCCTTGCAGTTCATCGACGAACGAAGCGCCCACCATCGGCGCTTCGGCGCGCCCTGTCGAGGCCAAACCGCCCCGTGCGGGCTCATTCGGGATTTTGCGCGAGGCCCGACACTGGTCTAGAACGTGCCCATGACCACCACAACGACCACGCTCCCGTTCGAGGAACTCGCCGACGCGATCAAGGGCCGCCGTTCCGACTATGGCCATATCAGCGGGCTGCAGCTCGATCGCTTCGCTCCCGCCGAGGCCTGGTCGAGCCTGCCCTACCGGCCCGTCTTCGTCGGCGACACCGAGACCGGCGTGCTGCATGGCGGCGTCGTCACCGCGATGCTGGACGAGAGCTGCGGCATAGCGGTGCAACTTGCGCTCGACGGCACGCGCGCGATCGCAACCCTCGATCTGCGTATCGACTACCAGAGGCCGGCGACGCCCGGCCTCGACATCAAGGCGCATTCGGTCTGTTACCGTACCACGCGCTCGATCGCCTTCGTGCGCTCCACCGCCTATCAGGAATCGGAGGACGATCCGGTCGCGACCGCGACCGCCTGCTTCATGATCGGCGCCAACCGCACCAACATGCTGGCCGACCGCAGGATGGATGCGCGCAGCATTCCGATGCTGGAGGCGCCGGAGGATCCGGATGGTCCGTTTGCGAACAGCCCGTTCGCGCGCGCGCTCGGCATCCGCGTCAACGACGACGGCACGCTGACGATGCCGTTCTCGCCGCAGATCATCGGCAATCCGATCCTGCCTGCGATCCATGGCGGCATGACCGGCGCTTTCCTCGAGACCACTGCGATCGTCGGGGTGGCGCGCGAGCTCGGCACCGCGGCGCCGCCCAAGCCGATCGGCCTCACGGTCAACTATCTGCGTTCCGGCCGCGCCCTCGACACCTTTGCCAACGTCTCGATCGTGAAGCAGGGTCGGCGCATCGTCGCCTTCGAGGCGCGGGCCTGGCAGGACGACGCGACCAAGCCGATCGCCACCGCCTTCGGCCACTTCATGCTGCGTCCGACGCCGGGAAGTGACGAGGAATAAGCGCATTTTAACTTGACGGCCGAAGTTCCGGCCACAACGATAGCACACGTCCCCGCGAGAGGTATTAGATTGCGGCATCCGCTCGATATCGTCGCCATGTTCGCTGCGCTCTGGCTGCTGGCATCGATGGTGCTCGACGCGCTGACGCCGAAGGAGCTAACGGCGATCATATTCGCGATCGCCATCGGTCCTGCCATCGTTATCACCGCCGTGCTCTATTACCTGCGCTGCCCGCGCACGGACTTTGCAGTCATATTCGCAGCGCTGTGGCTGATCTCGGACATTGCGATTGCCTTCGTCTCAGCGAAGGCGCTGCCGCATTTCCTGATCGCGCTCGGCTTTGTGCCGGCGCTGCTGGTCGGCATCGCGCTGCACTGGCAACGCTTCCAGCGCCGCCATGAGCAGATGCCCGTGCCATCGGTGAAGCGGGGCTGAGGGCTGCGCAGGTGGTTCACCTCGCCCGGTGGGAGAGGTGAACCGAACCGCCTCGGCCGAAATCAGCGCGGCAAGAGATTCGTCTTCGCAAGGTCCAGCACCTCGTCGCCGCGGCCGTTCATCACCGCGCGCAGGACCCAGAGGCTGAAACCCTTGACCTGCTCGGCGGTGATGGTCGGCGGCATCGACAGCTCCTGCTTGGCGGTGACGACGTCGAGCAGCGCCGGCCCGTCATGTGCAAGTATCTCCTTCATCGCGCCGGGCAGTTCGCCGGGATCCTCGACGCGTTTCGCGAAGATCCCCATCGCGCGCGCCATCGCCGCGAAATCGGGGTTCTCCAGGTCGACATTGGTATCGACGAAGCCCGCCGCCTTCATCTCCAGTGCCACGAAGCCGAGCACGCCGTTGTTGAAGACGACCACCTTCACCGGCAGCTTCATCTGCGTCAGCGTGATGAGGTCGCCCATCAGCATGGTGAAGCCGCCGTCGCCGGAGAGCGAGATGACCTGGCGGCCGGGCTGCGCGGCCTGCGCGCCGATCGCCTGCGGCATCGCATTGGCCATCGAGCCGTGCACGAAGGAGCCGATCAGCCGGCGGCGACCGTTCATCTCGAGATAGCGCGCGGCCCACACCGTCGGCGTGCCGACGTCGGCGGTGAACACGGCATCGTCCGATGCGTGATCACTGATGACCTTGGCGAGGTATTGAGGATGGATCGGCTTGCTTCCCGGCGTGCCCCTGGCGAGCGAATCCAGGCCCTCGCGTGCCTTCCTGTAGTGCGCGACAGCATCATCGAGATGCTTGCGCTGCGTCTTTGTCGCGAGCAGCGGCAGCAGCGCCTCGATTGTAGGCTTGACGTCGCCGACGAGGCCGAGATCGATCCGGCACCGCCGTCCCAGATTCTCCGGGCGGATGTCGATCTGCGCCACCTGGCAGTCCGTCGGGAAGAACTGCTTGTAGGGAAAATCGGTGCCGAGCATCACCAGCGTATCGCAGGCGTGCATGGCGGCATAGCCCGAGGAAAAGCCGATGAAGCCGGTCATGCCGACGTCGTAGGGGTTGTCGTACTCGACATGCTCCTTGCCGCCGAGCGCATGCACGATCGGGCTCTTCAGCGCTTCGGCAAGCTGCATCAGGGGCGCATGGGCGCCGGCGCAGCCGCGGCCGCAGAACAGCGTGACGCGCTCGCCGCCGTTCAGGAGATCCGCAAGCGCCTTCAGCTCATCCGCCCGCGGCACGACCTTCGGTGCCGACACGCTGAGGCCGCGCGGCGTCGACAGCGCGCGCTTCGGGGGACTACGGAAGGCGACGTCGCCGGGCATGGCGACGACGGCAACGCCGCGCAACCCCACCGCCGCGCGAATCGCATTCTCCAGCACGTAAGGCAGCTGGCTCGAGTCCGAGACCAGCTCGCAGTAGTGGCTGCATTCGCGAAACAGGTTCTGCGGATGGGTCTCCTGGAAATAACCGCCGCCGATCTCGGCTGTCGGGATCTGCGCCGCAATCGCCAGCACCGGAACGCGGCTGCGATGCGCATCGAACAGCCCGTTGATCAGATGCAGATTGCCCGGGCCGCAGGAGCCGGCGCAGACTGCGAGGTTCCCTGTCATCTCGGCTTCGCCGGCCGCTGCAAACGCCGCGACCTCCTCGTGCCGGACATGGATCCACTCGATGGTGCCACGACGGCGCAGCGCCTCGGTCAGCGCGTTCAGACTGTCGCCGACAATGCCGTAGATGCGCCTGACGCCGGCCTGCTCGAGCGTTGCCACGAACAGATCGGCTACGTTGTTGATCGCCATGTCGGTCTCCTGCTTCAGCCAGTCGCATGTGCACGATGCACGAACATCGGAAGCGACGCCGCGAGAGACAATAAGCTATGACACGATCACGGCTTGTCCGTTCCGGTTCAATTTTTCACAATCGCCCGATCATAGGCCGCGACGGTCACCTTTGCACGAGCTGCGACATCCGCTGCCGTCATGCCGGGCTTGTAGAGGCTGGAGCCGAGCCCGAACGCCGTCACGCCGCCCTTGATGTACTCCGCAAAGTTATGGTCGGAGACGCCGCCGACGGCGGCGATCATCACGCCTGATGGCAGCACGGCCCGGATCGCGGCAATGCCGGAGGCGCCGAGCACGCTCGCCGGAAAGAACTTCAGGCTCGACGCGCCGGATCGCGCCGCGAGCAGCGCCTCGGTCGGCGAGAACACGCCGGGCATCGTCACCATGCCGTGCTGATGGGCGCGCGCCAGCACCTCGGTGTCGACATTCGGTGAGATCATCAGCTTGCCGCCGACGTCGTTGAGACGATCGACATCTCCTGTGGTCAGCACCGTGCCGGCGCCGATCAACACGCCAGCCGGCGCCTGCTTCACGGCCATTGCGATGGAGCGGAATGGATCGCGCGAATTCAGGGGGATCTCGATCGCGGTCATGCCGGCCTCGATCAGGACGCCGACGATGGCCTCGGTCTCCTCGGGCTCGACGCCGCGCAGGATCGCGACCAGCGGCCGCTTCATCGGTGGAAAGGGAGCGCTCATTTCAAGAATTCCTCTACTTCGTCCAGATCGCGGCAGCCGCCATCGACAGACCGCGGCGGACCGCTTCATCCGCATCGACCGGCGTTGCGGTCACCGACAGCGCCTCGAAAGCCAGCCGGTACAACTTCGCGAGCCGCCCCGAGGCAATCAGCTGGACACCGGCTTGCGGCACGGTGCCGGAGAGCCCTGCCGCCAGCTCGACACCGATCAACGTACCCGACAGCGTCTCGCGCGCCGCGGCCGGCGTGCCGCCGAACAGAAGCTGCCGCGACCGCGCGGTGAACAGAAGGTTGGCGGCGAAGGCTGGCGTCTCGAACGCGGCCTTCACGGCCGCCTTGAAGCTCGCGACGTCCTCGGCGTCGTCCGCGCCGGCGACTGCGAGCGACAGGATCGTTTCGCGCGAGACTACGCTGAACAGCTCGCCGGTCATGAAGGTGGAGAAATGCGCGACCGTGCCGTCCTTCACGCGAACCCATTTCGAATGCGTGCCGGGCATGCAGACCAGCATCTCCCCCGCAGCATCGAGACCGAGCGCACCGAGCAATTGCGTCTCCTCGCCGCGCATGACGTCCGGCGCTTTTGCATCGCGCTGCGCAATGCCCGGCAGGATGCGGATGTCGCGCGCCTCGCCCGGCACGCGCACGGCCTGCTTCAGAACGGCAGAGAGAGGAGCCGGCGAGTCGACATAGCCGGCCTCGACCCAGCCGGTGCGGGCACCGGCCATGCCGCAGACGAGCACCGGCAGATGATCCGGCGCTTCGACCGCCGCAAGATGCGATCGCAGCACTGCCGGGAAGCCGGCCTTCGCCGCGGCCAGCATGCCTTCATCGCTGCGGCGTTCGGCCAGCACCTGGCCGGCACGATCGACCAGCCACAGGCGGAAACTGCTGGTGCCCCAATCCACCGCGACGTAAGCGGGTTCGGTCATGTCAGGTCTCGTCCTCGTCTCACGGCCAAGACGCCGTCTCGCGACAAATGAGACGATGTCCTGCAGGCTCCGGTCGGGATACCGGCTATTGCGCGGGCAAACCAGCCCTTTCTCTTCAATTCGAAGCTCCGCCGCGCTGGCACACCGCTTGCTGAAGCTTCAGCACTCAACTCCGCCAACGCGCGACAAGACGCGTCAACATCAGATGAGGAAACCCATGGAGATCGGCTATTTCACGATGCCTTCGCACCCGCCGGAGTGCGGCCTGAAGGAAGGAAACGACTGGGACCTGCAGGTCATGCGCTGGCTCGACGAGCTCGGCTACCAGGAAGCCTGGGTCGGCGAGCACCACACCGCGCCCTGGGAACCCAATCCCACGCCGGACCTCCTGATCGCGCAGGCCTTGATGCAGACCAAGAAGCTTCGCATCGGGCCGGGCGGCTTCCTGCTGCCCTATCACCACCCGGCCGAGCTCGCCAACCGCGTTGCCATGCTCGACCATCTCTCCGAGGGTCGGCTCAATTTCGGCGTCGCGGCATCGGGGCTGCCGAGCGACTGGGCGATGTTCAACGTCGACGGCATGAGCGGACAGAACCGCGACATGACACGCGAGGCGCTCGAGATCATCCTGAAGCTGTGGACAGAGCCGGCACCCTTCACCCACAAGGGCAAGTACTGGACCGTGACCAAGCCGGACACGATGTTCGACTTCCTCAAGCCCCACATCAAGCCGTTGCAGGCACCGCATCCGCCGATCGGCGTTGCGGGGCTGTCGAAGAACTCGGACACGCTGAAGCTCGCCGGCGAGCGCGGCTTCATCCCGATGAGCCTCAATCTCAACCCGGCCTATGTCTCGAGCCATTGGGACTCCGTCGAGATCGGCGCCGCCAAGACGGGACGCAAACCGAACCGGCAGGACTGGCGGCTGGTGCGCGAGGTGTTCGTCGCCGACACCGACGAGGAGGCCTGGAAGCTCTCGACCGGCGACATGATGGGCCGGATGATGAGCGAGTATTTCCTGCCCCTGCTCGGCCATTTCGGCTTCAAGGATTATCTGAAGCACGCGCCCGACGTGCCCGACAGCGACGTCACGGTGGAATATTGCGCCAAGCGGAACTGGATCGTCGGCTCGCCCGCGACGGTCGCCGAGAAGATCGAGAAGATCTACGACGAGGTCGGCGGCTTCGGCGTGCTGCTGGTGTTCGGCTTCGACTACAAGCACAAGGCCGAGGCCTGGCACCACTCGCTCTCGCTGCTGAAGAACGAGGTGATGCCGCGCCTGAAGCATCTCGGCTCCGCGAAGAAGGCGGCTTGACCAGATGCGGGTGCGGCGCGATCGTGCCGCACCTGCATTCATTTCGGAGATTTCCGCGTGACGGTGGACGCCAAACCTCTCGACGCAAAGGATTTCAAGCAGGCGATGCGCCAATGTGCCGGTGCCGTGGCGCTGGTGACGGTAGGCGCCGAGCACGGCAAGCGCACGGGGCTGACCGTGACCTCGGCCTGCTCGCTGTCGGACTCGCCGCCCTCGCTGATCGTCTGCGTCAACCGCAACGCCAGCGCGCATGCGCGCATCCGCGAGGAGGGCGCGTTCGCGATCAATTTCCTGCACGAGGATCACGCGCTGCTCGCCCTCACCTTCAGCGGGCAGAAGGGCGTCAACGGCGACGACCGCTTTGCGTTCGGGCAGTGGACGCGGGCGGCGACCGGCGCCCCGGTGCTGACGGACGCGGTCGCCGCGTTCGACTGCGTGCTGGCGCAGGAATTCGAGACCAGAACGCATTCGATTTTCGTCGGCGAGGTGCGCAGTGCCTCGCATTCGGCGACCGCGACACCGCTGGTCTATCTGCGCAGCAATTTTCACGCGCCCCGGGAGATGCGCGAGGCGATCGCGCTCGGCGACCTCGATGCACGGCATCTGAGCTGGACGGATTTTTCGTAGAGGCAGCAAGCGTGGCCCTTCCCCCCTGAAGGGAGAAGGTGGAGCGCTGCCGCAAGCAATCTCGCTACTGCGTCGTCTCGATCCTCAACAGCTTGATCTTGCGATACAGCGTCGCGCGGCTCAGCTTCAGAGTGCGCGCTGCTTCCGTCACGCGACCGCCATGCTTGCGCAAGGCCTCGATGATCGTGGCGCGCTCGGCTGCTTCAAGGTCCTGCTCAACCCGTCCGCCGAACGGTGGCAGATCAAGATCGGCATCGGTGATGACACCGTTCTCCGCCGTGCAACCCGCGAGCCGCAGCACGTGACGGAGCTGGCGCATGTTGCCGGGGAAGGGATAGGCCGCAAGCTGCGACCATGCTTCGTCCGAAAGCCTGCAGCCCGGCGCTTCCTCGCGCGCGATCTGGCGGATGATGTCGCCGCGGTCGGCGCGCTCGCGCAACGCCGGCAGGTGCACCTCGATGCCGCGCAGGCGGAAATAGAGATCGGCGCGGAAGGCGCCCTGCTCCGCCATACGGCCGAGATCGCGATGCGTGGCGCTGATCAGGCGGATGTCGACGGCGACAGGCTTGAGCGCGCCGAGCGGCCAGACCTCGCGGTTTTCCAGGACGCGCAACAGGCGCGTCTGCAAGCCGATCGGCATGTCGCCGATCTCGTCGAGGAACAGCGTGCCGCCGTGGGCCTGCACGATCAGGCCCTTCGAGCCCTCGCGCCGCGCGCCGGTGAAGGCGCCGGCCTCGTAGCCGAACAGTTCGGCGTCGATCAGGCTCTCCGGCATCGCCGCGCAATTGAGCGCCACATAGTTGCGACGCGCCCGATCGCTGGCGGCGTGAATGGCGCGCGCGAACACATCCTTGCCGACGCCGGTCTCGCCATGCAGCAGCACCGGCAGATTGCGATCTCCGATGCGCCTGAGCCGGTTCACGCTTTTGATCAGGCCGGGATCGCGGCCGGCGAGCCGATGCAGCGCACCATAGTGATCGACAGGCGCATCGCGGCGCGGTGCAAGCGGGCGCGCCCTCGTGCGTGGCGGCGGCGCGACATGGCCATGGCCCAGGGCGCTGCCGTCGGCGCAGCGCAGCCGAACAGCATCGTCCGCGCCACGCCCGGGCTGATGGTCGAACTCGATGTAGCGCGACAGGTCAATGCCGGAGGCGATCATGCCATCGGTGAGACCGAGCAGTGCACGCGCGGAACGGCAGGCGCCGACGATGCGCCGGTCGTCGTCATAGGCGATGAGGCCATCGCCGCCGTCACCGGGCACGGTGGCGATCCAGGCGTCGCGGAAATGGCCACGAAAGATCGCTCCCTCCATCCGCCGCGTCGCCTCCATCGTCACCGCGAGCGCGAGCTGATGCGCGGCGCGCTCCAGATCCGCGCGGCAGGAGGTGATGTTGACGGCACCGGCGAGCCGTCCGGCCTGGTCGAACAGCGGCGCCACGGCGCAGGAGAACATGTGCCATTGCGCGCGAAAATGTTCGTCGCGATGCACCAGGATCGGCTTTTCCTCGGCCAGCGCGGTGCCGAGCCCGTTGGTGCCCTCAAAGGTCTCGGCGAAGTTCGAGCCGGTGTAGATCTTCCAGTCCAGAAACATCCTTGCATCGGCTTCGCCGGGCAGACGGCTGAACAGCATGGTCGCGTTCGCATCCGCGAGATTGACGCAGTAGCCGGCCTCGCGCAGCACACGGGCGAGATCGTCGAGCTCGGGCATTGCGAGCCTGATCGTCTCCTCCATCGGCTCGGCGGCGTACCGGATCTCGGCTTCGGTCAGCGTCTGCGGCGGGCCCTGGCGGGCGGGATCGAGCTTGTGATCGACGAGGCAACGCCGCCAGGAATTGGCGATCCGCGAAGAGGCATCGACGTCGGCCACGTGGTTGGCGACGGACAAGACACGGGCGACATGGTTCGAGGCCGAAAGGCTGGCCATCGCGGACGTCTCCACCCTGTACTATTGTGCAAAGTCTGGCACCACAGGCGGGGATGTCAATCGGGAACCGGGAACGCCGAGTGGCGCACCTCTCTCGATCGTCTTCCCGGGGCGGCTCGAAGAGCCGAACCCGGGATCTCGAGATTCCGGGTTCGATGCTTCGCATCGCCCCGGAATGACGGAGGGAGTTAGTTTTGCTGCACCGCCCTCACCACGTGTCGATGCACGGCCGCTTCTTCGCCGTCCGCGCCGGCGGTTTCGGCACCGAACGCAGGCCCGCCATGATCCAGCGCCGGGTCTCGGCGGGGTCGATGACGTTGTCGATCTCGAACACCGAGGCGATCGAGACGGCCTTGCCGTTGGCGTAGAGCTCGGCGACCTTGTTGCGGTAGTAGGTCTCGCGCTCCTCGGGATCGGCGATCGCCTCCATCTCCTTGCGGAAGCCGAGGCGGACATAGCCCTCGAGCCCCATGCCGCCGAACTCGCCGGTCGGCCAGGCCGCGGTGAAGAACGAGGCGTGGAAGCCGCCGCCGATCATCGACTGCGCCCCTAACCCATAGCCCTTGCGCAGCACGATGCCGAACAGCGGCACGGTGAGGCTCGCGCCCGTGACGAACATGCGCGAGACGTGGCGCACGATCGCGGTCTTCTCCGCTTCCGGACCGACCATGAAGCCGGGCGTGTCGCACAGCGAGACGATCGGCAGATCGAAGGCATCGCAGAGCTGGAGGAAGCGCGCGGCCTTGTCTCCGGCATCCGCATCGATCGCGCCGCCGAGATGACGGGGATTGTTGGCGATCAGGCCGAACGGCTTGCCCTCGATGCGGATCAGCGCGGTGATCATGCCGACGCCGTAATCGCGGCGCAGCTCCAGCACGCTGTCGTTGTCGGCGACCAGATCAATGACGCTGCGGATGTCGTAGACGCGCAGCCGGTTCTCGGGGATGGCGCGGCGGAGCAGGCGCTGGTCGGCGGCTTCCCAATTCGTCACCGCCCCCTGGAAATAGGACAGGTATTTTTGCGCGACGCGCGTCGCTTCCTCCTCGTCCTCGACCAGGATGTCGACGACACCGTTCGGCGCCTGGAACGAGACCGGGCCGACCTCGGCCGGATGATAGACGCCGAGCCCGCCGCCCTCGATCATTGCCGGGCCGCCCATGCCGATCGAGGCGTTCTTGGTGGCGATGATCACGTCGCAGCAGCCGAGCATCGCCGCGTTGCCGGCGAAGCAATAGCCCGACACGACACCGACGACGGGCACGAGGCCGGAGAGCCTTGCGAACTGCACGAAGGACGGACCGTCGAGGCCGGTCATGCCGAGCCGGTCGGTGTCGCCGGGCCGCCCGCCGCCGCCCTCGGCGTAAAACACCATCGGCACGCGCCAATCCTCCGCCAGCGTCAGCATGCGGTCGATCTTCTTGTGGTTCATGTGGCCCTGCGTGCCCGCGAGCACGGTGTAGTCGTAGGCCACGACGATGCAGCGCGCGCCCTCCGGGCCGAACTTCTCGGCATTCACGGTGGCGACGCCCATGACGAGGCCGTCGGCCGGCGTATTCTTGATGAGATCGTCGAGCTTGCGCCGGCGGCGCTGCGCCGCGATTGCAAGGCTGCCGTACTCCATGAACGAGCCGTCGTCGACGAGCTGGGCGACGTTCTCGCGCGCGGTGCGCTGGTTGGTGTTGCGGCGGCGCTCGACCGAGGCCGGACGGTTCTCGTCGAGCGTGTTGGCCTGACGCGCGATCAGCTCGGCAAGATCGGGGCGGATGTGGTCGAGATCGACATCGGCTTCCACGGCCGTGCTGTCTGCCGCGACGTCGAGCGGCTCGAGATACAGGATCGGCTCGCCATGCAGCAGCGTGACCCCGTCGCCGGCAAGGAGCTTCATCACCCGGCCGCCCTGCTCGGCCATGACGAGGTGCTCCATCTTCATGGACTCGATCACCGCGAGCTGCTGGCCGGGGCGGACGATCTCGCCTTCCCTCACCTGGATGGTGACGATGGTTCCTTGCAGGGGCGCTGCAACCATCGCCGCGCCTTCGGGCACCGCTTGCGCAACGTGCGTCTCGGTGCCGTGCGCTCCGCCTCGCTCCGGAGCGGCAAAGTAGAGCGGCTTGGCCGCGCCATCGGCGGCATCGACGAGCTTTGCGATATTGCGATCAATGAAGTCGGTCGCGATGCGGTTGGTCCTGAAATCGGGGTGCGCCAGCACCGCCTGGAGGAAGGCGATGTTGGTGACGACGCCGTCGATCCGGAACTCGCGCAAGGCGCGCGAGGCCTTTGCGACCACGTCATGCCAGGCTTCGCCCGATGTGTGGACGATGACCTTGGCGAGCAGCGAGTCGAAGGCGGCACTGGTCTTGTAGCCGGCATAGCCAAAGCTATCGACACGCACGCCGGGGCCCGACGGCGGTTCGAACACGGCAAGCACGCCGCCGGTCGGATGGGTCGCGCCCGTCTCGTCCAAAGTTTCCATGTTGACGCGCAGCTGCACGGCATGGCCGCGCGGCTTCGGGATCGATCCTTGCGCAAGGCCGAGCGAGGCTAGCGAAGCGCCCGCAGCGACTGCGAGCTGGGCGCGGACGAGATCGAGCCCGAGCACCTCTTCCGTCACGGTGTGCTCGACCTGGAGCCGCGGGTTGGCCTCGATGAAGGCGAAGCTGTCCTCGGCGGTGCCGTCGACCAGGAACTCGAACGTGCCGAGATTGTCGTAAGCCGCAGCCGTCGCAAGCTGCTTGGCCGCCTCGATGATGCGGCCGCGCAAGGTATCGCTCAGCGACGGGCTCGGCGCCACCTCGATCAGCTTCTGATGGCGGCGCTGGATGGTGCATTCACGCTCCCAGAGATGAGAGATTGCGCCATGGCGGTCGCCGATGATCTGCACCTCGATGTGGCGCGCCTGCCGGATCAGCCGCTCGGCATAGACGCCGTTGAAGCCGAAGGCAGCCTTGGCCTCCGACTGGCAGCGCGCATAGGCTTCCGCGAGATCGGGCGCGTTCTCCACCACGCGCATGCCGCGACCGCCGCCGCCGGCCATCGCCTTGATCACGATCGCCGCGTTGCTGCCGAGCGATGCGAAAAAGGCCGTGATCTCCTCGAGACTCGACGGCCCGCTGGTGCCGGCGATGATCGGCACGCCGCAGCGCTTGGCCAGTTGCCGCGCCGCGACCTTGTCGCCGAACAGTTCGAGCGCGGTCGCCTTGGGGCCGACGAAGGTGATCCCTGCGTCGGAGCAGGCCTTTGCGAAGGCCGCGTTCTCGCTGAGAAAGCCATAGCCGGGATGCACGGCGTCACAGCCCACCGCCTTGGCCGCCTTCACCACGGCGTCGATGTCGAGATAGGCCCGCGCGCCCCGGCCGGGGATCTCGATCGCCTCGTCCGCAACGCGCACATGCAGCGACAGCGCATCGTCCGCAGGATGAATCGCGACCGTCGCGATGCCGGCATCGGCTGCCGCGCGCGCGATGCGAATGGCGATCTCGCCGCGATTGGCGATCAGGAGCTTCTTGAACGACATGATCTCTCTCACTCAGACAGCAGCAGGCAGGCTTGGATTAAGGTCCTGCTTCTTCACTTTACCCGTAGCCGTCAGCGGCAGGGCTTCGATGATGCGGATCTCCGGGACCTTGTAGACGGCCATGCGCTCGGCGCACCAGCTGCGCAGGTCTTCCGCAGAGAGGGTGCCGACCGCCTCAGGCTTGAGCTGGACAAAGGCAACCGGCACCTGCCCCTTGTCGGGATCGTCGCGGCCGACCACGCCCGAGCCCAGCACCTTCGGATGCTGCCCGAGCAGTGCCTCGATCTCCGGCGGAAACACGCTCATGCCCTTGACCTTCAGCATCTCCTTGCGGCGGCCGAGGAAGTGCAGGAAACCAGCCTTGTCGATGGTACCGATGTCGCCGGTGCGCAACCAGCCGTCGATCAGAGACTCCGCGGTCGCCTCCGGCTTGTTCCAGTAGCTCTTGAGCAGCGACGGCGTGCGTACGCGGATCTCACCTTCCGCCCCCAGAGGCAACAGCGCACCGGTCTCGAAATCGGTGATCTTGAACTCGGCACCGGGGACCGGCAGCCCGACGAAGATCGGCTGGTTGTTGAGGTCGAAATCATTGTCCTGGAAGCCGGCCGTGAAGGTGTTGGAGGTATGGGTCTCCGTCATGCCCCAGGCCGCCTCCATCAGGATCGTGCCGGTGAGATCCTTCCAGCGCTTACGATAGTCGGCATTGAGCTTCTTGACGAACGAGACCACCCGCACCTGCTTCAAGGACGACAGGTCGAACTCACTCCAGCGCGGATGATCCATCAGCTCGACGGCGCCGTCGACCGGCATCGCGATGATCGTGACCTTGTACTTGTCGATCGCGGCCATCGCGCCGACGGCGTCCCAGCGTGCGAGCAGCACCAGCGTCGCGCCGGAGAACAGCGGGAAGATCAGCCCGAAATTCTCGCCCGCGATCCAGAACTCCGGAAAGAACGACAGGAACACGCTGCTCTCGTCGGACAGGACCGAGATGCCGTAATTGGCGGCGGCCGTGTAGACCATGTCGCGATGGGTGTGGACGCAGCCCTTCGGCATGCCGGTCGTGCCGCCAGTGTAGTTGAGAGCAGCGACATCATCGAGCCCGGGGGGCGGCAGCGGCGTCGGCGCAGTTAGCGCGGTGAGCGCCGGCAGCAGATCGGTCGTGCCCGGTATTGTGACGCGCGGACCGCGGATCGAGTCCGGCGCCGGAAACGCCGGCGTTGCCGGCACGACGTCGGCAAAGCTGGTGACGATGATCTCGCGCAGCCGCACCTCGCCCTTCACCTGCTCGACGACCGGCATGAGCTGGTCCAGCGCGACGATCACTTCGGCCTGGGTGTCGTTAAGCTCGTAGGACAGCTCGAACGCGCGCGACAGCGGGCTGACGGGAACGTGGATCGCGCCGAGCTTCAGGATGCCGAAAAACACGATGTGGAATTGCGGGCAGTTCGGCAGAAACACGGCGACGCGGTCGCCCTTGCGCACGCCTTTGGCCTGCAACAACGCCGCAAAGCGGTCGCTCTGCCGGTCGAGGTCCGCGTAGGTCATGACGTGACCGTAGAAGATCACCGCAGGATGCTCCGGATTCCGCTTCGCCCAGGCGCGCAGATATTCCGTCAGGGGCACTTCGCCGTGCAGATAGTTCGGCGAGCGCGGCATGCCCTTCGGCCAGGCCTCGTTCCACAACCCGCGCAAGGCGGCGAGGTAGTCCTTTTCGTCGAGGCCTGCACTCATGGCGTCTTTCCCGTGCTGCTTTTCTTATCGCGAGGAACGCAACTCTTATCGCGAGGAACGCAACGTGTCGTCACGCGACTTCGTTACACGTCGAGCACGGCAGAGTTCATGTCAAGGAAAACAGTTTTCCGCAGCACGGCCGATGCCGCAGCGCGGAAATAGCTCGTCGCTCGGGCCGACGCATTGTCGTCGAACATGGCGAGCACCCTGGCGTAGCCGACATCGACCATCCGCAGCGTCTTGGCCTGGTGACCGGCGACCATCCGCGCGCGCATGGACTCCTTATCATTCGGGTTATCGAAAATCCCCGCAATTCCGCGCGAGAGCTGCCGTGATGTGAGTCCGAGATACGAATTCTTCCAATCTGGAACACCTCGACATCGCCTCTCCGAGCGTTGACTTGGAGAGGTCTCTGGCGGAACGATCGGCGCAGATCATCCGCGCCAGCTCTGGCGCGAGTGCAGCAAAGGCCACAGGCTCAATGCATCAATCGACATATACCGGGCGCCTCGACCTTCCTGCGCTGAGCGCAGCGGAGCGGCTCTTCATCTGGGGATTCAGGGCGAAGGCACGCAGCGGAGGCGCCGTTCCCACCGCGGCCGATATCAAGGAGGTGTACGACCATTTCCGCGTAGGCGACGCCGTGCCCTCGCTGGAGTCGATCATCGAGATCTTCGCCTGCACGGCCCACACCGCCATCGAGGTGCACTGCCCGACTTGCCCGCGCATGTCGGACAGCGAGCGCGGAATTCTGCGTGCCATCGCCGCAGCACAGCAGGACCGCATCGACGTCGCCCGCGAGCAGTTCGAACGCTGGCTGCCGCCGGTCGGCGCCGATTGGGCGCTCGCGCCGGTCCAGGGGCTTGCAACGATCTTCCGCATGGCCGGTCTCGTCCTGCCCGACCGGCACGTGCGGTCTTACGACCATCATCGGACGATGGCGATGAAGAGCTGGCTGGTCGGAAGCCCCACGCTGCACTGACGAGAACATTCATGATGCAGGATGCATGCGATTCCGTGGCGGTCCCGGACGCGGGCCAGTCGCAGCTCTGTCCGCTCCAGGCTGCGCTTGCGGCGCCACGAAGCGTCGAGAGCTACGATGATTTCTGCCGCGTCGCGCTGTTGCTGTTCCGCTTCATCGGAGCTGCCTACGCGACCGGCGCCTCCGATTGCTGGGAAGCGGCCTATCGCTTTGCCGACGAGGCGCCCGGCATCGCCGATAGTCCGCTGCTGGTGGCGCGGGCCGCGGCCCTCGTCAGGATCCTGCGCGGCGGCCGGCCATGCGAGCTGTGCTTCATGCCGCCGTCCTGCCGGCGCCTGTCGAAGGACGAAACCGAGTTGATGCGCCTGCTGGCGGTTGCGCGCCGCAAGCAGCCGGGTGAGCTCGAGTCCATCGTCTGCCAGTTCGTCGGCAACGAGAACGAGATGGCGACCACGCGGGCGGTCAACGCGCTGGCCTTCTGCTGATGCTTTGACGGGTTCCAGTCGCATCGGGAGCGGCCCTGCGCTATCACGGCGAGGCGGCCGAGAAGCCGGCTACGCGGGCATCACAGCGCCGCAACGCACGCCTCCATGATGCCGTCGAGCTCGGCCTTCGACAGCACCCCGAGCTCGGCGATGAAGACGATCCGCGTCCGCGGCACGCCCGCTGCCGGCGCATCGCCCGGAGCGAGCGTGGCGCGGCCACCGGCGAACTGAAGCACCATCGGGCGTCCGGGCTGCTCGATGCTCTCGAAGAGGCCTTTGGCGCGCGCCAGCTTCGGCGCCAGCCGGTTGATGGCCTGCTGCAGGCGCGGCAGCGAGACCGGCTTATCCGAGGTCCAGCTCAGCGTCTCGAAGCGCTCCTCTGCCGGCCGCCGCGGGCCCACTTCGCGCGACGCTGGCGGGCGATCGCCGTCCGAGGGAAACAGCAGCGGCGCAGGAATCCCGCCATGCCGCGCATCGACCACGACGGCGGGAATGCGCAGCGCGCGGATGGCCGCGCGCATCCGCGCGCCCGCGCCCGCGTCCGCCAGATCCAGCTTGCTGAGCGCCACGATATCGGCGACGCGCAACTGCGAACGCTGGAGCGCGTCGTCGAGGGCGGCGGGCGGCGCCGTCGCGTCCATCACGCAAAGCACGGTCTCCAGCGGCGCCTCGCGCAGGATCACCGGATCCATCAGATTGCGCACGATGTCGGCGGGATCTGCGATGCCGCTGGTCTCGATGACGATATAGTCCGGCCTGGGATCGCGCCGCAGCAGCGTCGAGAGCGTGCGGAGCAGATCGCCTTCGAGCGAGCAGCAGATACAGCCATTGGCGAGGCTGACCACGCCGTCGCTCGCACCTGCGATCAGCTCCGCATCGATGTTGATCGCGCCGAAATCGTTGACGACGGCGGCGATCTGCCGGCCCTCGGCGTGCGCCAGCAGATGGTTCACGACCGTGGTCTTGCCCGCCCCCAGAAAGCCCGTCACCAGGAGAATGGGGACCGGCATGGGTCAGCCCTCGACGACGGGGCGGCGCACCGGCTTGCCGGGCCTCGCGGCCACGTCCAGCACGCCGTCGGAGATCAGCGGCTGACCGCTGACGACGAGATGCCGCACGCCTTCGGAGGGACGGTTCATCGCGGTGAATGTCGCGCGGTCCGAGAGCTTCTCGTAGTCGAACACGACGATGTCGGCATCGGCGTCTTTCGCAAGCCGGCCCTTGGCCCGCATCGCGGGCGTGCTCTGGGAGAGGATCTCCGCCGGGATCAGCGCGCATTTGCGCACGCCTTCCAGCAGCGACACGGCCTTGCGCTCGCGCACCCATTCGCGGATGAATTTCGTGAAGCAGCCGGCCGAGCGCGGATGCGAGGTCGCATCATCCGGCAGCGGCCAGGCATCGCCGATATAGGTGCTGCCGTCGGACAGCGTCCACGGCATCGCATCGGACGCGATCGCGCCGCCGGGATATAGCACCGACATGTCGAGCAGGTCGCGGTGGTGCGCGTTGTTCTCGGTATCGAGGATGTGCCAGAGCACCAGGGAGGACGGCTCCTCGGCCTGCGCCTTCAAGAGCTCCTCGCGATCGTGGAAGCGATAACCGTCGGTCACGCGCTGCACGGAATCATAACCGGTGCCGTTGCGCTCGACGAACTCGGGATCGCTGAAGAAGGCGGCCGCCAGCACGGTCGAGCCGGTGCCGTAAGGATAGGCCTCGACGGTGATGGGAAGGCCCTGCGCCTGCGCCTTCGCGATCAGCACGCGGCAGCGCTCGACGTCGGTCTTGCTCGACGAATTGAAATGGCAGATGTGCATGTGCGCGCCGGTGGCGCCGGCATAGCCGATCAGCCGGATATAGGCTTCCGCCGCGCTCTCGGGGTCGATGCGCGACATGAAGGCGACGTGGGTGAAGGTCGGCACGTCCTTGGCCGCAGCCAACTGGCACACCGCGGTCAGTTCCTGCACGCCGGCGCCCGGCGCATAGGCGTTCAGGATGCCGATGCCGATGCCGCCCTCGTTCAGGCCGCGCGTGAGGCGATCGAGAATGCCTGATACCTCCGCTTCGGTCGCGACGTTGTCGATCCAGCGGCGGTCGCGCATGGCATTGCCGAACGCCTCCAGCGAGCTCTCCGCATTGGAGCCCGTCATCGCGCCGATGCGGGCAAAGGCCCAGTTGGTCGCGGCGCCGTAGTTCAGCACGCGGCCTTTCCGCGCCTGGCGCTCGTACCAGGACGCGACCGGCAGCACGCCGGCCTCGAGATCGAGCGTCGTCGTGACGCCGTCGAACGCCTGCATGCGGTCGGCCGGGATCGACTGGCCATGCGCATGCAGATCGATGAAGCCGGGCGCGACCACAAGGCCGGTCGCGTCGATCACCCGCTCGGCGCCGCCGAGGCCCGTGCCGACGGCGGCGATCCTGCCGTCCACCACCGCCACGTCGCCGACGGCGTCCATCCCGCTCGCGGGATCCACCACCCGGCCGCCAGAGATCACCAGACCGCTCATACCGTCACTCCACCAAGTTGAGATCGCATCAAGGCAGATTCCGGGAGCAACGACCACCTCCACCGAAGCCGACGCATCATGCTTCCGCGGAAGGCTATTTGGCGGGGATCGCAGACATGCGCTTGCAGCCTCGCGGCATGATTTGCTTTGCCGGACCTGAGCTCCGTCCGTCTTCGCCGTTTTGCCCGACAGCTGACGTGCGAGCTGCAGGTTGTCGATGACGGCGCGATGCGCCGAGTTCGGAACGGCCAGTTGACAGCCCTTTGCAAATAAAACTAGGGTGCCTGCGACGGTTCTCCTTCGGGAGATCAATAGGGAATACGGTGCGGGAGATCCCCCAACGCCGTGGCTGCCCCCGCAACTGTAAGCGGTGAGCCTTCGCCAAACGCCACTGGGCCTGCGGGCCTGGGAAGGCGGCGAAAGGCAACGACCCGCGAGCCAGGAGACCTGCCGTCAGTCGTGGTCACACGCGAGCACATTGGGCGGGGTGTCCTGGTGGGTGTTGGGTTGCCGTCTTCTTGAGGCAGCAGCCAAACTACGTTCGCGGTGACGTGCCACGTTATCGCGAGCCTATTGATGACCTCCCGTACCATCTTCACGCCACGGCGTCGCCGCGCGTTTCTCCGTTCAGCTGCATTCTCCTGCCTCGTGCTATCGACCGATGGCTGGGCACAGTCCGAAAGGCCGGCCCAGACGCTCGATCCTGTGGTGGTGCAGCCGCGCGCGAGGCCACAGAATGGCCGCAGCACCCGACGCAGCGATGCCGCGCTCCTCGCGCGCTCACGTCAGCAGCGAAGGGTAGCTACCGACACGCGTGCTCCGACTGCCAACCCGACGGGTCCCGTGTTCGCCGCACCGACGCTCAACCTCACCGGCGCTAGCACCGCCGGTAGCCGACTGGGCTTGACGCGACTGCAGACGCCGGCCAGCGTCGAGGTGATCTCGGCTGAAACCATTTCTGAACGCGGCCAGCAGAACATCCTCGACGCGGTGACGCAAAACGCCACCGGCTTCACGGCGAGCCCGGCACCGGGCAATGGCGGCGTCTCGTTCAACACCCGCGGCTTCACGGGCCTTGGATCCGTCATGACGCTGTACGACGGCACCCAGCTCTATATCGGTGCCGGGACGGTGACCTTTCCGTTCGACACGTGGTCGACCGAGCGCATCGAAGTGCTGCGCGGCCCTGCGTCGGTGATGTATGGCGCGGGCGCGGTAGGCGGCGCCATCAACATCGTTTCGAAACTGCCGTCGTGGGTCCCGCGCAACCAGGCGGAGGTCTCGCTGGACAGCAACATGACGCGGCGAATTGCCGTGGATAGCGGCGGTCCGGTCAGCAAGGACGTCGCCTACCGGATCACCGCCACCGGCAATATGTCGGACGGATGGGTCGATCGCGACAACACCTCGAATGTCGCGCTTCATGCCGTGGTCCAGATCAGGCAGAACGAAGACGTCACCTGGACGCTGTCCACGGATTACGGTGACCGCAACCCGTCGCGCTACTTCGGCACGCCGCTGATCAACGGCAGGTTCGACGAATCGCTACGCTTCAAGAACTACAATGTCGGCGACAGTCACATCCGATACCAGGACAGCTGGAACCAGGTGAAGACCGAATGGCAGGTCGCCGAAGGAATCTCGATCCAGAACACGCTCTACTACCTGAACTCCAGGAGGCACTGGAAGGACGTCGAGAGCTACGCCTACAATCCCGCCACCGGCCTGATCAATCGAAGCAGCTACATCGAGATCTTTCACGACCAGCAGCAGGTCGGCAATCGCATGGATGCGAAATTCCGCGGACATGTCTTCGGCATGGCCAACGAGTTCCTGGCAGGCTTTGACGTCAACAGCATCAATTTTACCCACACCAACAACTCGCCCTATGGCGGCTCGTCGCCCGTCAATCCGTACAGCTTCGTTCCAGGCGTATTCAGTAGTCCGAACCCCACGGTCCCCGGTTTCGGCAGCGTGACCAACCAATACGCGCTGTTCGCCGAGAACCGGCTGTCGGTCACCGAGCAATTGTCCCTGATTGCCGGCATCCGCCAGGATGAGCCGACGGTCACGCGCACCGACTATGTCACGCCCGCCAACAGCTTCGAAAAGTCGTTCTCCTCGACGACTTGGCGCGCCGGCGCGGTCTATACGCCCGTCAAGGATCTCGCTTTCTATGGCCAGTATGCCACCGCGGTCGATCCGGTCGGGGGGATCATCTCGCTGTCGTCCGCAAACAAGCAGTTCGACCTCGCCACCGGCAGACAAATCGAGATCGGCGTCAAGCAATCGTTCTGGGGCGGCCGCGGTGAATGGACCCTGGCCGGCTACGAGATCATGAAGAACAACCTGCTGGCACGCGATCCGAACATTCCTTCGCTGACCGTCCAGGTCGGCCAGCAATCATCGCGCGGTGTCGAAGCATCGGTCGGATTCCTGCTCGATTATGGCTGGCGGATCGATGCCAATACCGCCTTCCTCCGCGCGAGATACGACGATTTCGTGCAGTCGGTCGGCGGCGTAGCCGTGAACTATGCCGGCAACGTGCCGGTCAACGTGCCGCAGACCGTCTCCAACATCTGGGCGACCTGGGCCTTTGCACCGAACTGGTCGGCCAATGCGGGCGTGCAGATCGTCGGCAAGACCTACGCGGACAATGCCAACACCGTGACGCGCCCAGCCTACACCGTCGTCAATGCCGGTGTGCAGTGGAAGCCCGATCTCAATACCACCGTGTCGTTCCGCGTCTACAATCTGTTCGATGAGGTCTACACCACGTCGGGCGGTACCACCCAGTGGCTGCTCGGCATGCCGCGCACGGCGCAAGTCGCAGTCAACGTGAAGTTCTGAGCGTGGCACGCGCCCTGAAACGCACACTCCGGCGGTGGCTCTATATCAGCCATCGCTGGGTCGGCATCATCACCTGCCTGTTGTTCGCCATGTGGTTCATGTCCGGCGTGGTGATGATGTACGTCGCCTTTCCCGGCCTTTCCGACAAGGAAAGGCTGGCAGCGCTTCCCGACATTCAATGGGAGAAGGTGGCGCTGTCGCCGGACGACGCGATGAAGGCGGCGGGCGCCACGCGCTATCCGCGCGATCTCCGGCTTTCCATGCTGGCCGACGAGCCGGTGTATCGGATCACCGGCTGGGACGGCAAGCGGCAGGCGATTTCCGCAGCCGACGGCCGCGTCATCACGGACGTTTCCGAACGGCAGGCGCTCGCGGTCGCGCAACATCATCCCGCGAGCAGATCACCGCAACTCGAAGACATCATCGATCGCGACCAATGGAGCGTAACGGCCCGGTACGATCCGCTGCGACCGCTCTACCTCATCGGGCTCGGCGACAATGCCGGCACCAAGCTCTACGTCTCCTCGCGCTCCGGCGAGATCGCGCTCGACACCAATCACACCGAACGCGTCTGGAACTGGCTCGGCTCGATCCCGCACTGGATCTACCCGACAGTATTGCGCAAGGACGGGCCGTTGTGGCGGCTGGTCGTGCTTTGGATATCCGGCATTTGCCTGATCATCGGCGTCACCGGCATCTGGATCGGCATCCTTCGCGTGCGGCTGAAGCGGCGCTATGCGAGCGGCAGGATCACGCCCTATCGTGGCTGGATGGCGTGGCACCACGTCACCGGCCTGGTCGCGGGCATCTTCGTGCTGACCTGGACGTTCTCCGGTTGGCTTTCGCTCAACCCCGGCGAATATTTCGCAAGTCGCAACACGACGGGCGAGGTGCTGCAGCGCTATGCCGGCCACGATGCGCCGACGATTGCGACGAAGCTGCCAACGCCGCAATCCGCCGCGGTCGAAGCGCGTTTTGTCTGGCTCGATGGCAGCCCGATGATCGTCGCCGCAGCGCGCGATGGCACGCAGCGGCCGCTGGATGTGACCTCGGGCCAGACGACGGCGATCCCGCAGGATCGCCTTTGGACTGCCGCAGCGAAACTGCTGCCGCAAGCCCGCTTGGCGGAACGGATGGTCCTCGAAGAATACGACTCTCACTGGTATGCGCATCATCACGACCGCGAGTTGCCGGTGCTGCGCGCCGTGTTTGATGATGATGCTAGAACATGGTTTCACATCAGCCCCGTCACCGGCGACATCGTTGGCCGCGCGGACAGCAGCCGTCGCACATATCGCTGGCTGTTCAACGCGCTGCACAGCTTCGATTTCCGCCTGCTGCTGATGCATCGCCCGGCCTGGGACATCGTTGTATGGCTGCTGTCGATCCTTGGCACCATCGTCTCGGTGAGCGGTGTCGTCGTCGGCTGGCGTTATCTGCGCCGCTGAAGCAAACCCACTTCGAACGAGTATGATAGCGACGCGGTCCGATTGGCCGGTCGCCGCAGGTTCCGGACGGCGAGCGCGAGCGCAGCGATCATGCGACGAACCGCAAAGCTGTTCCGCCGTCTTCTCGCCCCCATTGTCATTCAGGGAGCTGGGCGGGGCAGCGTTATAGTGGGCAAAGTTCCCGAGGGTTCCGTGTGATCGTCCGACGTTTTCTGCAACGCGACTCCCGTCATTCTGTTTCGCGCCGCGCCCTCCTCGGCGGACTTGTGTCGGCAGGGAGTGCCCTTGCGCTCGGCGGATGCGCCGGCCTCGGCGCGACCGGCGCACGCTATGACGCATCGTCCCTCTCCGTCGATCCCACGTTGCTGGTCGCGACCACGCGCAAGCGCGTGAACGGCGGTCGCACGAAACCCTGGTTCGGGCCCGAGCGCGCAACGAGCATGACGATCGCGCGGGCCAGGCTGGTGGCCCCGGACGAGAGCCGTCTTTCTCTCGCCTCAGTTGGACTCGGGGATTGGCGTCTGGATCGCGTCGAACCGGTGTCGGCCGACGCCGGCGATCTCGCCGCGCTGGCCGACGGAGGGGACGTGCTGATCTATGTGCACGGCTTCAAGCAGACATTCGAGACGGCGGTGCTGGATGCCGCCCATCTCTCCGACGGAATCAAGTTCCGCGGCCGGACCATCGCGTTTTCCTGGCCCTCCAGGGCAGGATTGTTCGACTACGCCTATGACCGCGACAGCGCGATGTGGTCTCGCGACGATTTCGAACGCGTGCTGTCGGCGCTGGTGTCGGCTCCGGGCAGCGGCCGCGTGCACATCGTTGCGCACAGCATGGGAACCATGCTGACGCTCGAAGGCCTGCGCCAGCTCCATGCGCGATACGGCGACACGGTCACCAGCAAGATCGGCGCGGTGGTGTTTGCCGCGCCCGACATCGACATGGACGTGTTCTCGTCGGCGATCCAGCGCATCGGCCCGCTCGCCGGCAAGATCACCGTGATCGCGGCGACGAACGATCGCGCACTGGCGCTGTCGGGACAGATCGCAGGTGGAATGACGCGGGTCGGCGCCGCCGAGAAGGCCGCCATCGCGCGGCTCGGTGTGCGCGTCGTCGATGCGTCAGCGGAAGGCTGGGGCATCATCAACCACGACCTGTTCCTGTCGAACGCGGACGTGCAGCAGGTGATCCGCCGCTCGATCGACGGCACAACGGCGTGAGAGAATCCCCGCACGGGGGCCATTCTACGCGATCAGACGCTGCACCAAGGCCGACTCGCTCGAATACGTCAGGAGTGCCTCGTGGGTCGCCCGGGTCACCCCGACATAGGTCAGCCGGACACATTCCTCGACGGTCTCGCCGTGGCGGCCGAGCAGGCCCAATCCGGCAATGGCGACGCAGGGAAACTCCAGGCCTTTCGCACTGTGCATGCTCAGGAACCGCACGGCCACCCGCTTGACCGAGACTCTGTTGCGATTGTCCTTGGCCATGTCGATCGGCGCGTCGTGCCGGGCGAGGATCTGCGCGACCCGTCCGCCGATCCAGTGCTCCGGGTAGAGACACGCCATCTGCGACCACTCGTAGCCGGCTCTTTTCCGGTCGAGAAACCACTCGGCGACGCAGTGAGCTTCCGCGTCGATGCTCACACACCGCCGCACGGCCGGCTCCAGTCCCTGCCGGCCCGCATCTTCGGGCAACAGAATGGCGTGCTCGTCGTCGGCCGTGATGCCCGGCGCGCCAATGACGTCGGCAGCGAAGCGTCTGGCGAAGGCAACGATTTGCGCCGTGTTGCGGTAGTTGACCTTCAACACGGTCGTTCTGCCCTTGGCCTCGATCCCGAGCTGACTCCACACCGGGCGCTCACGTCCCTTGTAGATGGCCTGGATGTCGTCGTAGACGACCATCAGCGCCTTGGTGCGCGGGTTCACCATCCTGGCCGCAAGCGCGAGCCATTGCGGCTCGAAGTCGTGAGCCTCGTCGATCAGGACAGCGTCGTACTGCTCCGCCGGGATATGGCCTTGATCTACCGCCTTCACGACCTCTGAAACGCTCGCAGCCAGTCGCTCTGCGTAATCCGGATAGTCTCGTTCGGATGGAGCGGAAATCCCGTAAGTCCGCAGCATCCGGTAACACCATGAATGGAAGGTGAGAACCTGAACGCGGTCCTCCACGCCCCTGCTCTGCATGGCATCCTCAAGTCGCCCCGCGATGCCATTGGCGTAACACAGGATGAGCACCGGCTTCGCCGCCGCACGCGCCAGATACTCGGCTCGAAAGGCCAGGATCAGCGTCTTGCCCGATCCGGCGACGCCGCGAATGATTCGATGCCCTTCTCCCAGACTGCGCGCGAACTGCTCCTGATGCAGATCCATGACTGCAAGCGTCCGGTCCGAAGGATCGGCCCGGGGCGCCTCGTCCAGAGGCAGGGCAATCTGTCGTATGCGGATCTCCGGGAAGAGCAGCGCCCGCAGGCGGTCGAACTGCGGCATGGACAGCGGCTCTCCGAGACGCGGATGAACCATGCGCCACAATCCGGTCCGGAATTCTTCGGGATCCGCGCCCTCCGTCATCTCGTCCTTGAACAGACATAGATGCTCGGCCAGCACCTCCTTGAGATTGGTCTGATCGAACTGCTTGCGCGTGATGTTCGTGAATACGGCCCCGAAGCCGAACGGAAAAATGGCCCGGCCCGCGAAGCGATGACCGGGCGGAAACAACAATTGTCCGTCGCGCTCCAGCGTGCGCACGACCTCGAACGTATACTTGCGCGCCTGCTCGAGGGGATTGCTCTGCCGTACGACACCACGATTTGTCAGCAACTCGACCTTCGTCTTGTCCGCCGAAACAATCGTCTCCAGGCGCCAGTCCTTCACCTCGAGCACGAGCAGACCGTTCACGGGATGAACGACAATGAAATCCGGATGCCGGTTGAGGGGGCCAACAGGGAGGTTGTGCCAGACGACAGCGTTGTCTTCGAGGAAGTCCTTGAGTCGTTCCGCCAGTCGTAGCTCCCCACGGCTGTCGAAGCGCGCGAAGCCGAGACTCGGGATCAGGATTGCCATGTTGCGACCGCGAGCGCCATTGCGGACCACCCTGTGAGGCCAGTTGCGTAGCAGGGGGTCTTTCCAGGCACACATGGTTGCCTAGAGTGTGCAGGTTTTCAATGGCTTAGGATTTTTCTGGCGCTCCCTAGGGGAATCGAACCCCTGTTTCAGCCTTGAGAGGGCCGCGTCCTAACCGCTAGACGAAGGGAGCGTAAGGGCAAGCCAATAGCCTCGAAATTTGTCCGCCGCAAGGACCCCGACCGGCCTTTTACGGCTCATTGGCAAATTTCAGCTTTCCGGCCGGCCTCAACGTGCGCGCGTCGAAGGTGCGGATCTCGGTGACCCCGCCGACGTCCAGCGTGACCACGAGGCGGTCGCCGGCAACCCCGATCGAGACGATCCTGGCACCCTTCGGCAGGGTGGCGGTGACGTCGCCCACCGCCTCGGGCGCCCTTCCCTCCGACTTGAAAAGGCGGTAGCCCACCGCGATCAATACGGCGCAGATCGCCAGCGCCGTGGTCAACCCCGCGATCAGCATCATCCGCCGCACCCGCGCGAACAGCGCGGCCTGCTCGGGGGTCGGTTCGGGAACAGCGGTATCAGACGTCGTCATGGAAAGTCTTGGCCCTAAGAGTGTCGGCTCTGCGCAAAGGTTGGAGGTCGTGGTCGCCGGCGACGAGGGCTCGACCCGGCTCGACCGCGTGCTGGCGGCGCGCCTGCCGGAGCTGTCGCGATCGAGGCTGAAAGCCCTGATCCTGGCGGGCGCGGTGCACCTGAAGGCCTCCGCGGTCCGCGACCCCGCTTATCACGTCGCATCCGGCGATACGATCATAATCGACGTGCCGGAGGCGGCTCCGCCGGAGCCCAAGGGGGAGGATATCGCCCTCGATATCGTGTTCGAGGACGACGACATCGTCGTCATCAACAAGCCGAAGGGCCTGGTCGTGCACCCCGCGGCCGGGCACGAGACCGGCACGCTGGTCAACGCGCTGATCGCCCATTGCGGCGCCTCGCTGTCGGGCATCGGCGGGGTGCGCCGGCCCGGGATCGTGCACCGGCTCGACAAGGACACGACGGGGCTGATGGTGGTCGCCAAGAACGACCTCGCCCATGCCTCGTTGACGGCGCAATTCGCCGACCACGGCCGCACCGGCGCGATGCGGCGCGGCTACATGGCGTTCGCCTGGGGCCTGCCCGGCCGGCACCGCGGCACCGTCGATGCGCCGATCGACCGCCACCCGCATGCGCGGGAGAAGATGGCGGTGCGCCAGGGCGGCCGCGCGGCGGTGACGCATTGGGAGATCCTGGAGAGCTTTGCCGGGCGCGACGGCAATCCGGTGGCCGCCCTGCTCGCCTGCGAGCTCGAGACCGGCCGCACCCATCAGATCCGCGTCCACCTCGCCCATATCGGCCACCCGCTGCTGGGCGACCCTGTCTATGGCCCGCATTTCAAGACCAAGGCGAACCAGCTCGGCCCCGAGGCGCAGGCCGCTTTGGCGGCGCTGGGGCGGCAGGCCTTGCATGCCTACCTGCTGGTATTGGAGCACCCGAGGACAGGAGAACTTCTGCACTGGGAGGCGCCTCTGCCGGAGGATTTGCTCCTCCTGGAACGAGCGCTCAAAGCGGCGCTATGACGCAGGCCCCTTCAGAAACGCTTTACATTACAAAAAGTTATAGCTGCCACACGGGGACGTGACGTCAGCAATCCTTCCCTTTTCGACCCCCGATGGGGTATATTGCGCGTGCGTTGAAATGACCAACGCGGAACATCGCAGCTACGGCCGGCTTTAACACAGCGGTCGTCTGCCTGGCCCGCCGCTATCGGGGGCCTGAACCTTTTGGAGGGCGCACTATGGCCCGTACCGCTGCTTTGCCGGTCCTCAATGGAGAATCCGGCCTTTCTCGCTACCTCGCCGAGATCCGCAAATTCCCGATGCTGGAACCCCAGCAGGAATACATGCTCGCCAAGCGTTGGCGCGAGCATGACGATCGCGACGCGGCGCACCAACTCGTCACCAGCCACCTCCGCCTCGTGGCCAAGATCGCCATGGGCTATCGCGGCTACGGCCTGCCGATCTCCGAGGTCGTCTCGGAAGGCAATGTCGGCCTGATGCAGGCGGTGAAGCGTTTCGAACCCGAGAAGGGGTTCCGTCTCGCCACCTACGCCATGTGGTGGATCAAGGCGTCGATTCAAGAGTACATCCTGCGTTCCTGGTCGCTCGTGAAGATGGGCACCACCGCGAACCAGAAGAAGCTGTTCTTCAACCTGCGCAAGGCGAAGAGCAAGATCAACGCGCTGGACGAGGGCGATCTGCGCCCCGACCAGGTGAAGTTGATTGCCAAGCGCCTCGGCGTCACCGATCAGGACGTGATCGACATGAACCGCCGCCTCGGCGGCGATGCGTCGCTCAACGCGCCGATCCGCGACGACGGCGAAGCCGGCGAATGGCAGGACTGGCTGGTCGACAATACGCCCAACCAGGAGGCCATGCTGGCCGAGCACGAGGAATATGACGAACGCCGTGAAGCGCTGAACGGCGCGATGGGCGTGCTCAACCCGCGCGAACGCCGCATCTTCGAGGCCCGCCGCCTCGCCGATGAGCCGATGACGCTGGAAGACCTCGCTGCCGAGTTCGGCGTGTCGCGCGAGCGCGTCCGCCAGATCGAGGTCCGCGCCTTCGAGAAGGTGCAGTCCGCGGTCAAGGGCACGATCGCAAGGCAGGAACAGGCCGCGCTGGAAGCCGCGCACTAAGCGGGGCTTCGCCGCGGAGAGAAATTGGCGGATCGATCGAGACGAAAAGCCGGCGGCAACGCCGGCTTTTTTGTTGCGTGCTTGAGGCCAGCTCGAGTGATGGACCTCAAAGCGCAACGCCAAGCTTCGGCGTCGTGCCCCAAGCTTGACCGGAGCGGTGCCGCTGCTCCCGTCAATGACAACTGAGGCCTACTCCCCCCACTCCCTTGCCAGCGTCGCAAGCGTGCAGCCTTCGCAATAGCGGGCGTCCTTGTAGTCGATCCAGTTGTGCGCATAGACGCGGTCAGGCGGGATGTGGTAGCGCGCGCGCAGCACCTTCACGAGGATCTGCCACGCCGCGACCTGTGCTTCGGTCGGGCCGGTCGTCACGTCGGGATAGTTGCCGGCGAACTCGACGCCGATCGAGTTGTCACGCACCACCTGGCGATAGGTCGGCCTGTTGTCGATGTATTTGTTGTCGTTGCGGTTGGCGCCGTCGCCGTGGGTCGGCACCAAATTCTCGGCGACGGCCCAATAGACCGTGCCGTCGGTCTCGACCCAGACCGTGACGCCGCGTCGGGTCGGGTTCTTCGCCTGCGCTTGCGCGCCGCCGCGCGCCGAGCCCGCAGGTCCCTCGGTCTGGTGCACGACGATGTTGCGCCAGGGTCTTGCGTTGCGGACGTCGCCCCACGGGGCCAGCCAGACGATCCTCAAGCCGGGGATGTCGGGCGTGCCGGAGGCGCGCGCGAGCTTTGCGAGCTCGGCGTCCTGGGCAGCGGCAGCAGCAGCGGCGGCAATCAGAAAAAGAGCGGCCAGAACGGCCGCGAGCAGGCGAGCAATCATCATGCGGGATCCATCACGGTCCCCGATGTAGCACGGCTCTACGCGAATGTGCGCCGGCTTTGGTCCGCGCCGATCGGCTCGGGCGAGAGCGGCGGAGCCGGATCGTAGACGGCAAAGTCGTTCTTGCCGTTCTTCTTGGCGGCATAGAGCGCGTGGTCGGCATTGGCCATCAGGCGGTCCGGGAATTGGCCGATGCCGCGATCCCACTCCGCGACGCCGATCGAGATCGCGATCGGGATCTCACTGCCGGTACAGGCCTCGGCATCCCGACGGCAGACCTCGAGCACGCGGCGGGCGATCGCGGCGGCCTCGCGCAAGGACGAGGACGGCAGCACGACGCAGAACTCGTCGCCGCCGGTGCGGGCGAGCATGTCGCCGGGCCGGAGGCGCGTCTGCGCCATCAGGGTGAAGTGCTTCAGGCAGGCATCGCCGGCGGCATGGCCGTGGGTGTCGTTGATGGTCTTGAAGCCGTCGAGATCGATCACCAGCAGCGAGAACGGCCCACCGCTGCGCTCCGAGCGGGCGCATTCCTCGGTCAGGCGCTGCAACAGATGCCGCCGGTTGGCGACGCCGGTGAGATCGTCGAGCAGCGCGAGGTCGGCGACCTCGTTGCGCAGCCGGTCCATGGCCATCAGCAGGAAGCCGAAATTGAGCGTCATCGACAGGAACAGCAGCCCCAGCACCATGACGCCATGGGTCTGACCGCCGGCCTTCGCCGACAGATCGTGGCCGAGCAGATTGCCGATGGTGCGGACAAGGAGGATCGCGATGATGGCGAGGATGACGATGCCGGACAGCCGCGCGCCCGGGCTGACGCGGCCCTCGGGCGGCGACAGCAGCAGACGCAGCGCCAGCACCAGCGGCAGGGCCTGGCCGAACGTGTAGCTGAGCATGCGCAACTGCATGTGGTCGAAGCCGACCATGAAGACCACAACGCCGGCAAAGCTCAGGCTTCCCGCGACCGTCATGAGGCGCCACGAGACCGGCCGGTCATAGAAGCGCTGAATGCCCATGGCAGCGAGGCAGCTCGCCGCGATGATGCCGGCCGCGCCGAGCAGAAGCGGCAGGGGAGACGCGACGAACAGGCGGACCAGCGCCGTCGTCGCCCCGATCGCACCGACGAAGCACGACGCCATCCAGAACCGCGCAGCGGCAAATTTCGGATAGGACCGCGTCACGTAGGCCCAGATCACGCCGAGCGCCAGGAAGTTGACGACGAAGACGGTCCACAATGTCGGTATGTTCAGCATGACACGTGCAGCACGCGCAGCCTCGCGCCCCCCGTCCCTGGCAGCCGTCGGTCCATCACCCATCCCCGTTTTCTTGCGGGGGACAATGCGGCTGTTGCGCTTAACGGAGTCTCACTGCGATCCTTGAAAACGCGCCTTTGGTTTTGGATTCATGAACGGCGCGCGGTTGTTGCCGGATCGCTAAGCCTGCCGCCAGCGATGC
The DNA here is from genome assembly GCF_000261685.1 of Bradyrhizobium genomosp. I (2014). GTDB lineage: Bacteria > Pseudomonadota > Alphaproteobacteria > Rhizobiales > Xanthobacteraceae > Bradyrhizobium. Next base: position 9,081 of record NZ_AJQE01000362.1, on the reverse strand, counting down.
TGCGCTGGCGCGGCGATGCGGATTCGCGCACCAAATTCACCCGAAAATGCATCTGAGCTGTGGATAACGCGATGACGGAGATATGACAGCGCGGGGCAGCCGGCTCCGAATCTGCTGAGTTTGTCATTGAGGATGTTGCGAGGCTGGCCCTCCGCCGAGCATCCCTCGTGTCGCGTTCCACCATTAACCCCTAAGAGGATACTATGGCTAAGAAAGCGAAGAAGGCGACGAAGAAGAAGGCGAAAAAGGCCAAGAAGGCGAAGAAGAAGTAACGAGGCTTCTGTTTCTTTGCCCGGGTGGAGTATCGCTCCGCCCGGGCGTCGGGTAACCTCGATCGGGGTTGAAGGTGGCGGGCAACAGGCCCGCTTTTTTATTTGTTGGCTTTTCGAACTCCGCTCTCTCACTCCCTGAAGAGGCACCTACCGCTCGGCGAACGCCAGCTTGGCACCGAGCGCGGCAAACCCTGCCGCAAAACTCCGCCGCAGCCAGGCCATGACGCGCGGACGGGAGATGACGCGCTCGCGCACCGAGGCGGCGCAGAGGCCGTAGAGGACGAACACCGCAAAGGTCATCGCCATGAAGGCGCCGCTCAATTCCAGCATGCGCGCCAGCACGTGAGCCTCGTCCGTTGCGATGAACTGCGGCAGGAAGGCGAGGAAGAAGATCGACAGTTTTGGATTGAGGATGTTGATCAGAAAGCCGGTGACGATGACGCGGCCGCTCGAACGCTGCTTGATCTCGCCGTCAACCGCCAGCGCCCCCGTCTCGCGCAGCGCCTGCCAGGACATGTAGAGCAGATAGCCGACGCCGCACCATTTCAGCGCGGCGAAGGCGAGCGCGCTGGTGTGGAGCACGGCGGCAAGGCCGAGCATCGCCGCCACCATGTGCGGCACGATGCCGAGCGTGCAGCCGAAGGCGGCGGCCATGCTGGCCCGCGAGCCGCGGGTCAGCGCCGCGGCCAGGGTGTAGAGCACGCCGGTGCCCGGAGAAGCGACGACGATGAGCGAGGTGAGCAGGAAGGACAGGGTCATGGTCGGACCCTACCACCGCGGCTCGCGGCGAGAAAGCGAGCCCGCGGGGCAGCCATCAGGACCGCTGGGCGATCTCGGCCTCGCGCAGCACGTCGAGCGGCGCCCAGGGTTTAGCCCAGAACTTGGCGCCATCGGGCAAGGGCTGCTTCAAGGGACGGCCGGAGGTGACGACGACATCGAGCTTCGGATTGCGGTGCTTGGCGACGTGCGCGAGCTCGACGCCGTTCATGCGGCCGGCGAGCTGGACGTCGGTCAGCATCAGACAGAGCGTGCCGGCGCTCGTGTCGAGGACGCGCTCGGCCGCCTCGGCGCTTTCGCACTGGATCACCCGGTAGCCGCTCTGTTCCAGCAGAACGCAAAGCATCTCCCGCTGCATGACGTCGTCTTCAACGATGAGCACTGTCGCGCGAAATGGTTCTGCCTGTCCCATCGGCGGCTCCCAATGCATGCCTCTACAACAGGTGTTAAAAGCCGAGGCCGGCAACGGTTCGGTCTGATTTCAAAAAAGTAATTCATGGTTCCACGATTGGGGACTCGACGGGGGGAATTCGCCGAAGGACGCCGCGCTGCGCATCATCAGGGGCATCGAGAAGAACGAACCGCGCATCCTGATCGGCAACGACGCCCGTTTCATGGACCTGTTGCCCGCGCTTCGGCCTTTGGGACGTCGTGGGCGCCGTTGCAGCGGCGGCTGGAGAAGATGGCGAAGCGGACGGGGAAGGAGTCAGGGGCGCAACAACACACGTTCACACTCCGCTGTCATTTCCCGCGAAAGCGGGGAATCCAGCGCGCCGCGGCTTCTCGATTGAACCACGACTGTCTCGGCGTACTGGATCGCCCGGTCCCGGCTCCGCCAAGGCTACGCCGAGGCCCACACGGATGCTCGGCACGCCGAAGCTTCAGCAAAGGCGGCAAGCCGGGCGATGACAGCGAGGATGACAGCGAGTATGTGGCTCCTCACTGCCCCGCCAGCCGGTCAGCGAAATACCCGATGGTCTTGCGGTAGACCACCGCTCTGTTCCACTCCCGCATCGCCTCGAAATTGGCGGTGCCTTCGCCATAGGGCTGGCCCATCTTGAAGCCGTTGGTGTGCAGGAGGTTCGCGGTCGAGGCGAGCACGTCGGGAACACTGTGGCGGAGGTCGACATGGCCGTCGCCGTCGAAATCGACGCCGTATTTAACGTAGGACGACGGCAGGAACTGGGTCTGGCCGATCTCGCCGGCATAGGCGCCGATGAGGTCGCGCAGCGGCAGGTCGCCGCGCTGCACGATCTTGAGCGCGGCGAGCAGTTCGCCCTGGAACAGATCGGTGCGGCGGCAATCATGCGCGAGCGTCGCCAGCGTGCGGATCACCGGCAGCTTGCCGGTGTCGCCCTTGCCGAAATCGCTCTCCAGCCCCCAGATCGCGACCAGGATATAGCGGGGCACGCCGAATTGCTGCTCGATGCGCGACAGCAACGTCGCGTGACGCTGCAGCATCGCGCGGCCGCCATTGATGCGGCCGGGGCCGACGCGGGTCGAGACGTACTGCTCGAAGCTCTTCTTGAAGGTGTAGCGCTGGCGCCGGTCGAAGGCGAGCACGGCGCCATCCTGCGTCACGCCGCTGAGCGCGGCATTGGTCACGCTCGCCGAGACGCCGGCGGCCTGCGCTTCCTGCGCCATGCCGGCGATAAAACTATCGAAATCACCGCCGCAGCGCGCGGCCTGCGCCGACCCGCCGGCCAGACAAATGACGAAGGCGGCGGCGAGAAGCAGTCTCGGCATGTGGAAGCAATCCCCCAAAATCCTGGCGCGAAGCAGCTGGTGATCATGCCCGGGAACGCTGCGAGCGTCAAAGCGCAAGACCTTGAAGCGCAAGACCTTGAAGCGCAAGACCTTGAGGCGCAAGGCTTGAGGCGCAAGGCTTGATCCGCATCAAACCGTCCCACGCCGTGCTTTCTAGATTGAGGCAAACAGGAGACCTCACATGACCGGAATTACCTTGACCGCCGAGCAGATCCGCAATGCCCCCGCCCCGGTGCGGCAATGGATCGAGCAGGAGGTGATCGCCGCGCTCGGCCTTGCGCCACCAACGCCGGTGGCCGCGCCGCCGCAGGCTGCCCATCTCGTCGCCTGCAACGTGGAGGACATGGCCGGCGTGCTCGAGCACATCCGCGGCGTGCTTCCTGCGGTGAACGTGCTGTTCGAGCTCGGCCGCCCCGGCATCAGCTTCGGCCGCCCCGCGGTGATGACGTTCCGCCTGATGGACATCCTGCATCACACGCGCCTGCAGGACGTCGGCCAGGTCATGACGTGCCTGGAGATGATCAACCAAGCGCTGACCGAGGTGAAGAAGGACGCGTCGGTGCGGTTCTGCGGCTTCGACAATGAGGGCCATTGCCTGATCGCCCCGCAGACGCAAGAGAGCATCGCAACGCTGTGGCAGACCATGATGGAGCGCCAGCAGGCGGCGCAGGCGAGCGAGGCGGGCCACCCGGTGGCGCCGGCGGCCTGACGGCGGGATGCGGTGGGCTTCCGAGGATTGAGTCCCAAAGGCCGCGACGCTGCCGTATGAGACGCGTGGTCCGCCACCCTCCTCTTGCGCAGCGCCGTCGCGCGATGTGTTGAGCCAGCACGAAGCGATCAACCATGTCCGACCATCAGCCCGCTCAACCACCTCGCCCCACTCTCCTGCGCATCCCCCTGTTCCGCCTGCTCGCCATCAACCTCGCGATCGGCGCCTGCGCCGCCGCGCTGCTGGTCGGCGGCCTGCTCTGGCTCAACCCCGGACATCTGCGCGAGCTGATCTTCGCCGATCGCGCGCCCGGCGTTGCGCTTCTCCTGCTGCTCGCCTCCTTCCTCATCACCTTCGGCTCGGCCGCGATGGGCAGCGCGATCATGGCGCAGGGACGCAAGGAGGACGGCGACAAGGACGGCGGCCACGGATCGCGGCTCGCCGTGCGGGAAGTGGTGCAGCGCACGCGGACAAGGTGACATGCACGTCGCACGGCGCACGCCTGTAACATCTGTTATCACGTAAGCTGCTCGCAGGCGGGAAGGCGTGCAGGCCAACGCACTTTCCTACAAGGCGAAGCGTTCTCGTTGCACTGCGAGAGCCAGCAAAATGAACAAAGTATTTCGACTGTCCAACTAACTACGTTCGAAACGCGTGACGGCGGCGCGCGTGATCGACGCATGTCTGATGCGCACGCTGCGACATCAACGCGCTCACGATTTACCTTGCCATCGTATGGCGAAGGCATTAGCATTCTATTTTAGGTTGTCGCCCTGCCAGCCCCGGCGACGCTGAAGACCAAGAATAAACGGCGGGCTTCGCGGCCCGCCGTTTATCGAGGATTCCGCATCTGATCTTGCGAAGCGCCGGGCGCTTCCCTCCTGCAAAAGGGTTTCGTCGATCCGACGGCGCGGGGAGTTCCGCGAGGCCGCGGCTCCGGGCCGACGACCGCCAAAGTCATTTGACTGCGGCGTCCTGATCGACGACAAGCCGCCATGGCCAAAAAACCCGGAACCAACCCCAAAGGCGAATTCGCCTTCTTCAACGTCGTCTATGAAGACGATTCGCAGCGCTCCAACCGCCGCGTGCCCGCCGAACTCCTCGGCGGCCTCGACGGCGACGAACCCGCCCGCGCCTTCATCATGGAGCAGGACCGCGAGATCGCCGAGAAGAGCGGCCGGCCCGCGCTGGAAATCAAGCGGATCGAACGGGTGGGGGCGAAGAAAAAGTAGGCTTTTCAGCTTCGCAATGACGAGAAGAAAAACGGCGAGCCAAGGCCCGCCGTTTTGTTCTGGATCGCTGACTACGATCAATTATCCAAGAAGCTCCGCAGCTTCCGCGACCTTGACGGATGCTTCAGCTTCCTTAGCGCCTTCGCTTCGATCTGACGGATACGCTCGCGCGTCACGCTGAACTGTTGCCCCACTTCTTCCAGCGTGTGGTCGGTGTTCATGCCGATGCCGAAGCGCATGCGCAGGACGCGTTCTTCGCGCGGCGTCAAGGACGCCAGCACGCGCGTGGTGGTCTCGCGCAAATTGGACTGGATCGCGGCGTCGATGGGGAGGATCGCGTTCTTGTCCTCGATGAAATCGCCGAGATGCGAATCCTCTTCGTCACCGACCGGCGTCTCCAGCGACAGCGGCTCCTTGGCGATCTTGAGGACCTTGCGGACCTTCTCCAGGGGCATGCCGAGCTTTTCGGCGAGCTCTTCCGGGGTCGGCTCGCGGCCGATCTCGTTGAGCATCTGGCGGGAGGTGCGCACGATCTTGTTGATCGTCTCGATCATGTGCACGGGGATGCGGATGGTGCGGGCCTGGTCGGCGATGCTGCGGGTGATCGCCTGCCGGATCCACCACGTGGCGTAGGTCGAGAACTTGTAGCCGCGGCGGTACTCGAACTTGTCGACCGCCTTCATCAGGCCGATGTTGCCTTCCTGGATCAGGTCGAGGAACTGCAGGCCGCGGTTGGTGTACTTCTTGGCGATCGAGATCACGAGACGGAGATTGGCTTCCACCATCTCCTTCTTGGCCTGGCGTGCTTCGCGCTCGCCCTTCTGCACGGAGTGCACGATCTTGCGGAACTCGACGATCTCGAGGCCGGTCAGCGCGGCGAGTTGATGCACCTCGTGGCGGAGGTCCTTGATGCGGTCCTTCTCGTAGTGAACGAAGTTCTTCCAGCCCTTGGCCGACAGCTTCGAGACGCGGTTGAGCCAGCGCGGGTCGAGCTCCGAGCCGGTGTAGTTGCGCAGGAAGTCCTCGCGCGCGACGCCGTGGCTGTCGGCAAGGCGCATCAGGCGGCCTTCATGCGAGACGAGGCGCTTGTTGATGTCGTAGAGCTGCTCGACGAGACTGTCGATGCGCGCCTGGTTGAGGCGCAGCGACTTCACCTCGACGATGATCTCGTCCTTCAGCTTCTTGTATTTGCGCTCCTGGTGCGGCGAGAGCGACTCGTTCTGGAGCTGGTTCTGGATGTCCTGCTCCTGAAGCTTGCGCAGCTTCTTGTAGCTGTCGGCGATCTTGTCGAAGATCTCGACCACCTTCGGCTTGAGCTCGGCCTCGATCGCCGCGAGCGACATCTGGTTCTCGAACTCGTCGTCGTCCATGTCGGCTTCGGCTGCAGCCTCGCCCGGATCCTTCTCCTCGCCCGCCTCGGCACCGCCGCCGGCAGGCGCGGCGCGGAACGGGGTTGGCGACGGGGGCGCGGCGGGCGGGGCGACATGCGCGGGCGCAGCGGCGGAGGAGGCGGCGGCCTCGCCGCCCTCGGCCGAAGCTTCACCGGTCTCGCCGCCGGGACCTGCGATCATCGCGGTGTTCATGCCGCCCTTGGCGTCGGGCCCGGCATAGGTCGCTTCGAGATCGATGATGTCGCGAAGGAAGATCTTGCCTTCGTTGAGCTCGTCGCGCCAGATGATGATGGCCTGGAAGGTCAGCGGGCTTTCGCAGAGGCCCGCGATCATCGCCTCGCGGCCGGCCTCGATGCGCTTGGCGATCGCGATTTCACCTTCGCGGGACAGCAGCTCGACCGTGCCCATCTCGCGCAGATACATGCGCACGGGATCGTCGGTGCGCTCGCCCGGCTCGCTCTTCTTGACCTCGGTGACGGCCTTCTGGGTGACCTCGACGAGCTCGTTATCGGTCTCGTCGTCGCCCTCGTCCTTCTCCTCCTCGCCTTCGGTGTCGTCGGCTTCGGTGACGTTGATGCCCATGTCCGAGAGCATCGACATGATGTCCTCGATCTGTTCGGGCGAGGTCTGGTCGGACGGCAGGACTTCGTTGAGCTGATCGAAGGTCACGAAGCCGCGCTTCTTGGCCTGCTTGATCATCTTCTTCACGGCGGCGTCGGACAGGTCGAGCAAGGGCGAGGGCGCGTCCTGGGAATCCTTCTCCGGCGCGTCCGCTGCCTTGTCGTCTTTTTCCTTGTCCTTCGCCTGCAGCGTCTTTGCCTTGGTGGCCATCCATTGCTCCTAAACGCGCTTCATGCGAGACGCTCGCCGCGCCTGCCTGAATTCACATGAACCTGTTGCTCGACGCTCTCGCTTCGGCAGCTCTCGACACGGAAAGGGCGGCGCACATATCTCTCGCCACCCCCAACTTTCTCTCGCCGGAATTGCCTAACGCTTCGTCAGCCTCTTTGTCGCAGCGGATGCAGGTGTAGTGCCAACAGCGATTGCGCGGATTTATTCCTGACGCGTCTGTTCTGCCTGCGGCCGCCTCTGGGCCAAAGTGCTACAAGACCGTTAAGCCTCGATTAACCCTGTTTTTGCCGCCAAACCTTGGATTTGGCGAGTCTTTTAGCGGTTCCGGCCCCGGCCGTCCGCATGATTCTTTCATCACATGCTCTTCTGGAACCGACCCGACAGCTCGCCAAAACCCTCGATCAGGGCTTCGGTGCCGTCGACTTCGCCTATCCGAGCCTTGACGTCACGCAGCCACGCCAAATTGGCCTCGCTGGGGTCCTCCCCCAAGGCCAGCTCGGCGTCCTTCAGCTCTCTAAGTAGTGAATGCCATTGCCGATGCAAGGCAACCAGCTGATGCCAGGTGGCAAGAACGTCGTCCCGTGCGGCGCCTTCGCGGGCACCCCACACCGCCGCGGTGGTGATAGAGCGTTCAACTCTTTGAAGTAGCTGGGCAAATCCACCCTTCTCGAGGTCGGAGCGCATCTTCTCCGCCTGCTCCTCCGGGTCCGGAGAATGGTGGTGGTCGTTGGCGAAGGCAGCAATGATGCCCGCCCTGAGCTTGTGAGCCTCGGGATGGGCCAGCTCCAGGGCGGCGACCTCCTCGAGATGCTCATGCAGCAGCCAGGGGTGGTTGATCAGGCATTGCAGGATCAAGGCCTCCCGGCGGGAGATGGCGCTGCGCTGGCCCTTCATGATCGGACTTGCCGCCAGCTGGGGGCTCGCCGCCTGGTAGGGACCGGAGGGGAGCGGGGTCGGACCGGGTGCGCCGCGGCGGCCGCCGCCAAAGCCTTGGCCGCCAAACCCTTGGCCGCCCCCTTGGCCGCCGAATCGATTCGCACCTGCCCTCGGCTGGAATGGCCGGCCGCCGCCGGGGCGGAAACTGCCCCGGCCGCCAAAGCCGCGCCCACCTTCGGGCGCGAAGGTGCGCTGCAGCCGTTCGACGAATTCGTCGCGATAATAGCGCCGCACCACCTCGTCGCGGATGCCGTTCGTAAGCTCCTTGATGCGCGCTTCAAGCGCGGCGCGGCGCTCGGGGGTGGCGAAATTGCCGCCTTCGAGCTCGCGCGACCAGATCATGTCGGCGAGCGGCCGCGCCGCCGCGATCACCTCCTCGATCGCGCCGCGCCCGCCGGAGCGCACGAGATCATCGGGGTCCTGCCCTTCCGGCAGCAGCGCGAAGCGCAGGCTCTTGCCCGGCGCGAGAAACGGCAGCGCGAGGTCGGCCGCACGATAAGCCGCCTTCTGTCCGGCGCGGTCGCCGTCGAAGCAGAGGATCGGCTCGTCCGCCATCTTCCAGAGCAGCGCGAGCTGGCTTTCGGTGAGTGCGGTGCCAAGCGGCGCGACGCTGCCTGCAAAGCCCGCGGTGACCATGGCGATGACGTCGACATAGCCTTCGACCACGATCAGCGTGCTGCCGTCATGGGTCGCCTTGCGCGCGGTCTGGTGGTTGTAGAGATTGTCGCCCTTGTGAAAGAGCGGCGTCTCCGGCGAGTTCAGGTATTTTGCCGGAACGTCCTTCTCGAGCGCGCGCCCGCCGAAGGCGATGACGCGGCCGCGCAAATCAGTGATCGGAAACATCACGCGATCGCGGAAGCGGTCATACGGCACGGGGATATCGTCGCCGCCAATCAACAGCCCGGTCTCGACCATGTCGTCGACGGAGACGCCGAGCTTGCCGAGATGCTCCTTCAGCGTGAAGCGGTCGGGCGGAGCATAGCCGAGGCGGAACTGCAATTGCGTTGCCGGCGAGATGGCGCGGTCGGCGAGATAGCCGCGCGCCTTGGCGCCGACGCGCGAGGCCAATGTCTCCGCGAAATACTTTGCGGCGAGATCCATGACGTCGTGCAGTGAGCGGCGCCGCTGCTCCTGCCGCGCCGCAT
>NZ_AJQE01000361.1 GCF_000261685.1 Bradyrhizobium genomosp. I (2014) | reverse complement strand
GCAGGCCCGCCATGCTGGCGAGCCGCTCGACGGCCTCGGCGAACGGCAAGCCATCGGTCTCCATCACGAAGGTGATGATGTCGCCGTGCTTGCCGGAGGAGAAGTCGTGGTAAAAACCCTTCTGGTCATTGACGTAGAAGGACGGCGTCTTCTCCTGCTGGAACGGCGACAGCCCCTTCCACTCCCTCCCCGCCTTCTTCAGCTTGACGCGCTTGCCCACGACTTCGGAGACCGAAAGCCGGGCGCGAAGCTCGTCGAGGAACTGGGGCGTGAAGCGCATGGGGGTGTGTCTAGCGCGAAACCGGGTGAGTCGGGCGAAGGATCAGGGATATAGGTGCAGGCTGGCCAGAAGTCAGGTTTGTCGGGCTTATACGCGCTGTTCACAGCCTGCCTTCCTCCCGGTCATTCCGGGGCGCCCGCAGGGCGAACCCGGAATGACCGGAAAAGCTTGAACCGCGCGCGGTTCCACGCTTCCATACCCCCATGTTCAGGACCTTTCGAGGCGGCCAGACCGGGGGCTGGCGTGTGACCTCGATTTCGCCCGTGGCGGGCGAGCCCCTGCCCTTCGTGCCGGCGCTGTCGGTCACCGACAGCGAAGCCGTCTCGTTGCCGCTGGTGCCCTCGCGCAATGCGTGGCGGCTGGTGGGTGTCGCGAGCAGCTTGCGCTACACAGAGCGGCCCGAGAAGCAGCAGCTCGTGGCCGCGCAGGCTGGTCTCGGCCGGCTGGAGGCAACGAGCGCCGCGCTGATTCCGATCCGCAAGTCGCAGGCCTGGTGGGAGCTGACCCAGGAAGAGCGCCGCAGGATCTTCGAGGACAAGTCGCATCACATTGCGAGCAGCCTGCGCTTCCTGCCTGCGATTGCGCGCCAGCTCTATCACTGCCGCGACCTCGGCGGCCCTTTCGACTTCCTGACCTGGTTCGAATTCGCCCCCGCGCATGCCGCGCTGTTCGAGGAGCTGGTGGCGATGCTCAGGGGCACCGAGGAGTGGACCTATGTCGAGCGCGAGGTCGACGTGCGCCTGGTGAAGGAAGTGCTGTCGGCTTAGAGCCTTTCCCGTTCCGATGGAATCGGAACGGGGCTCTAGACTCTTGTTTTGACGCGTGTTCTTGACGCGAACCGGTGTCCACTTCGCTCGAAAACGCTCTAGTGCTCCAGGAAACGGCCGGACTCGATGCGCGGCAGGCCCGTAACCGGCCAATTGTAGACGTAGGTCCACGCCTTCTCCGTGGCGTCGCCAGGCAGCGTCACGTCGACCAGCTGGCGCAGATATTCGGTCGGCTCTGGAAAGCCTTCGCCGCAGGCCTCGTACATGTCGAGCTCGCGCAGGAGCTCGTCCGGCACGTGCAGGCGAAAGAGCTCGCCATGGACGAGGTCCGTCGACGCGTCGGAGAGCAGCAATCCCGGATAGTGCTTCACCAGAACGAGCCGGCCGCGGCAGGTCGCTTCCCCCAGAAATTCCGCATGGCCCGCGAGCAGCCGCGCCATCGGATGGTCGAAGCCACGCATCAGGGTGCCGTAGACGAAGAGGCGATCGGAGGTCATGGTGCTCTGACGTTGCGGCGTCGGTGCGATGCCGCTACTCCGTTTACACACGTTATCGTTTCATAGGCAATCAGGATGGACCTGCACACAGCCGAGGCGACCGATCAACTGCTCGGCGAGGGCGACATTCCGCCCGTGCATGAGGTGAATGCGGCAGGGACATCGCCCTTCCTGCTCACCGCGGATCATTACGGGCGGGTGCTGCCCCGCGCGCTCGGCGATCTCGGCGTCGCTGAAAGCGAGCTTGTCAGGCACATCGCCTGGGACATCGGCATCGCCGGCGTCGCCGAGCGGCTCGCCACGATGCTCGACGCGCATCTGGTCGCGCAGCGCTATTCGCGCCTCGTGATCGACTGCAACCGCCCGCCTGCGGCGGCAAGCTCGATCCCCGTGATCTCAGAGGCGACCGCCATCCCCGGCAACGAGAATCTGTCGGCCGCGGCCAAGGAGATGCGCCGGCGCGAGATCTTCGATCCCTATCACGGCCGGATCGGGCGCGGCATCGATGCGCGCGTGCAGGCGGGCGAGCCGACGGTGCTGGTGGCGCTGCACAGCTTCACGCCCGTCTATCACCGCGATCCGCGGCCCTGGCACATCGGCACGCTCTATCACCGCGACACGGTGCTGCCGCGGCTGATGCTGCGGCACCTGCGCAAGGAGAGCGACCTCGTCGTCGGCGACAACCAGCCTTACGCGGTGAGCGACACCACCGACTACACCATCCCCGTCCACGGCGAGGCGCGCGGGCTGATCAACACCGGCATCGAAATCCGCCAGGACCTGATCACCGACGAGACCGGCCAGCAACAATGGGCCGAGCGGCTGGCGCGGATCCTTCGCGAGATCGAAGCTGAGCTGCGCAAGGATGGAAATGCTTGATGCTCACTTCGCCCGTGTAAGCGCCAGCCAGATGCCGCCGCCGATCATGAAGCCGCCGGAGATGCGCGACATCATCCGCGTGCGGCGGGCCGAGAAGAACTTTCGGGCGCGCCCGGCGGCGACGGCATAGAGCGCATCCGTCATCACCGCGGTGACCATGAAGGTGGCGCCCAAGAGCGCGACTTGCGGAAAATGCGGCCGGTTCATGTCCATGAACTGCGGGATGAAGGCGCCGAAGAACACCAGCACCTTCGGGTTCGACAGCAGCACCAGGAAGCCCTGCAGGAAGAAGCCGCCGCGCGGCGGCGGTGGCGGCGCCTCGAGATCGACGCCCGCGACCGGCGCCCAGATCAGCTTGATCCCGAGCCAGACCAGATAAGCGGCGCCGGCAAAGCGCACCCAGTCGAACCAGTAGCCCATGGTCGCCATCAGCGAGGTGAGGCCGACCGCGACGATGCCGATCACGATGGCAAGGCCGGCCTGCGCGCCGGCAACGTTGGTGAGCGCCGCGCGCGTGCCGTGGCGCAGCCCGTTGGCGATGACGAGAGTGACGATCGGCCCCGGCAGCAGCGCCAGCGCAATGCAGGCGGCGACGAAGGCGAGATAGGCTTGCATGGACATCATGGGGAGGACTCGCTGCGGTTTGCGCGCATTAATGCATGGCGGAGACGGGAACGGAAGACGGTGCCGCATGCGCTGTTCCAGCAAAGCTGGACTTGACACGCAACCATTTGGTTGCCTATTATCGCTGCCATGGATGAGGTCTTCAAAGCGCTCGCCGATGCGTCACGACGCTCGCTATTGGACAGGCTTCACGCCAGGAATGGCCAGACGCTGAACGAGCTCTGCGAGGGACTTGCGATGACACGGCAGGCCGTGACCAAGCACCTTGTCATTCTCGAAGACGCCAACCTGGTCACCACCATCAGGCACGGGCGCGAGAAGCTGCACTACCTCAACCCGGTGCCGATTCACCAGATCGGCGAACGCTGGATCCGGAAATTCGAGCGCGGCAAGCTCGCCGCACTCGGCGAGTTGAAACGCCAGTTGGAGAAGCGCGATGAGTAAGCCGCAATTCGTCTACGTGAGCTATATCGAGACCACTCCGGAAAAGCTGTGGGAGGCGCTGACGTCGAGCGAGTTCACCAGGCAGTACTGGTTCGGCGCCGAAGTGAAATCGAACTGGAAGGTCGGCTCCCCCTTCGCGCTCACGCTCGACGGCGAGATCACCGATTCCGGCGAGATCTTGGAGGCCGATCCGCCGCGACGGCTGTCCTACAGCTTCAAGCACCAGAAGTACGAGGAGCTTCGCGGCGAGCCGATCTCGCGCGTCGTCTTCACGCTCGAGCCTTTCGGCTCGCTCGTGCGATTGACCGTGCTGCATGACGGCTTCGTCGAGGGCGGCAAATATCTCGGCGCCGTCTCCAATGGCTGGCCGGCGATCCTGTCCGGACTCAAGAGTCTCCTGGAGACTGGCAAAGTCCTCGCCATTCCCCGCGCGGCCCTCAACAAGGGATTCGACGCAAAATGAACCTCGATCAGTTCAGGCCGCTTACGGTTTACACCATCTACATCGCCTCGACGCCGGACAAGGTATGGGAGGCGCTGACCTCGGCCGCGTTCAGCAAGCAGTATTTCTTCGGCAACGCCGTGGAGGTCGAGCCTCGCCTTGGCGGCGCGTTCATCGTGCGCACGCCTGATGGCGCGCTGCACATCAGCGGCGAGGTTCTCGCCTACGATCCGCCGCGGAAGCTCTCGGTCACGTTCAACGTGAACTGGCCCGAGCTGGTCGAAAAGCTCGGCCCGACTCTCGTCACCTACGAGATCGAACAGGTCGGCGATGCGGTCCGGCTCACCATGAGCGAAGGCCACGACCGCCCGCTCAGTGACGACATCCTTGCAGGCGGGCGCTCCGGCTGGCCGGCGATCCTATCCAGCCTCAAGAGCCTGCTTGAGACGGGCAAGCCGCTGGTCGTCAAGCTCGGCCCGCCGCAGCGGATGCTCGACGCGCTGCAGGCGATCGGGATCAAGACGCCGTAGCCGCGACACGGTCGTGCCGGCGAAGGCCGGGACGACGTCAGATTTGCGGAACCGGCGCCACCAAGCGCCGATAAAGGTGCCAGGTCGCATGCCCAAGGACCGGCAGCGTCACGATCAGCCCGAGAAAGTAGGGCAGCGCCGAGACGATCAGCAGCATCACGATCACGGCGGCCCACGAGATCATCGGCACCGGGCTCGCGACGACGGCGCGCACGCTCGTCACCATGGCCGTGACGAAGTCAACCTCCCGGTCGAGCAGCAGCGGGAACGAGACGACGGTCAGCGAGAACAGGATCAGCGACAGCACGGCGCCGACTGCATTGCCGATGCCGAGGAACAGCAGGCCCTCGTTGGTGGTCAGCACCACCGTCATGAATTCCTGCAGGCTCGAGAACGAGGCATTGAGGCCGAGCAGCAGCGCGATCAGGAGCCGCACCTGGTACATCCAGACCACGAACATGAACAGCGTGACGAAGGCCATCCAGCCGATCTCGCTGCGCGAACGGATTGCCGACCAGATCGCACCGAATGAGACCGGCTCGCCGCGCTCGCGGCGGCGGCTGACCTCGTAGAGGGCGATCGCCACGAACGGCCCGATCAGCGCAAAACCGGCGGCAAGGGGATAGACGAGATAGACCATGCCGAAGGCGGTGAGACAGAGCATGATGGCGATGCCGCCGGCGGCGTAGAGCGCGCCGAAGCAGAGACCGTAAAGAGGCAGCGCCTGGAAATCGCGCAGGCCTTCGACCAGCGCCTCGGCGATGTCGGTCGCCGCCACGGGACGCACCACCGGATCGACCTTGCCCGAGATGGACATCAGCTTCCTCCCTCACGCGATCTTCGCCGCGCGTTGTCGGGGCCGATGTTAGCTCGCTCTTTCAATCCTTGCACCAGGAGTTGAGCGGTCAGGAGATACCGCTATCGCTCAGCCTGGAGCATCGCGCTGGTCAGGCACGCGACACCAAAAGGAGCGCAACGCCGAGATTGGCCGCGAACAGGGCCGCGTCGATGACGAAGATCCGGAGCATCGGGCCCTTCAACACCGGCCAGTAGGCCACCCCGACGCGGCCTCCGCGCATCAGGACCGGGACGTTGTAGACGAACTGGCTGAAATGGCAGGCGGCGAAGAACAGGAACAGCGCGAGCTGCGCTTCGGTCGGCTGGAAGAAGGACGGACGGGCGGCCAGAAGATAGAGCGACAGCAGCCCGATCGGCAAATTCATTCCGCCCAGGAACGCCACGCTGGCCGCAAGGGTCGGCGCGATCGGATTGCTGCGCTCTTCCCGCGGCAGCAGGATCTTCAGCGTGTTGGCTTGTGCGATGCTGAACTGGATAAAGGCACCGACGAACCAGAGCGTGTTGAGAAGCAGGATGAAATCCGAAAGACGCATGGCTATTTTCCGTAAAAGGCTTCGCTGCGCACGACGCGTCCCGTTTCGTCAAAATCCATGAACTCGCTGGCGCGCGTATCGCCCAGCTGCCACCACACCGTCAGTCGCGCGATGGTGTCGTCCCAGCTCCAGCTCAGGATCTTCAGGTCGGCGCTTTCGATGTGACCATAGGCCCTCCGCCAGTAGGCGCGGATGTTCTCGGTGCCGGCGACGGTCGGAGAACCGGTCAGTGTGAGAGCGAGAGGGCTGCGCATCTGCGCGTTGTCGGCGAAATGCGCGACGACCGCGTCGATATCGACCCTGCACCAATTCGCGCACCACGCCGCGACAAAGCGTTCGGCGGTCGCCCGATTCATTGCCTGTCCGCTCATGACACGGATCCTCCCTGGCTCGTGGCCGGGAAGGTGACAAAGCTCGCCCCTCATGTCAACCATGTTGACTTGAGATCTCCGTCAGTTGTTGTCGGCGATCGCCCCCATCACGCCCATCCAACCGGCCGCACCCGACGCGCCCGCGCGATCGAACGCTTCGCGCAGCACCTTGCGCTCGTGGTCGGAGGCCCGCTGCTCGATGCGTCGCCCCGCTTCCGTCAGGCGCAGCAGTTTCGAGCGGTGCTGCTCGGGCGAGCGCTTCGAGGTCAGAAGCTTGCGCTCCAAGAGCAGATTGAGCGGCCGGTTGACGGCCTGCTTGGAGATGCCGAGGATCTCGATCAGCGCGCCGATCGCAATGTCGGGCCGGCGCGCCACCACGTAGAGGATACGATGATGCGGACGCGACAGGCCCTGCTTGGCGAGATAGTCGTCGGCCTCCAGCGTCATCCCGCGCCAGCCATAATACATGAGCTCCAGCGCCGCATCCAGATCGTGCAGCTTGTCGAGTGAAGCGCGGTGGAGTCCCGCGGCTCGAGACGCCTTTGCCATTGCAGGAAGCTAGCCCTTGTAAGATGTCAGCCTTTGGCCCGCAGCTCGCGCCGCAGCACCTTGCCGGTCGCCGTCATCGGCAGCGTCTCGGCGAACTCCACGAAGCGCGGGTATTCGTGGGCTGCGAGCTGCACCTTGACGAACTCCTGGATCTCGCGCGCCAGCGCATCGCTGCCGGCAAAGCCCGGACGCAGCACGATCCAGGCCTTGATCGATTCGGTGCGGATCGGATCGGGAATGCCGACCACCGCCGCCATCGCCACCGACGGATGCTTCATCAGCGTGTGCTCGATCTCGGAGGGACCGACGCGATAGCCGGCGGTGGTGATGACGTCGTCCTCGCGGCTGACATACCAGAAATAGCCGTCCTCGTCCTGCACGCCGAGATCGCCGGTCAGCAGGAACTCGCCGGCATATTTCTTCGCCGTCGCCTCCGGATTGCGCCAGTATTCGAGCATGGTGACGGGACAAGGCTGGCGCACGCCGATGATGCCGCGCTGTCCCCGCGGCAATTCCTCGCCCTTGTCGTTGACGATGCGGACGTCGAAGCCCGGCGTCGCCCTGCCCATCGAACCCGGGCGGATCGGAAAGAGATTCGAGTTGCTGCCGATCACGAGGTTGCACTCGGTCTGGCCAAATACTTCGTGGGCATCAATGCCGAAGGTCTCGCGCACCCAGCCGAGCAGTTCGCCACCGAGCGATTCGCCGCCCGTAAATATGCTGCGCAGCTTGACGCCGGGATGCTTCACGCCGGCCTGCCGCATCAGCTTCAGCGCCGTCGGCGGCAGGAAGACGTTGCGCACGCCGAGATCGGCCATCATCTGCATCGCCGCCTGCGGCTCGAACTTTCGCGCGCGGTGACCGACCAGCGGAATACCGTGATACCAGAATGCGAACAGACCGTTGATGAGCCCGCCGATCCAGGCCCAGTCCGCCGGCGTCCACATGAGATCGCCGGGGCGCGGCAGGAAGTTGTGACACATCTCGACGTTGGGGAGATGACCGAGCACGACGCGGTGCGCATGCAGCGCCCCCTTCGGGTTGCCCGTGGTGCCCGAGGTGTAGATGATCAGCGCGGGATCATCGCACGAGGTGTCGACGGTCGCGAAGTCCTCGGATGCGGCTTCGATCGCTGACCAGAACGGCTTTGCGCCGGCGTGGACGGCGCTGCTCGTGACATAGATGTCCTGCAAATAGGGCAACCGATCGCGGATCTTCGTAAGCTTCTCCCAGCCCGCCTCATCGGTGATGATGGCCCTTGCTTGCGAATTCGACAGGCGAAACTCCAGCGCGTCCTCGCCGAACAGCGCGAACAGCGGGATCGAGATCAGGCCGGAGCGGAACGCTGCCATATGCGCGATCGGCAATTCCAGCGATTGCGACAGGAATACCGCGACGCGGTCACCCCGCACGAGCCCGTCCGCCTTCAGCACATTGGCAAAGCGGCGCGACATCTCGGCGACCTCGTCGAAGGAGGTGCGGCTGGTGGCGCCGTTGTCGTCGACATAGATCAGCGCGAGCCGCCCCGTTCCGTCGGCATGGCGATCGCAGCACGCCTCCGCCATGTTGAAGCGCGCCGGGATGTCCCAACGGAAATTGCGGTAGAGCTCGTCGTAGGTTGCGGCTTCGGTGAGCATGCGCTTGGTCGTCTTCCCGGTGTCTTGTTGTTACTGCGCAGTCTAGAGCCGCAAATGCGCGGGACAAGCCCCACGACGTCATTCTGGGGCGCCCGCAGGGCGAGTCCGGAATGACGGCGGAGGCTCACCGCACCGTCACGAAGAATTTCCTGACCTCGCGCACGAACAGCTCCGGCTGCTCGAAGGCAGCGAAATGCCCGCCCTTCTCCATCTCGCTCCAGTGGGTGATGACCGGGAAGTTCGGCTCCATCCAGCGCCGCACCGGGGTGATGATCTCCTTGGGGAACACGGCGACGCCCGTGGGCACCTTCACCATCGGCGTGGTGCGGCGCTTGCCAAAGCTCTCCCAATAGAGCCGCGCCGAGGAGGTCGCCGTCTGCGTCGCCCAATAGAGCATGACGTTGTCGAGCAGCTCGTCTCTGCTGAAGATGTTTTCGGGGTGCCCATTGCAATCGGTCCAGGCCCAGAATTTTTCCAGGATCCAGGCCGCCTGCCCGCTCGGGGAATCCGTGAGGCCATAGCCGAGCGTCTGCGGGCGCGTCGATTGCTGCTTGGAATAGCCGGAGTCGAGATCGACATAGTGCTTGAGGCCGGCCAGCGCGCGCGTCTCGTCCGCCGCCGGCTCGCCCTCGATGCGCGGCGGCGAGTTGAAGGACAACGTGATGTGGATGCCGGCGCAGTGCTCGGCATCCTGCGCGCCGAGAGAGCTCGTCACCGCCGAGCCCCAGTCGCCGCCCTGCGCGCCGTAGCGCACATAGCCGAGCCGCTGCATCAGCTTCGCCCAGGTCGCGGCGATGCGGTCGACGCCCCAGCCGGTCGCCTTGGGTTTGGCCGAGAAGCCGAACCCCGGCAGCGAGGGACAGACGACATGAAACGCATCCGCGGGATTGCCGCCATGCGCAACGGGGTCGGTCAGCGGCGCGATCACCTTCTGGAATTCGACGATCGAGCCGGGCCAGCCATGGGTGATGATCAGCGGCAGCGCGGACGGCTCCTTCGAGCGGGCGTGGATGAAGTGGATGTCGAGCCGGTCGATCTCGGTGGTGAACTGCGCGAACCGGTTGAGCTTCGCCTCGCGCACCCGCCAGTCGTAGTCATTCGCCCAGTAGGCGCAGATCTCGCGGATCCATTTCAGCGGCGCGCCCTGGCTCCAGTCGTCGACCAGCTCCGCCTCCGGCCAGCGCGTGCGGGCGAGACGCGATTTGAGGTCGGTGAGGATGTCGTCGCTGATGGCGATGCGAAACGGTTTGATGGCGGTCATCGTGCCTCCCCTTGTTCTTTTTTGTCATTCCGGGGCGCGCAAAGCGCGAACCCGGAATCCATTGATCAACAGAGTTGGCGACACGATGGATTCTCTGATGCGCAATTGCGCATCATAGCTCGTGCTCCGCACGCCCCGGAATGACGGCCTAGCCCGACAGCGCGGCCTTCACCAAGCCGGACGCCTTGCCAAAGTCCATCTGGCCCGCGTATTTCGCGCGCAGCATGGCGATCACCTTGCCCATGTCCTTCATGCCGGCGGCACCGGTCTCGGCGATCGCATCCGCGATCGCCTTCTTCACCTCGTCATCCGACATCTGCTTCGGCAGATACGCCGAGATCACCGCGATCTCCTCGCGCTCCTGCGCTGCGAGCTCGGCGCGGCCGCCCTTGTCATAGAGCTCGACCGCCTCCTGGCGCTGCTTGATCATCTTCTGCAGCACGGCGAGGATGTCGGAGTCCGACAACGGCGGCTTGCCGCTGCCGCGAGCGTCGATGTCGGCGTTCTTGATGGTCGAGTTGACCATGCGCAGCGTGGACAGCTTGCGCTCGTCCTTGGCCTTCATGGCCTCCTTGACCGCATTGTTGATGTCGTCGCGCAGCATGGTCGTGATCCCCTCGAATATACAGCGCCTGATCTAGGCCGTTCGCGCCCCTGAGACAACCTCGCTTCCGAGCCATTCGGTGAGTGCCCGCACGGTCGCTTCCGGCTGCTCGGCTTGGGGCAGGTGCCCGCAGCGATCGAGGATCACGAGCCTTGCGCCGACGATGCCCTCGGCCATCTCCTTCGAGAGCGCATTCGGGATGGTGTTGTCGGCATCGCCCGTCAGCACCAATGTCGGGCACTTGATGGCTGAAAGCGTCGGGCGCGAATCCACCCGGGCGATGATCGCGGTCTGCTGCCGCAGATAGCCGTCGATACCGACGTCCTCATCCTGCGCATGCACCAGCTTGAGAAGCTCAGCATCGTCGCGCCGGGACGGATGCACGAGTTCCGGAAAGCTTTCCTCGCGGATGGCACGGAGCTCGCCGCGCCTCGCCCGCTCCATCAAGCCCAGGCGACGCGCGGTCGCCTCCGGCGTGTCGGGCCGCGCCTGGGTGTTGATCAAGGCAAGCCTTGCCACCCGCTCGGGCGCCTGGCGCATGATCTCGAGCGCGATGTAGCCGCCCATGGAATGGCCAGCGAGGGCGAAGCGCGGCGGCGCCTCGGCGAGGATACGGCGGGCGATCGCCGCGATGCTGTCGTCGCGGATGTGGTTGGCGATCATCACGGGGCCAGAGCGCCATAGCGCCGGGATGACAGGGGCGTAGATCCGGGCCGAGGAGGCCAGCCCCGGAACCAGCAGAATCGGGGTGGTCTGGTCCATTATTGCCTCGTGAGCCCAGGAAATTGCCGGAAATTGTGCGGCCAAGCTTAAGTACCCGAGACGGGCTGTCAAATATGCAAAAACGCATGTGAATCGGCCCTTCTCCGCTTTGACGGCGGCGTCTGCGGGGATTATGAAGCGCGCTCATGACACAACATGACAACGATCCCGCATGGCCGGACCACAAACCGACCGCGCTCCTCGTGCTTGCCGACGGCACGGTGCTCGAGGGCTTCGGTCTCGGCGCCGAAGGCCACGCCGTCGGTGAAGTCTGCTTCAACACCGCGATGACCGGTTACGAGGAGATCCTCACCGATCCCTCCTATGCCGGGCAGCTCATCACCTTCACCTTCCCGCATATCGGCAATGTCGGCACCAACGAGGACGACATCGAAACGGTCAACATGGCCGCGACGCCAGGCGCGCGCGGCGTGATCCTGCGCACCGCGATCACCGATCCCTCGAACTATCGTGCCACCAAGCATCTCGACGCCTGGCTGAAGGCGCGCGGCATCATCGGCCTCTCCGGCATCGACACCCGCGCGCTGACCGCGCTGATCCGCTCCAAGGGCATGCCCAACGCGGTGATCGCGCATTCCAGGACCGGCGAGTTCGACTTGCATGGCCTGAAGGAAGAAGCGCGCGAATGGCCGGGCCTCGAGGGCATGGACCTGGTGCCGATGGTCACCTCCGGCCAGCGCTTCACCTGGGACGAGACGCCGTGGCTGTGGGACCAGGGCTTCGGCCGGCAGGACAAGCCGGAGTTCAATGTCGTCGCCATCGACTACGGCATCAAGCGCAACATCCTGCGCCTGCTCGCCGGCGTCGGCTGCAAGGTGACGGTGGTGCCGGCGACGACTTCGTCCGAAGATATCCTGGCAATGAAGCCGGATGGCGTGTTCCTGTCCAACGGTCCGGGCGATCCGGCCGCGACCGGCAAATATGCCGTGCCTGTGATCCGGGACGTGATCAAGTCCGGCACGCCGACCTTCGGGATCTGCCTCGGCCACCAGATGCTGGGCCTCGCCGTCGGCGCCAGAACCAAGAAGATGCATCAGGGCCATCACGGCGCCAATCATCCGGTGAAGGACGAGACCACCGGCAAGGTCGAGATCACCTCGATGAACCACGGCTTTGCCGTCGACGAGACGACGCTGCCGAAGGGCGCGACGCAGACCCACATCTCGCTGTTCGACGGCTCCAATTGCGGCATCCAGCTCGACGGCAAGCCGGTGTTCTCGGTGCAATACCACCCCGAGGCCTCACCCGGGCCGCGGGACTCGCACTACCTGTTCAAGCGGTTCGCCGATTTGATGCGGCAGAAGAAGAGCGCATAAGCGACCACTCGGCGGACGAGTCCGCCGGGGCCGGCCCTCACGGACGCATGAACATGAAGTCCGTGTCGGGATCGCAGTTCTCGGCGATGAAGCGCAGCTCCGCCTGGATGTCGGCGACTGACCTCGTCTCCAGATATTTCGAGATCACCAGATTGAGCAATGCCCGGCAGACGGCTTCGTGCCCGAGCCCGGCTGTTTCCGCCTCGTCGATGGCCGCCGAGAAATGTCGCTGCGCAACGTCGGATGCGTGCATGACGTTCCCTCTCCTTCGCTTTGATTTGCGTGCCCGCCAATGGCCGCCTACGCCTTGATCTCGGTCAAGCCGGCGTATGGAGTGTCGTTTGGAACAAGAGGGCTTGAGCCCTCTTGATTCCGGTCGGTTGCCAGTGGGAGCCCCCATGTCCGTCGTCCGCGACAATGCCGAGCCGCTCGCCATCGTGTTCGAGGACGATGGCCTCGTGCCGAACAACATCCTCCCGTTCCTGGTCTACCAGGGCGCGGTAAGGCTCGATCCGAAGCATCCGGAAGCGACCATCGAAGACCTGTTCGAAGGGAACGGCTGGGGCGGCACTTGGCGCAACGGCGTCTACGATTATCTGCATTATCACGCGACGGTGCATGAGGTACTCGGCGTCGCGCGCGGCAGCGCCCGCGTCCGTTTCGGCGGCGACCGCGGCCGGGAGCTGGACCTCAAGGCCAGCGACGTCGCGATCCTGCCCGCCGGCACAGGGCATCAATGCATCAAGGCGAGCGGTGATTTCTGCGTGATCGGGGCCTATCCGCCCGGCGCAAAAATGGAGATCACGCGGGCGACGCCGGAGAACCATGCGGAAGCGCTGAAGACGATTCCGCAAGTTGCGCTGCCGCCGGCCGATCCCGTTACCGGAAAGCATGGGGCGTTGATGAGGCTGTGGCGGTAGCGACAAGCGCGGTGCCGTAGGGTGGGTTAGTCTTACTG
>NZ_AJQE01000360.1 GCF_000261685.1 Bradyrhizobium genomosp. I (2014) | reverse complement strand
CCGCGCGAAGCGCGGCCCGATGACAGGTCCTCCTCGCAATGACGGCGTTGAGGGAGCTGCGCTCGCAATGACGGTATTGCGGCGACTACTTCGCCGCTTCCGCGGCCATCACCGGGCGCACCGGATCGCCTTCGCGCAGCAGCGCGCCGGCGCGGGCGACGACGACATCGCCTTCGTTGAGGCCGTCGCGGACCTCGATATTGCCGCCCGACATCAAGCCGATCTCGACACGCTTGGTCTCGACGCGGTTGCGGCGGATCACCTGCACCACGGTGCCCGCGGATGAATACTGCACGGCGGTCAGCGGCACCGCGACGTTGCAGCTCTGTCCGGTCTTGATCAGCGCGCGCCCACTCGCGTTCAGGAGCAGCCGCTTCTGCGAGGAGATGCCGATATAGACCATGCCCTGCTGGATGTTCGGCTCGACGGTCGGGCCGATGCGGCGCACTTTGCCGCTGATGTCGCCGGCGCCTGCGATCCACACGGTGGCCGGCTGATTGACAGCGAGCTTGCGCACATCGGTGGTGGCGACGAGGCCGACGAGATCGTATTCGCTGCGCGCTACGATCGTGAACAGCGCCTCGCCCTTGGCCGAGGCGAAGTTGCCGATCTGCGCAGTTGAGGCCGCGATCACGCCCGCCACGGGCGCGGTGACCTGAAGCGTGCCGCCTTCGGGCAGGGCCAGCCGCGCCAGCACCTGGCCCGCGGTGGCGGTATCGCCCGCTTCCGCCAGCACGTCCGTGACCTTCAGGCCGGGACGTTCGGGCCGCACCGAGGTTTGCTCCCGGGCGATGATCGTGCCGGCCGCCTCGACGATATCGGAGAAGCAGGATTTCGCGACCTTCAGCACCGTGACCGCCGGCCCCTTGGGCGCGTCGTCATCGGCGGCTCCGGCAGGATAGGGGCCGAAGACGAGCAGGCCGGCGACGGCTGCGGGACACAGGCTTCGAACAACGGCACGGGGCAAATGACGCATCGGAAATTCCACAGGGGCTATGTCTCCAATCGATAGCAGATGGCCGCCGCCCACACTATGGCCGCGTCGCCCCAAAACGAGATGCCGCACCGCCGCAGGCAGCGGCAAGCCTTTGATTAGTCGCGGGATTGGAGAACAGGTTCGCGCTTTTGGGGCGCGCTTGTCGTGGCGGTCCGGGGCCCCGGGTGCGGCCGATCACGATCTTCTCATCTGCCAGATCCACCTGTATGGAACTAGGATCGGGAGCGATGCGGCGTTGCCGCCGTACAACTCGTAGTCGAGACGGGATGCGCCAGTTCGTATGCGAGCAGAATATCGTCCATTTCGAGCGGTTGCTCAATGAGACGACCGATCCGACGGTCCAGAGCACCGTGCGCGCGCTGCTGGCCTCGGCGAAGCGCCAGTTGGCGTTGCTGAACTCGGCTGCGTCGGGTGCCGATTCGACGCCGCTCGAACATCGCCGGCGGCAGCACATCGACGCCGCAATGATCCGGCGGCAATTCCAGCCGGAGTTCGACGGCTCGCCACATCCCTATATGTTGCTGGACCCCGGGCCGGGCCTGTCGATCGTCGACATCAACGACGCCTACGCGGCGGCGACCTTCATCAGCCGGACCGACGTGGTCGGCCGGTCCCTGTTCGACATGTTTCCCGACAATCCCGACGATCCGCTCGCCGATGGCGTCAGCAATCTCTACAGCAGCCTGCGGATCGTCGGCGAGACGGGGCGGGCCCATGCCATGGCGATCCAGCGCTACGATATCCGCGATCCCGGCGGCACCTTCGTCGAACGTCATTGGCAGCCGATCAACTCGCCGATCCACGACGCGAACGGCCACCTGGTCTTCCTGCTGCACCACGTCGAAGACGTGACGGCGCAGGCTACGGCGCCGCGTTAACGGTCAGCCGCGTCGGTCGCCCAGCAGCTTGCCGGTCGAACGCTCGATCAGATGCAGCCGCGTGCAGGCCGGACAGGACACGGACACATAGGTGCGATCGGCCGGCTCGTCGGTAAACCGATGCTGCACGTTGAGGCCGGTCTGGGGGCATTTGAAGACAATCTGGCGGTCCATGACCGAGATATGACGCCAAGCCGCGCCCTGCGAAATTGCGGATGTTTACGTAGGTCGGTGGCCTCCCGCGGCAGGCTCAATGCTGTTGCGAACCAATGCCGTGCGAACGCGTTGAACCGGCATGCCCCGTGAAAACGATCTCGAAGGCAAGCCCGACATGGGCGGCAAGCACGGCGGTCAGGCCGGCCAGCCCGAGCTTCCGCCACGGCCGCGCGAGGGCGAGTGCGACGAGGACGTCGTGGCAAAGCGCCACACCGGCCAAACCGATCGCGCGCCGCCGCCGACCAAACCAAAATAGCGCCTCGTCCGCCCGCATGCGGCTGGACGGTCGTCGCGCCAGGGAACGGCGGCCTCGCTATGCCGTTGGCCCGGTACGGCGGGCGAGAGATGGAAACGGAGGCTGGCTCGTGTTTTGGATCTATTGGGACACGGCCTGGTCGCTGATCATCAGCGGCATCATGGTCGCCACCATCGTCAGCCACCCCGACGCCGAATTCGCCGAAGTGCGGGCGGCCCGACGGTCGATGTGAGCATCCCGATCCCGGTCTCGATTCACGTCATGCTGCCGGGCATGAAACAGCGGATCATGGGGCGGCCGTTGACGTAATACGGCCAGACCATGGTGCGCCCGGCGCGGTTGGGCTCGGTGATCACCGTGTCGTCGGGTACCTCGATCCAGTTGCCGAGGAGGCGCACCCGGTAGTGCCCGTCCCGCGTGTCCCAGTCGACATCGTCGAGCGCGGTGCCGTCGGCGTTGGCACAACAGGGGCCACCGCCCTTGCTGTGCAGGCCCTCGAACCAGCCCTTGAGGGGAGAGTTTGCGTAGCGCCCGTCATCGCGGGCCTCCGCGGACAGGCCGATCAGGGCTGCTGCCGCCATGAGGGGGATCATCCTGAAAGTCACGATCGCCATGTCGCCTCGCTCGGTCTCGCGCACGCGCAACGGCGCGGACGCGAGCCGCCTGCGCCACGCGTGAAGCGATATTGCCTGATGCCCGCCGGCCGGAGGTCCGGTCGTCTCAGCAGGGCGATAACCGCGAGGTCCAGGGTTTGATCCTATTTTTCGGGCGGCGGCTTCGATGGGGCTGCCGGCCCGGCCGGCTGAAGGCAATTGAACGGTCCGGCGAACGACTCTCTTAATCTTCGTCCGATAAAGGTGGCCCCAACTGCAAGTCGCAGCGTCATACGTCATCCCGCCGGCCGTTCCGGCCGCCGCCGTGGTCGATCGCCGCCCATGACCGAACCCCTCGACCCTGACCCGTCGAAGCACGCCGATCGCATCGTCTGGATCGCCGTCGGGGCCACGGCCGCTGTCGTGTTCATCGCGGCGATGCTGGGGCCCTTCCGGATCGAATGGATCTCATTCTGGAAACCTGCCCTCGTCGCCGTCCTGCTCATGTTGATGAGCTGGTTCTATGCGACCGTCAGAAAGGACGCGGCTCTCGCCGGCGCGTTGATCGGGGCTGCCCAGCTCATTGCATTTGCGGCGGTGGCGGCTCCTCTGTCCTATGTCGCAGCGAGCGCGGCATTCCCGCTCTGGGACGGTGAGCTCGCCGCGCTGGACCGGCGTCTCGGCTTCGACTGGATGTCGTGGCTCGATGCGATGAACGCCGCGCCGCTTCTGCATCGGACACTGGCGCTCGCCTATGCGAGTTTTGCCGTGCAGACGACGGCCATCGTCGTCGTATTGGCCGCGGCGGGGCATGCCCTGCGATTGCGCGTCTTCATGCTGAGCTTCGTGCTGACGACCCTTCTGACGATCGGCGTGTCGACCCTGATGCCGGCGCAGGGCGTCTGGGGCCATCTGCATCTGTCTTCGATCAACTCTCCGACTATCGTGCCGGTGACGCGGGATCTGCCCCTTCCCGTGTTCTTTGGATTGCGCGACGGAACCTTTCGTCATCTGGTCGCGGAGGGCGCCGACGGAATTATCAGCTTTCCCAGCCTGCATGCCGCGCTCGGACTGCTCTTCCTGTTGGCGCTGTGGCCGGTCAGATATGTCGGAAGTATCGCCGCCCTGCTCAATGTTGCGATGATCGCGGCAACGCCGGTGGATGGAAGCCACTATTTTTGCGATGTCATCGCCGGTTTGGCGATCGCGCTTCTGAGCTGGATTGCCGTGCAACGCGCTCTCGCCCGCGCGACGGGTGAACGAATGCGGCCCTCCGGGCCTGTCGAAAGCGCCGCAGCGTTGGTCCACGTTCCGAAATAGGCGCGTTCCGCTTCGCTAAAGCGCGATGAGATTTGGATGAATCATCATCGCGCTTTGGGTTGTTGTTTACGCATGATCTTTCCGGAAAACCGCTTCGCACTTTTCCGGATCATGCTTTAGGCCGCCACCGCCTGCGCCGCCAGCAGCTCCTTCAGCTTCGCGGCGGGTACGGCCGGGCTGAACAGCCAGCCCTGCATCTGGCTGCATCCGAGCTGGCGCAGCACCTCGCGCTGGGCCTCGGTCTCGACGCCTTCGGCGGTCGTCGCCATGCGGCGGGCGGCGGCCATGTGCACCACGGCCTGCACGATCGGCGAGGAATCCTCGGGCTCGCCGATGTCGCTGATGAAGCTGCGGTCGATCTTGATCTTGTCGAACGGGAAACGGTGCAGATAGCTCAGCGATGAATAGCCGGTGCCGAAATCGTCGAGCGCGATGCGCACGCCGAGCTCGCGCAGCTGCTGCAGGATCGTCAGCGCTTCCTCGTCGTCGCGGATGAGCACGGTCTCGGTGATCTCGAGCTCGAGCCGTCCGGGCGCGAGCCCCGATTCCGCGAGCGCGGCCGCGACCTTGAGCGCCAGCGTCCGCGAGCGGAACTGGACCGGAGATACGTTGACCGCGATGTGAATCCGGTCGGGCCAGGAGGCGGCTTCGCGGCAGGCCTGCTTCAGCACCCATTCGCCGATCTCGCCGATCAGGCCGGTGTCTTCCGCGACGGGAATGAAGTCGGCGGGCGAGACCATGCCGCGCTCGGGGTGGCGCCAGCGCAGCAGCGCCTCGCAGCCGGTGACCACATTGGCCGCGAGGTCGACCAGCGGCTGATAGTGCACCTCGAACTCGCCGCGCACGAGCGCGTGACGCAAATCGAGCTCGAGCTGCCGCCGCTGCCGGGCCTTGGCGTCGTATTCGGGTGCGAAGAGGCGGAAGGTGCGGCGCCCTTCCGATTTCGCCGCATACATCGCCAGATCGGCGCGCTTGAGCAGATCGTCGAGATTGTCGCCATGATCGGGCGCGACGGCGATGCCGATGCTGGCATCGGTCGGGATCTCCTGGCCCTTGCAATTCACCGGCGCGCGCAACGCCTCGAGGATCGCTTCCGCCAGCGCCGCCAATTCGGCCGCGTCGTTCGTTCCGGCCTTGACGATGGCGAATTCGTCGCCCCCTAACCGCGCGACCATGTCGTTGCCGTTCACGCAGGCGCGCAGGCGGTTCGCCACCTGGCGCAGCAATTCGTCGCCGACCTCGTGGCCGAGCGAATCGTTGACGCCCTTGAACTCGTCGATGTCGATGTACAGGATCGCGAACGGCTTGCCCTGGCCGAGCTCGGCGACGCGGCGTTCCAGATGCCCGCGCAGCAGCGCGCGGTTGGGAAGGTCGGTCAGCGCGTCGTAGTGCGCCATGTGGGCGATGCGCTCGTCGGCGCGGATGCGCTCGGTGACGTCGTCATGGGTGGCGAGCCAGCCGCCGCCGGCGGCGGGCTGGCTCTTGATCTCGATCAGCCTGCCGTCGGCGGTCTCGACGATGGTGCTCTGGGTCCGGCCGATATTGCTCAGGATGCCGTCGCAATAGGCCTCGATGTCGCCCTCGAACGAGCCGGTGTCCCGGCGGTGCCGGATCACGTCGCGGAAATGGGCGCCGGGCTTCACCACCTCGGCCGACAGCCCGTACATCTCGACGTAGCGCCGGTTGCAGACGATCAGCCGCTCGTCCTGGTCGAACATCAGCAGACCCTGCGTCATCGTGTTCATCGCGGTGTCGAGGCGCTGCTTCTCGAGCGAGAGCCGGTTCGTCACCTGGCGGAAGATCAGATAGAGCGTGAGCACCAGCAGGCCGATCGACAGCACGGCAATCGCGACGAAGAATTTCGTCTGCGCGCGCCAGGTCGCCAGCGTCGCATCCAGCGACCTGGTCGCCACCACGACCAGCGGCTCGCCGGCGAGCAGGCGCGAAGCGACGATGCGGTCCTTGCCGTCGATCGGGCTTGTGAGCTGCGTGGAGACGAAGGTGCGCTCGAACACCGCGACCTGCTCCGGCGTGCCGTTGCGAAAGTTCTGCCCGATCATCGCCTCGACATGCGGAATGCGCGCGAGCAGCTGGCCGTTCTGGTGGTGCATCGCGATCGAGGATTCCTCGCCGAGCCCGGTCGAGGCGAAGAAGGATTCGAGCTGCTCGGGCGCAATCGCACGCGAGACCAGCCCGAGGAATTCGCCGTGCGGGCCCGACACGCGCCGCGCGAACACGATCGCCGGTCCGCTGCCGAGCCGTCCGGGCACGACTTCGACCTCCTCCTGCGAGGCGGGATCGTTCTTGAGCCGGTTGAAATAGCCGCGGTCGGCGACCGAGACGTCGGCGACCGGCCATTGCCGCGACGAGTTGATCAGCACGCCGCTGGAATCGAACAGATTGGCCCCGGCAACGTCGGACCAGCCGCTGGCCTTTGCACGCAGCACCTCGTGCACGGCGAGCGTGCCCATCTCGCCCCGGAACATGTCAGCGGATTCGATGCCGCGGCTCTCGAGCTCGGCGATGATGCTCTTCTGCAGCACCGCAAAGTCCTCGAACTCGCGGTCGAAATGCCGGGCGAGCATGCGGACGGAGCTTTCCAGGCTGTTGCGGCCGCTCTCGATCGCATTCTGCCGGAAGCGGTCGACGGTGAGCGCGGTGCCGATGGCGGTCGCAAGCATCAGCACGAAGCCGCCGATGATCAGCCACGTCAGCGGCGCCCCGCGCCAACGGCGGAGCAACGCGCGCAGTCGCGCGGTCGATCGGATCGATGCGCCCATCCAGCCCTCCCGTGGGATGCAAGATGCAGCAGAACCGACAAGACCCCGTTACCATTGATGGTTAGGGAAATATGAATTCGGAGCGGAATCAGAGGGTTGGTTCCCCGATTGGAGCCGCGCCGGCCATCGCGGGTCGCTCGTGCGGGTGAAGCGGCCACCGTCAGGACAAGCGCCAGCCATCGGGCGCGGCGGCAAGATATGCTCACGAGAGAATGCCGCGAAGAGATGCCGCGAAACGGCCTCGCTGACTGGACGCCGGCGGGGTGGCGCCGGTTCATCACTGGGGCTGGACGGAGGCTCATCATTCCATCGACCGTCTTGCTGCCGCAGCCAAATCGGCGCACCTTGCCGGCTTCGGCTGATTTGCTACTCAAGGTCCTTTCAGATGATTACCGCGTCCAAGGCCTTCATTGCCTTCTGTCTGCTCGCGCTGGTCGGCACCGCACTGGTGATCGGCCCGACCGAGTTTCGCCGCCTGCTGCCGGACGGGACGAAAACCGTCGTCGCCGCCAGGCCGGAGGCCAAGGTCGAAACCAAGGTCGAAACCAAGGCCGAGCCCAAAGCCGAGGCCAAGGTCGAGCTCAAGGCGGATCCGCGACTGGAAGAGCCCAAATCGGAGCTCAAGCCGGAGCCCAAGCCAGAGCTCAAGCCGGAACAGCCGAAGCTTGC
>NZ_AJQE01000359.1 GCF_000261685.1 Bradyrhizobium genomosp. I (2014) | reverse complement strand
GCAGCGGCCCCCGAGCCGAAGGCGGGCGCGCCGGCCGAGACTCAGAACCAGGTCACGGCCGCGCTCGCCGATCTCGCGCCGATCAAGCCGCTGCCATCGGCTGCGGACAGCGGCCCCCGTTTCGACGTCGCCCGCATCGACGATCACGGCGAGGCGGCGGTGATTGCGGGCCGCGCCACGCCGGGTGCAAGGGTCGAGCTGATGCGCGACGGCAAGCCGCTCGATAGCGTGGTCGCGGACGCCTCGGGCCAGTTCGTCATGACCCCGCCGCAGCTTCCTGCCGGTTCTTACGAACTGACGCTTCGGGCCAAGGCCGCGGACGGCACGGTTACGGAATCCGGCCGGACCATGCCGGTGACCATCGCCGAGGCGGCGCCGCCGCCGGCGCGGCCCGCTCCGGCCGCGAAGCAGGAGGCGAAGCAGGCAGAGAAGCCGGATGACAAGCCGGATGTCGTCGCCGCCCTGCCATCGGCCTCGCCGCGCCTGGCTTCAGTGCCCGACAGGCAGGCGGCCCGGCCGAGATTGACCGGCGCGCCGAAACCCAAGGTCCTGGCGCGTGCGCCGGCGGCCACGGCGGTCGCATCGGCTTCGCCGGCGGACGTGCTCGCCACCGCACCGGCCGGCGGCAGCCGGGTCATTGCCCGTGGCGACAGCCTGTGGGCTCTCAGCCGGCTCGCCTACGGCGACGGCGCCCGCTACGCGGTGATCTTCAACGCCAACCGCGACAAGATCCACAACCCCAATCTGATCTATCCCGGCCAGACTTTCGTGATGCCGCAAAAGGCGGAGTGAGGTCTATCCGCAGGGAATTCGCTTTCAGCGGGGTGCTCGGTCGCCCGCGACGCTTTGACCTGTGTGTCCCTTCGGAACATTTGGTTCCCCAGCGAGTCATCTCCCTGAGGCGCAGTGCGCGCCTGGCGCTGGGAGGAGGCCGAGGTGGTCAGGTCGGCGATCATGTCGGGACGCATAGGACTGGCGCTGGCCGGCGCGACCCTGGTGATTGCGGCAGTGCTGCTGCCCGGGAAAGCCGAGGCGCAGTTCGGATTGCGCGGCGGTCCGCTCGGCGTTGCACGTTTCGCGGTCGGCCACATGCTCGGCCTGTCGCGCCTGCGCCACTCCCGCATGGCCGTGCGCGGCAGCCGCTACCGCTCCGCTGCGCTGAGGTCGCAAGACCCGCGCGGGGCCGAGCGCGGCCAGCCATCCAATCCCTACGTGCTGCGTGCGGCGCTCACGGCGCAGGCCGCGCTGGCGGGCTGGCA
>NZ_AJQE01000358.1 GCF_000261685.1 Bradyrhizobium genomosp. I (2014) | reverse complement strand
CCGCAGGGCTGGTGGCGCCATCCCGACGGCAGCTACGGCTGGGCCGGCCCGGTGTTCTGGCCGTTCGCGCATGACGATCTCACCACCGCGATCATCTTCGGCGACGCCACCAGCCTCTCGCTCTACGGCTATGGCGACATCTACGCCGCACTCTTCACGCCCTACGCCGCCACCGAGCTTGCCGCCTACACCGTGCCGCAAGGCCGGCGCGCGCGAAAGATCCCGTCCGCGGAAACGCTCTGCGAGGCCAGCGACACCGGCGGCCTGCCGGTCGAGCGCATCGCGAGCGCCGTTGCGCCGAACGAGCCGCAGCGCGCCGCGCTCGACGAGCTCGCATCCGCCTGGCTTGCTGCGCGCGACACCATCTCCACTGCCTGCCCGGCGCAGGCCCCCACGAGTGCGTCCGAGCGCCTCGGCCTGATGCGCGAGCGTCTCGAGGCCATGATCAAGGCAACGGACGCAATCGAAGCGTCGCTTGCGAAATTCGTCGGCCTGCTCAATGACGATCAGAAATCCAGGCTCAACGCCCTCGCCAATGAGCGTCGCGCCGCGCTGGCGTCCCGCCAGCCCAGGGATTCGAAGGATTCGCAGAAGGATGCGGCCAAGGAGGCGAGCAAGGACGCGCAGGCGGCCAAGGCCTGCCGGCCCGACTACGATCCCCGCTATGACGAAAAGGCGCAGCGGCAATACGAGCAACTCGTGCAGCAGCAATGGCCCGCCGCCGACATCGCGTCCACGCTCCACCTCGACGAGATCGCCCGCGCCCGCTTCGAAGTGCTCCAGGACACCACCCTGCGCACGATGCAGACGCTCAGCGCCTGCCCGACAGAGCCCGCCGCGACACCGCAGGCCCGCCTCGCGGCCGTGAAGGCGCGGCTGGCGACAATGCTGGAAGCAGTGGGCAGCGTCAGTGATGCGCTCGACGATTTCGAGTTTGATCTGAGCGACGAGCAGAAGGCGGGGTTCGAGGCGATCGGGCCGAAGCGGGGGGCGTGAGGGGGGCTCACGCGCTTCGGCGCGCCATATCGGAAGACTCGAAGATTCACCGCAAAACAGGACCTCATCCTGAGGGCCCGCGATAAGCGGGCGTCTCGAAGGATGGCCGCAGGCATGCCGCCAGCCACGTTCTTGTTCAATGGGCTGGATTGCGCGCACGTGTCTTCCACAGCACCCGCCATCACCCCCAAAGCCGCACTTCGCATCCCTTGCCTCATTTGCTAATGCACCCACCGGCAAGCGCAAATCGAGGCAGGGAATGCTCACGGGTGAACTCCGTTCCAAGATCGACAATGTCTGGAATGCTTTCTGGGCAGGCGGCATCGCCAATCCGATCGAGGTGATCGAGCAGATCACCTATTTGCTTTTCATGCGCGGCCTCGACGAGGCTCACCTGCTTGCAGAACGAAGAGCCACCCGGACTGGTGAGCCTATGCGGCGAATTTTCCCTGAGGGAAAAGACGGCATCGGCAAAGACGGTGGCATCCCCTACGAGGACATGCGCTGGTCGCGGTTGAAGAACAGGGATCCCGCGACGATGTTTGCCATCGTCTCCGAGCACGTCTTCCCGTTCCTGCGCAACATGGCCGAGGAAGGCACCGCGCACGCCACCCACATGAAGGGCGCGCGCTTCACCATTCCGACGCCGGCGCTGCTCGCCAAGGTCGTCGATCTCCTCGCCGATATTCCGATGGAGGATCGCGACACCAAGGGCGACCTCTACGAATACATGCTCGGCAAGATCGCGAGCGCCGGCCAGAACGGCCAGTTCCGTACGCCGCGCCACATCATCGCGCTGATGGTGGAGATGATGGCACCCAATCCGAAGGACGTTATCTGCGATCCCGCCTGCGGCACCTGCGGCTTCCTGGTCGCAGCCGGCGAATATCTCCGCGACAACCATCCAAAACTGTTTCACGACAAGGCAAGCCGCGATCATTTCAATGAGGAGATGTTCCACGGCTTCGATTTCGACGGCACGATGCTGCGCATCGGCTCGATGAACATGACGTTGCACGGCGTCGAAGACCCGGATATTCGCTACAAGGATTCGTTGTCTGAGGAGCACGCCGGAGACGAAGGTCGCTACAGCCTCGTGCTAGCCAATCCGCCGTTCGCGGGATCGCTGGATTACGAGACGACGGCGAAGGACCTGCTGGCGATCGTCAAGACCAAGAAGACCGAGCTCCTGTTCATGGCGCTGTTTCTGAAGCTGCTGAAGCCAGGCGGTCGCGCCGCGGTGATCGTGCCGGATGGCGTGCTGTTCGGTTCGTCCACGGCGCACAAGGCGATCCGCAAGATGTTGGTCGAGGAGCACAAGCTTGATGGCATTGTGAAGCTGCCGTCGGGTGTCTTCCGGCCCTATGCCGGCGTTTCCACAGCGATCGTTCTGTTCACCAAGACCAATTCCGGCGGAACAGATCAGGTCTGGTTCTACGACTGCCAAGCCGACGGTTTCTCGCTCGATGACAAACGCAACGCGCTGCTTGCGAGCGAGAAGATTGGCCCGAAGGCCGCGCTCGATGGTGACGGGCACGTGAAGAACAATCTCCCCGACATCGCTGCACGCTGGAAGCAGCGTGGCGGTGAAGAGTGCGGCCGGCCGCGAACTGCGCAGAGTTTTTGTGTGCCCAAGGCGGAGATTGCAGCGGCCGGTTATGACCTCTCGATTAACCGGTACAAAGAAGTGGTGCATCAAGCGGAACAGCATCGGCCGCCATTGGAAATTGTCGCGGAGCTGAGGGTGCTGGAAGAGGAGATTGCGGCAGGTCTAAATGAATTGGAGCTAATGCTGTGAACTGGCCTAAGGCTGCGCTCGGAGACCTCTGCGAGGTTGTGTCCGGCGCGACCCCTAAGACTGGCGAAGCGAGATTTTGGGGAGGCGACATTCTTTGGACAACTCCAAAGGATCTAAGCAACCTTGAAACGCCTTATCTGGACAGCCCGCCTCGAACGATAACAGAAGACGGTCTGAAAAGCTGCGCTGCTAGCATGCTACCTGAGAACTCAGTTCTCTTGAGTTCTCGGGCGCCAATTGGACTTGTCGCAATAAATCGAAAGCCGATGGCCACGAATCAAGGCTTTAAGAGTCTTGTGCCGGACAAACGGAGGCTTGACAGTAAGTTCCTCTATCATTGGCTTAGAGCCAATACCGAGTATCTTCAGAATCTTGGAAACGGCGCAACTTTCAAGGAAATTTCCAAGGCCGTCGTAGAGCGGATAGAAATCCCTGTTCCTCCGCATGAAGAACAGCGGCGGATCGCAACGATCCTCGACAAGGCAGATGCGCTGCGTCGTAAGCGCAAGAGGGCGCTTGAGCTCTTTGGTGGTTTGTCTCAATCGATTTTTCTCGAGATGTTTGGACCGGCGCAAAGCTGCGCCGGGGTATTGCGCCCATTGGGTGATGTTTGCGAAGTAATTCGAGATGGAGTCCACAAGACTCCAAACTATGTCGACGCGGGCATCCCTTTCGTCACGGTAAAGAATATCGTGAGCGGTGAGCTGGATTTGACTAAAACAAAGTTCGTAACCGAGAGTGATCATCTCGCGATGACGAAGCGAGTTTGTCCTGAACCTGGCGACTTGCTCGTCTCTAAGGATGGGACTATCGGAGTGCCTTGCGTTGTGCCTGCTGGCGTGCAGCCTTTCAGTATCTTCGTGAGCGTGGCATTGCTAAAGCTTCGGCGAGAACTTGTCGATCCAACTTTTCTGGCCGAGCAGATCAAGACGGAGCCGGTACAGAAGCAAATTCGAGAGAATTCGAAGGGAATAGCAATCCGCCATCTCCATTTGGGTGATTTCGCCAATCTCCAAATTCGCCTCCCCCACATGCAAGATCAGCTCCGATTCAGCGCGTTGGTTTCTAAGGTCCATGAACTGAAGCGGCAGGCGATCCGGAACAGCACGCTCGACGGCGATCTCTTCTCCTCCCTCCAGTACCGCGCTTTCTCTGGGCAACTCTGACCGGACGATCGAGTTCAGCCGCTACACTCCGCCCGGCGTCACGCCGCCGACGTCAGCGGCCTCGCGCGTTCGATCCGCTTGCGGTCGCGGGCCGAATGCATCGCCTCCCACAAGTCGGTCCGCCGCTGTACGTTCAGCCAGAAGTCCGGGCTGTTGCCGAACACGCGGGCGAGAATCAGCGCTGTGGCCGCGGTGACGTTGCGGCGGTCGTTGCAGAGTTCGTTGACGTGCTTGCGCTGCACCCATGGCCTCGGCCAGCGTGCCGTGGGTCAGGCCCATCGGCTTCATGAATTCCTCGGTGAGGATTTCGCCCGGTGTGGCTGGTTTGCGTTTCGTCGTCAGCCGGGTCATGTTCCCCTCCTGCGTGTAGCCGCGATATTTCGGTTGCAGATTGGTAACGTATATGATACCAGATGGTCCGGATAGAAGAATATGTTTTGGAGGGGCGTAGTCCGTTCCGTCGCTGGTTTGACGGTCTCGATGCCCAGGCGGCCTCCGGCGTGACCGTCGCCATCGAGCGGCTGGCTGACGGCAACGTGTCGAACGTCAAATCGATCGGCGAGGGCGCAGCCGAACTGAAAATCAATCGCGGCCCTGGCTATCGGGTCTATTTCGGCTGGGACGGACAGGCGCTGGTCATCCTTCTCGGTGGCGGCACCAAGCGAAGGCAGCGCAACGATATCGACGCCGCGCTTCGCTGCTGGCGGGACTACAAGGCGCGCAAGCGCAGTCAGAGGTGACGACCATGGCCTTGACGAGGGATTTTCGGGACACGGTGCGGAAACGGGCGGAACGCGATCCGGCGTTTCGCGAGGCCCTGTTTCAGGAAGCGGTGCAGGCCTTGCTCGCCGGAAACACCACTGACGGCCGCGCCACCCTGCGCGCCTATATCAACGCGACCATCGGCTTCGAGCGGTTGAGCAAGGTGCTCCGGCGGCCGGAAAAGAGCCTGATGCGAATGTTCGGTCCCGATGGCAATCCGACCGCCGAGAACCTGCTCGGTGTCATCAGCGCACTGCAAACGGAGACCGGCGTGCATCTCGAGATTCGCGCCGTCGCGGACGCGGCCTGACGGCGCGCCCGATGTCCAACTTCACCTTCCTCGCGGCCGAATTCCCCACCGTGCACGAGGCGGCGGCGGAGGCCGAGCGGCAGGCCGCGGTGTCGCCGACCGCCGCGGCGTTCTTTGCCGGCAAGACGGTCGAGGTCGCCGTGAAATGGGCGTTCCGCAACGACCCCGGTCTCAAACTGCCCTATCAGGACAACATCGCCGCCCTCCTGCACGAGCCGAGCTTCCGCAAGGTCGCGGGCGACGCCGTGTTCGCCAAGGCGCGCTACATCAATACGCTGCGCAACCGTGCGGTCCACGAAGAGCGCCGCATCAGCCCCGGCGACGCAACGGGCGCGGTGAAGGAGCTGTTCCACGTCTGCTTCTGGTTTGCCCGGACCTACGCCAAGGCCAAGCCGGCGGACGGCCTCGCTTTTGATCCGTCGGTGTTGTCGCGCCGCGATGAGGTGCTGAAGAAGGCGTTCGTCCAGCTCAAGACGCAGCAGGCCGAGCTCGATGCGAAGAACGGCGAACTGACCAAGCTGCTGCTCGACAACCAGAACCTCGACGAGGAACTCAAGAAGGTCCGCGCCGAGGTCGCCGCGGCCCGCAAGGCGGCGGAAGCGAAGCCTGATCGTCACGACTACAACGAGGCCGAGACGCGGGATCGCTATATCGACCTCCTGCTGCGCGAGGCCGGCTGGGCGCTCGAAAGCCCTGATGATACCGAGTTTCGCGTCGAGGGGATGCCGAACAACGAGGGCATCGGCTTCGTCGACTACGTGCTTTGGGGCGCGGACGGCAAGCCGCTGGGCCTGGTCGAAGCCAAGCGGACCCGCAAGGATGCCCGCGCCGGCCAGCAGCAGGCAAAACTTTATGCCGACCGGCTGGAAGCGCGCTACGGCCAGCGGCCGGTGATCTTCTGCTCCAACGGCTACGAGCACTGGATCTGGGACGACACGAGGTATCCGCCGCGCCAGATCGGCGGCTTCTACAAGCGCGATGAGCTGGAGCTTCTGATCCAGCGTCGCGCCAGCCGCAGATCGCTCGCCTCCGAGGCGATCAACCGCAAGATCGTCGAGCGGCCCTATCAGCACCGCGCCATCCGCTCCATCGCAAAACATTTCGAGGAGGACGGCGAACGCAAGGCTCTGCTCGTGATGGCGACCGGCTCCGGCAAGACACGGACGGTGATCGCGCTGGTCGACCTGCTGATGCGCGCGGGCTGGGTCAAGCGCGTGCTGTTCCTCGCCGACCGCGTCGCGCTGGTGAACCAGGCGGCCGGCGCCTTCAAGGCGCATCTGCCGGACTCAGCTCCGGTCAATCTCGTGACCGAGCGGACCAGCGAGGGCCGCGTCTTCATCTCGACCTATCCGACCATGATGGGCCTGATCGATGGCAAGCAGGAGGGCAAGGCCAGGTTCGGCCCCGGCCATTTCGATCTCATCGTCATCGACGAGGCGCATCGCTCGGTCTACCAGCGCTACCGCGCCATCTTCGAATATTTCGACTCCTTGCTCGTCGGTCTCACGGCGACGCCGAAGGACGAGATCGACCGCAATACCTATTCGCTGTTCGACCTCGAGGATGGCGTTCCCACCGACGCCTATTCGCTGGAGGAGGCGGTCGCCGAGGGGCATCTCGTGCCGCCCAAGACGATCTCGGTGCCACTCAAGATCGTGCGCTCCGGCCTGCGATATGACGACCTGTCCCCCGAGGAGAAAGACCAGTGGGACATGCTGGAATGGGGCGAGGACGACGTTCCCGATACCATCGAGGCCGCGGAGGTCAACAAGCGTCTGTTCAACGAGGAGACGGTCGATCTCGTCATCGCCCACCTCATGCAGAACGGCCTCAAGGTCGAGGGCGGCGACCGGCTCGGCAAGACCATCGTCTTCGCCAAGAACGAGGCGCATGCGAAATACATCGAGACGCGGTTCAATGCCGCCTATCCGGCGCTGGCCGGCCATTTCGCCCGCGTCATCACCCATCAGACCGGCGCCTATACCCAAAGCCTGATCGACGATTTCTCTAACAAGGCTAAGGCCCCGCACATCGCGATCTCCGTCGACATGCTCGACACGGGCATTGACGTGCCTGAGGTCGTCAACCTCGTCTTCTTCAAGCCGGTGCGATCGAAGACCAAGTTCTGGCAGATGATCGGCCGCGGCACGCGGCTCTGCCCCGATCTGTTCGGTCCCGGCCAGGACAAGGAGTTTTTCCGGGTCTTCGACTATTGCCAGAATATCGAGTTCTTCGGCGCTAATCCTGAATTGAAGGAAGCGAGCGCCGCCCGCTCGCTGTCAGAGCGCTTGTTCGCTGGGCGCGTCGATCTGGTCCGAGCCCTCGACGAGAAGCACGCCAAGGCGGCCGGCTTCGCCGCCGGCGAGCAGGCTTCCTATGAGTCGGGTGACGACGCGCCGCCGAGCGAGCCCGAGATTCGCGCGTCTGCAGCGAAAACCCTGCAGGACATCGTTGGCGGAATGAACGAGGACAATTTCATTGTCCGTCAGCACCGCCGTTCCGTGGAGAAGTTCCGCGAGCCGAACGCTTGGGAAAGGATCGACGACGAAAAGCGCAAGGAGTTGGTCGACGAGGTCGCGCCGCTTCCCTCGAGTCATATGTTGGGTACCGAGGAGGCCAAACGCTTCGATCTTCTGATGTTCCAGCTCGAGCTGGCGCTGCTCAAGGGATCAAAGCGCTTCGACACGCTCCGGAAGCAGTTGCTGGAGATTGCTTCCGCCTTGGAAGAACAAACGGCCATTCCGGCCATCGCGCAGCATGCCGAACTGATCGAGGACATCCAGACCGATCAGTGGTGGGAGGGCGTAACTGTGCCGCTCCTGGAACTCGTGCGCTTGCGCCTCCGTGATCTCGTCCAGCACATCGAGAAGGGCAAGAAGGCGCTGGTCTATTCGAATTTCGCCGACGAGATTGGGGAAGGCGTCGAGCTGCAATTGCCACAAGTCGGTGAGGCCGACTTCGCCCGCTTCAAGACCAAGGCCCGCCATTTCCTGCGAGCGCATCAGCATAATATCG
>NZ_AJQE01000357.1 GCF_000261685.1 Bradyrhizobium genomosp. I (2014) | reverse complement strand
CGGCAGGGCAAGCCGCTGACGCCCTCTGATCTGAGCGAACTGGAAAAGTTGCTTCTCGACGCAGGCGTCGGTGAAGCCGGAGATATCGAGCGAGCGCGTGAGACGAGCCATGGCTTCGGACGGTTCGTGCGCTCACTGGTTGGTCTCGATCGCGCGGCAGTGAGTGAAGCGTTCGCCGAGTTCATTGCCGGCGGCACGGCGACCGCGGCGCAAATCGAGTTCATCGACATGGTGATCGAGCACCTCACCGATCAAGGCATGATGGACCCGTCGCTGCTCTATGAGCCGCCTTTCACAGCCATCGCCCCGACGGGACCGGAGCACCTGTTCGACGAGGCCAGGGTCGTCCGTCTCGTCAGCACGATCCGCGAGATCAATGACAGCGCAGTGGCTTGAGCGGAGGCCGCGATGAAGGTTTTCGACTGGGATGACGATCTGGCTGTGGTTCTTCCCCAGGATCTGATCGACCAACTGGCGCTCAAAGAAGGTGACGAAATCGAAATTGTCGCCACCGGTGGGAGCGCGACCACATCCGAGGCCACGGACAAGGGTGATGGTCTGCGCGAAAATCCGCCGCGTTGAATTGTGGCTTCCGACCGCCTCTCCTAACCCATTGATCCGGTTGGCCCCGTCTACTGCGCATGGGGTTGTTTTCGACAACCTACATCGTCTTCGGATAAATCAAAATTCGCTTTACAAGAAAAACGAAACACCCTATGCTCCCTCCCAACTCATCCCATGGTAAGGGACGGATCGCGATCGTCAGGGTTCGTGGGGTGAGGGGCGGTGGACGCAGGGAGCGTCGGCGCCAGGTGCGGTCGCAGGGCGGGTCGTCCCCGTGAGCGATCAGCGGGCGCGTGTACGACGGCGCTGTTTGCGTACGGCAAAATCGTGTGGTCGTGACGCCCGACATTCCGGCGTCAAGTCTTGCGGTGGTGCGATCGTCCGACCGGACGGCGCATTCGATGACAGCTGCAAGGCGACGGTGGCAACGGGAAATCGTCTCACCGGCGAGAGCGCGACATAAGCCGTTTCAACCATCGCGCAGGGAAGGCCGGGCATTCGGCCGCACCTGTTTCTCCCCTGTGAGCGACTAACACGCACTCACGCACAGGGGTTTTGCGGGTGCCAGCCGGTGCCCGGCCTTCCCTGCGCCCTTCCATTTCGAAGGGTGCCGTGACCCAAGCAAAGCCCGGGCGCAATGTGTCGCGGGATCGCGAAACGCTGTCTGCCCTGCTGTCTCGACACCGTCATTGCGAGCGAAGCGAAGCAATCCAGTATTCATCCGCGGAAGGACTCTGGATTGCTTCGTCGCTTCACTCCTCGCAATGACGGGCAACGAAGGTCGGGCAATCGTGGAAACCGAGGCCGTCAACCCCTTCGCCGCACCGCTGATGCGTCCACCACGTTCTCCACCTCCTCGCGCCAGCTCAGGATCTCCATCGCCAGCACGGGGTGATTGAAGCCCTTGAGCTGGAGATCGTCGAGGGCGCGGGCCTCCACCCAGGGCTCGACCATGCCGTAGACGCGGCGGCTCACCACGATCTGGTTCGGCTTGGCCTCGCCGCACAGGCGCGAGGCGAGGTTGGTGACGCTGCCGATCGCGGCATATTCCAGCCGCTGCTCGAAGCCGACCTGGCCGAGCGTGGCATAGCCGAGCGCGATGCCGATGCCGAAGCCGAGGCTGTGCCCGCGGTTGCGCCAGCGCTCGGTCAGGGGACCGATGGTGTCGCGCATCTCCACCGCCATCTTCACCGCGCGCCTGGTGTGGTCCTCGAACTGGATCGGCGCGTTGAACAGGACCATCACGCCGTCGCCGGCATATTTGTCGAGCGTGCCCTCGTATTTGAAGATCAGCTGGCCGAGCGCCGCGTGATATTCGCGCAGCACGTTCATCGCTTCCTCCGGCTCGGTCGCTTCCGTGAACGCGGTGAAGCCGCGCAGGTCGCAGAACACCACCGTGACCTCGCGGCGCTGGCTGGTGAGCAGCCCTTCCGGACTGTCGGAGGAGGCGATCAGCTGCGCCACCTGCGGCGCCAGGAAGCGCTCGAGCTTGCGGATGCGCTCGATCTCGCCGAGCTGGGTCCTGACGCGCGCCTCCAGCGACTTGTTCCAGTCCTTGAGCTGCTCGGTCTGCTCGCGCAGCCTGTCGGCCTGGGCGCGCACGGTCTTGTTCGCCGCCTCCAGCGCGTGGCTGTTGTGATCGACCTCGGTGAACAGGCGCGCATTGCGCATCGCCAGCACCGCCTGGTTGGCGAAGGTGCGCATCAGGCCGATGATGCTGGGCGCGAATTCGCCGTTCGCGCGGCGCAGCACCACCAGCGAGCCGAGCGTGCCCTGCTGGTCGATCAGCGGCACCACCAGCACCGAGTTGAAGCCGGCGGCGAGCGCGACCTCGCGCAGCGGCTGCTCGGCGGCATCGCCGAGCTCGGCAAGCGCGATCGGCTCGCCGCTCGCGGCGGCATCGCTCAGGATGTTCCCGCCTTCGTCGATGGTGACATGCGCGCCCTCGGCGGATTTGTCGATGCCATCAGCCTCGACCAGGTTGAAGCGGCGCGTCTCGGCGTCGAAGCCGTAGATCAGCACCGCGTCGGCACGGGTGATCTCGATCGCGCGGGCGGCGATGGTGGGGAGCACGGCGTCGAGATCGAGCGAGGAGGCCACCGCGCGGCCGACCTCCTCCAGCACCTTGAGCTCGTGGATCGACTGCGCGAGATCGCGGGTGCGCTCCTCGACCTTCGTCTCCAGGTTCGAATAGGTCTCC
This sequence comes from Bradyrhizobium genomosp. I (2014), assembly GCF_000261685.1. Lineage (GTDB taxonomy): Bacteria > Pseudomonadota > Alphaproteobacteria > Rhizobiales > Xanthobacteraceae > Bradyrhizobium. The sequence goes on along the minus strand of NZ_AJQE01000357.1, from coordinate 3,964 downwards.
TGGATCTGGTCGGCCATGCGGTTGAACTGCCCGGCGAGGTCTTCCAGCTCGTCGGAGGTGTGCACGTCGATGCGGTGGCTGAAATCGCCTTCGCCGAGCCTGTAGGCGCCGTCGCGCAGCGCCGTGATCGGGATGATCATGCGTCGTGCCAGCAGCGTGCCGGCGAGGATCGCGACCAGCAGGCCCATGCCGATCAGCAGCGCGATGCGCACCAGCTGGTCGCGGATCGGCATCAGGGCCTGCGTGGTCGGCTGCTCGAACAGCACGCTCCAGCCGAGCTTCGGCACGGTGCTCCCGGCGCTCATCACCGCATTGCCGTTGAAGTCGGTGCCCGAACTGTCGGGCTCGTGGCCGGGCGCGATCGCGGCCGCAACCTGCGGCAGTTTGGAGAGGTCCTTGCCGATTTCGGGACCTTTCGACGAGGTCGCCAGCACCCGGCCGCGCGGATCGACGACATAGGCGAAGGCCGCCTTGCCGACCTGGGCGTCGGACAGGAAGTCGGAGAGGAAGCCAAGATCGATCTCGGCCACGGTGACGCCGGCATTGAAGCCGGAATGCGCCACCGAGATCGACATCAGCGGCGTCCGGTCGGCGAACCAGGCCGGCGCGTAGGTGACGCCGCGGGCGACGGCGTCGGTGAAGCGCATGTCGCGGGAGAGGTCGGCATTGCCGCCGGTCGTGGTCGACTGGCGCGAGACGCGCAGCACCTCGCGGCCGTCGCCGTTGAGCTGAAACAGCTGGTTGACCACCGAGACCTGGTGCAGCAGCGAGACGTAGTCGGCGCGGCGCTTCTCCAGCGTGTCCTGGCTCGCCCGCGTCACCCAGCTGATCTGGCGCTCGAGCTCGGAGATCGACTGCTCGATCCGCCGGGCGGCTCCTTGCGCCTTGTCCTCCAGCCCGTCGGTCAGCTGTGTCCTTGTGGCGCGATAGGAGATCCAGGTCTCCATCGCGCCGTTGACGGCGAGGACGAACACGACGAGGCCGACGAGGGAGACGACGTATTTGGCGAACAGGCCCTCGCGCAGAAACCGTGTCTTGTCGTTCGCTCCTGCCATCCCGATCCTCTCGCGCCGCCATTGACGCTGCGCGCTACGGGCCGTGCAGGCCCTTCCGGGCCGTTCTATCACAATTTGGGCCGAAGGGCCGTCGCGCGGCCGGCGGACTGGCCGGTGTGGTTACTCGTTGCGGCCTCCCGGGCAGGTGGAAGGGTGGTGAATTGTCGCAGCCTCCATTCACCGATTGAAGAGCTGTCGCAGCACGTCGTTCATTGGCTGACTGTCCTGCTGCGCGAGCGGCGGGTCCTCCAGCGCGGGGCTAGGCGAGGCCTGTGGCGCCGGCGTGGCGGGCGTTGCCGGCAAGCTGCGGCTGCGGCCGGCGCCCGTGCCGGTTGCGGCGCCATTGGAAAGCCCCTGCTGGATCAGATTGCCGATCGCCTCCCCCAGCGGGCCGCCGAGCAGATTGTTCTGCCCCGGCTGCTGGGCTTGCGGATTGGCATTGCCGGCCGCAGTGCCGCCGCCCGGCGCGGTGGTGCCACCGAGACCGAGGCTGCCCAGAATGTTGCCGAGCCCGGCGCCGTCGGGGCCGAACAGGCCCTTGCCCATCTCGCGCAGCTTGGCATAGGCGGCGTCCGGATTGTCCAGCATGCCGGCCATATCGGGATAGATGCGCGGCTGCGACCAGCTGCCCTGGATCATCACGGGGATGCCGAAGCCGACCGGCTCGGAGGTGCGGCCCTGGCCCTCGGTCGTCATCACGAGCTTCGGCTCGACGCGAAAGCCCATCATCTTGGTGTCGAGTGCGATGGTGCCGGCGCCGGTCACGCGCACCAGCGGCCCGATCAGATTGAGATCGGTCGTCACCGCCTGACCCTTGTCGATGCGGAAGGAGGCCGAGAGCTGCGACAGATCCGTGCTCTGTTCCTGGCCGGGGTCCTGGTTTTCCTGCCAGCCGGACAGAGTGGCCGTGGTCAGCGAGCGGATCATCTGCGCGACGTTGATGCCGCGGATGGCGCCGTCCTGGAAATTGACGAAGGCCGTGCCCTGCATGTTCGCCATCAGCGCGCGCTGGCTGTTGCCGACGCTGCGCAGGGCGAGCTTGGCCTGCAGCTTGCCGTCGATGCGGTCGAATTCGGCAAGGCCCTGGAGCAGCGGCAGCGCGCGCACGCCGACGAGATCGGAATGCATGGCAAAGCTCGGCGCGCCGCTGGTCGCATCCAGGATCACCTCGCCCGAGACCTGGCCGCCATAGGCGCCGAGATTGGCGGTGCCTGCCTTCAGCACGCCACCGGCGAGCTTGGCGTCGAGCGCCAGCGGCGCAAGGCGCGCATCGCCGATCAAGGCTTCGTTCGCGGAGATCCTCACCTGCGCATCGACATAATTAAGCCCGGACACGTCGATCGGTGCATTGCTCCAGGGCTGCCCGGACACGCCCTGCGGCGACTTCGCCAGCGGCATCGCGAGCCGCTGGAAATCGAGGTCGACCTTGACCAGAGGTTTGCTCGCGATGTCGACCGAAGCCCAGCCGTTGAACGCGCCGTCGCCGAGCCTGCCATTCACGCCGTTGATCATCACGACATCGCCATTGAGCCGCATCTCGGCGTGACCGGTGAGCTGGGACTTCAGCACGTCAGGCATGTCGATGGCGAAATCCACCGGAACCGTCGGCCGCTCGGCCGGCGACGCCGGCGCGATTGCCTTGATGTCGAACTTGGTCGGATGATCGCCGACGCGCGCGGTGCCGGTGATATTGACCTTGCGGTCGCGGTCGACGATCGCGTCGGCGTTGATGGTGCTGATGCGGCCCTCGACACGATCACGCAGGCGCGAGAAAGCGACTTCGCCGTCGATGACCTTGATGCGGTCGATGGTGGCGCCATTGGTATCGAGCGCGCGCGGCTTCGACGGGCCTGCGGCGTTCGGCAGGCGCTCACGCAGCAGCGGCTGGTAGAGCACGGGATGGGTGACGACGAGCTCGCTGATCTCGGGGCGGCCGGACCATATGCTCGCGAGCGACATGTCGGCCTGCACGCTGTCGACCGTCAGGCGCGTGATGCCGCTGCGGTCCTTGGGGTCGGCAAGCGTGAGGTCGTTCAGGGTGACGTTCAGCGTCGGCCACAGGCTGATCTTCGTGGTGCCGTCGATCGACAGGCGATAGCCGGTCGCGCTCTCGACGCGCGAGGCGATCGCCGAGGTCAGGAAGCCCGAGGGGATCCCGACTACCAGCAGCAGCGCGATCACGATGACGACGGCGGCCAAGGCCCCGCCGACGAATTTCAATGCTCTCATGTCGACTTTCCAACGACGGACGATCGGCTTCGAAGCCGGCAGATAACCCGTCCTTTGCGCCTTTAGTTTATCCCCGGACGGGAAGCGGCTCCAAGCGCGTAAAAATAGTCAGGGGGTGCTGCAAAGTTATGTGACTTATGACACACTTCTCCGGCGCGGTTTTACGCGACCCTGACATTGATGGTTTCAAGCGATTTGCCGGGATTAATGACCACGTTCACAAGGACATTGACATGAGCAAGCAGGCCGAATTTGCGGTCATCCTGAAGATGAACCCGATGTTCGCCGATCTCGGCGCGGACGAGCTCCAGCGGCTGTCCAATCTCTGTCACACCCAGCATCTGGGGAACGGCGAGGTGTTGTTCCAGAAGGGCGATCCCGGGGACGCGCTGTTCGGCGTGCGTCGCGGCCAGGTCCGCATCGAGACCGGCGCCTCCGACGGCAGCCGGCTGACGCTGAATTTCATGGGGCCGGGCGACCTGTTCGGCGAGGTCGCGGTGCTTGACGGCCAGAACCGCACGGCGGACGCCACCGCGGGCGAGGCCAGCGAGTTGTTCGTGCTGCGGCGCGAAGATTTTCTCAGCTTCCTCGAACGCGAGCCAAAGGTCGCGATCAAGATCATCGCGCTGCTGTGCCAGCGCATCCGCTGGCAGAGCGAGCGCATGGAAGAATCCATGCTG
>NZ_AJQE01000356.1 GCF_000261685.1 Bradyrhizobium genomosp. I (2014) | reverse complement strand
GTGCGGCTGGCGCGGCGGCTCTGCGCGCTCGCCGCCGATTTCGGTTCCGAGGTCCACATCTCGCAGGAGCAGCTCGGCGTCTTCGTCGGCGCCGCCCGCGAGAGCGTCAACCGCCAGCTTCAGGCCTGGCGCAAGGATGCGATCCTCGATCTGCAGCGCGGCCGGATATTGCTGCGGAACATGACCAAGCTGACGGCGATCGCGCGGAATGAATGAAACCAGGCGATCGGGAGCCTCAGTCGGCGAACCTCACTCCGCCGCGGGGTGCACGATGTTCTTTGGCACCGACTCCACTTCCGCCGGCGCAGCCCCATGATGATCCGTCTCCGCATCCTCGCTGTGCACGATCAGCCGCTTGGCGAAGCGCCAGATCAGGGCGCCGAAATCGTCCATCACCATGAACATCGCCGGCACGAACACCAGCGACAGGATAGTCGAGAAGATCAGGCCACCGATCACCGCGAGCGCCATCGGCGAGCGGAACTCGCCGCCGGCGCCGACTGCGAGCGCGCTCGGCATCATGCCCGCGGCCATCGCGATCGTGGTCATCACGATCGGCCGGGCGCGCTTCATGCCGGCGTCGATCATGGCCTCCTCGCGCGGCTTGCCCGCGTGAATCGATTCGATGGCGAATTCCACCAGCATGATCGCGTTCTTGGTGACGATGCCCATCAGCATCAGGATGCCGATCCACACCGGCGTGGTGAGCTGCTTGCCGGTGACGAGCAGGGCCGCGATGGCGCCGCCGATCGAGAGCGGCAGCGAGAACAGGATGGTGATCGGCTGCAGGAAGGTGCCGAACAGCAGCACCAGCACGGCGTAGACCATCATCAGGCCCGCCGTGATGGCGGTGGCGAAGCCGTCGGACAATTCGTTCAGGCTTTCGGCGTCGCCCGAGGGCGAGACCTTCACGCCCTTCGGCAGGGTCTTCATGACCGGCAGGTCGTAGATCTTCTTGGTGGCATCGCCGAGCGCGGCCGAGCCGACGAGGTCCGCCGCGACGGTCGCCTGACGTTCACGATCATAGCGGTTGATGCTGGTCGGACCCTGGTCGAGCTTGACGTCGGCAATGACCGCGAGCGGTACGCCGCCCTTCTCGCCGTGCTCGCCGAGCGGCACGCGCAACTGCTCCAGCGTCTTCAGATTGCCGCGGGCGGCATCCTCGAGCTGCACGCGGATCGGCACCAGGCGATCGCCGACGTCGAACTTGGCGAGCGCGGGGCCGACGTCGCCGATGGTGGCAACGCGGATGGTCTGCGACAGGCTTTCGGTGGAGACGCCGAGCCGCGCGGCGAGATCGGCGCGCGGTTCGATGCGCAGCTCGGGGCGCTCCAGCGAGGTCTCCGAGATCACGTTGGAGATGGTGGGAATGCGCTTCATCTGCGTCGCAAGCTCGCTCGCGACGTTGTTGACGATGTTGGGATCGACGCCGGTCACCACCAGCGAGATCGCGCGCAGGCCGTTCTCGTCCAGGAACCAGAAGCGGATATCGGGAACGTTCTCCAGCTCCTGGCTGATCGAGAATTCAAGCTCGCGCTGGGTGATGTCGCGGCTGTTCTTGGGCGTGTAGTTGATGATCAGGGCGGCGCGCCGGACTTCCTGGGTCCCCGGCGGGACGCGCCCGCCATCGACGAAGATGCTCTTGACCTCGGGCCGCTTGCGCAGGCGCGCGACGATGTCCTCGGTGACCTTTTCGGTGTAGGCGAGCTGGGTGCCCGGCGGCAGCTCGAGGGCAAGCAGCGAGCGGGCGCTGTCCTGCGCCGGCAGGAAGCCCTGCGGCAGCAGCGTGATGCTCCAGATCGAGGCGGCGAAGACGCCGAGGCCGATCAGCACCGTGATGAAATAGTGCTTCACCGACCAGGCCACGATCCCATGATAGGACCGCAATATGCGGCCGGGCGGCGGTTCCGCATGCGTGTGGTGCTTGAGGAAATAGGCAGCCAGCACCGGGGTGACGAAGCGGGCCGCAAGCAGCGAGAAGAACACCTGCACCGAGACGGTGATGCCGAACTGCTTGAAGAATTGTCCGGCAATGCCCGACATGAAGCTCGCGGGTGCGAAGATCGCGATGATGGTCAGAGAGATCGCGATGACTGCGAGGCCGATCTCGTCGGCGGCCTCTAACGCGGCGCGGTAGGGCGACTTGCCCATGTTCATGTGCCGGACGATGTTCTCGATCTCGACGATGGCGTCGTCGACCAGAATGCCGGTCGACAGCGTGATGGCGAGAAAGCTGACGAGGTTCAGCGAGAAGCCGAGCAGGTCCATCGCCCAGAACGCCGGGAAGATCGATAGCGGCAGCGAGATCGCGGCGATGATGGTCGCGCGCAGGTCGCGCAGGAACAGGAGCACGATGATGACGGCGAGGATTGCGCCTTCGAACAGGGTCGAGATCGCCGCGTGGTAATTGCCTTTGGTATATTCCACCGAGGTGTCGATCAGCTTCAGGTCGACCTCGGGATAGGCGGCTTTCAGCGCGTCGATGCGCTTCTGCACGGCCTCGGCCACCTTCACGTCGCTGGCGCCCTTGGAACGCTTGATGCCGAGCGCGACCACCGGCTCGCCATTGAAGCGGGCGAAGGTGCGGCGGTCGGCGATGGTGTCGGTGACGGTGCCGAGATCGTCGAGCCGGACCTCGCCGCCGCCGAACAGCGGGATCATGGTGCCGGCGAGATCGCCCAGCGTCTTGGCGCCGGCGAGCGTGCGGATGGCTTGGTCGTTCTTGCCGATCTCGGCGCGGCCGCCGGCGACGTCGACATTGGTGCCGCGCAGGCTCTGGCTGACATTGACGGCAGTCAGGCCCATGGCCTGCAAGCGGTCGGGATCGAGCGAGACCAGGATCTCGCGCTCGACACCGCCGATGCGCTCGACCTGCGCGACGCCGCGCACGCCCTGCAGCGCGCGCTTGACCACGTCGTCGACGAAATAGGAGAGCTGCTCCGGCGTCTTGCCGGGCGAGATCGCGGCATAGGTGACGATCGGCAGGCCGATGACGTCGACGCGCTGGATCAGCGGTTCGGTGACGTTTTGCGGCAGGTTGGAACGCACGCGCGTCACCGCGTCCTTGACGTCATTGAGCGCGCGGTCGGTGTTGGTCTCGAGCGCGAACTGGATCGTGGTGACCGACAGACCGTCGGTGATCGAGGAGGTGATGTGCCTGACGCCCTCGACGCCGGAGACGGCGTCTTCAACCGTCTTGGTGACCTGGGATTCGAGTTCGGCCGGCGCTGCGCCGAACTGCGAGACCGCAACCGAGATCACGGGGATGTCGGCCGACGGCAGCCGCGTCACTGCAAGCTTGGTGAAGGAGGTCCAGCCGAGAATCAGCAGGATGATCGAAAAGACCACGGACGGCAGCGGATGACGAATCGACCATGCCGAGATATTGAGAGCCATCAGCGTACCCGCGTGCGATCGAGTTCATCGGCGAACATGGTCTTGATCTGGTCGCCGTCGTGGAGCGAAGAGCCGGCGTCGGCCACGACGATTTCGCCGACCTCGAGACCTTCCAGGATTTCCGTCGCGCTGTCGGACGACAGTCCGACCCGCACCTTGCGCGTCTCGATGATGTTGCCCTTGACCACCTGCACGGTGAGATGGTCGATCGCGGTCTTGGGGATCGAGACGCCGCAGCTTCGCTTGGCGTCGATCGAGGCGCGGGCGAATACGCCGACCTTCAGCGAGGGGTTGTTGGTGACGCTGATGCGGACGCGCCCGAGCTGGGTCGTGCGGTCGATCTCGGGTGCGACCAGCCGGACGCGTCCGATCAAATCGGGCGCGTCGTCGCGGCTGATGCGCACGGTCGCGCCGGAATTGAGCTTGGACATGTGCACCGCCGGCACCTGGGCGTCGAGCTCGATCTCGTTGTTGACGGCAATGCGGAACATCGGGCCGGCCTGCGGCGAGGCGGGCGCGCCGACGATGGTGCGGACCTCGGTGATGAGCCCCGGCGCGGGAGCCTTCAGCGAGATCGGGCCTTGTGGGCCGGGTCGCTGCGGCTGGCCCGGGATCTGCGGCGGTGCAGTCAGGCGCGCCAGTTCCTGGTTGTCGGCGACGACGGTGCCCTCGGTGACCAGGAGGTCGGTGACCCTGGAGCCTTCCTGGTCGGCAACGACCACCGCCTCGCGACGCGGCACGAAGAAGCCGGTCACCCGCACCAGGTCGGAGAAGCAGGCGTTGGTCGACTTCGTCACGATGACGAGCGCCTCGCTCGGCGTCTCCTTCGCCTCGGGGCGCTGCCGATGCTCGAACAGATAGTAGCCGACGCCGAGCGCGACGACGAACAGCACGGTTCCGGCCGGCTTGAGATATTCGGTCAAATTCATCGCCGGATCATCCTGGCCTGGCTCACGGCCATCCGCGCGAGGCCCAAACAGAGCGGTTCCCTGAAATGAAGCGGCGTCCCGCAAGGCTGCGGGACGCGCTCTGGAAGCGAGACCTTACACCACATCACGACTTGTCACTGCAAAGGATTACGTCGTGCTCACTTCGATGCGGTGGTCTTGTTTTCCATGTTGACGACCTGCACGCGGCGGTTGATCTCTGCCAGCGGCTGGCTCGGATTCTTGAGCTTGCTCTTGCCATAGCCGACGGTGACGAGATCGGTCGCGGAGATGTTGTACTTCTCGACGAGGTAGCGCTTGATCGAGTCGGCGCGACGTTCCGACAGGTCCTGGTTGTAGGCTTCGCCGCCGGCGGCGTCGGTATGGCCGGCGACCACGAAGGTCGAGCCCTTCAGGTCGGGACTGGTCAACGCCCGGCCGAGCGCCTGCACCGACGGCATCGATTTGGCGCTGATGTTGGCGGAGTTGTAGTCGAACGTGATTTCGAGATCGATGTTCGGCTTGTCCTTGACGACTGAAGCGATTTCCTCGCGCTCGGTCGAGGACAGCGAGCGCGTCGAGCGGCCGCGCACGGATTGAATCAGCCTGGTCTCCGCCGCGTTCGGCGCGGATTCGGTCTGCGGGCCAATCGAGAGGCCGCGGGTCAGGGGCTTCTTGGCCGGCGGCGCGAGCGCGCGGACGATCTCGTCCTCGGTGACATTCTTGCTGTTGCTGTCATCGCCCGCGTATGCGGCTGAGGTCGGCCATGACAGAGCGGCGCCGACGGCGATGATGGACAGGATCGCGGTAAGTCCCTTTGCAGCCGATCTCATAGCCAGTCCCTCCTGCGCAGCCAGCTCGCGTGCTTCAAAATTCCAGCAACAAGCCTCGGAAAAGGCCAGTTGCGGCATCCGCCAATTGGTCTTCCTTGGGCCGTTCAAGGTTCGAGCCTTGGACGGCCTCAATTCAAAAAAATATCAACGCACTCCGTAGCTTGCGAATTCCTGAACGATGTTCGGATCCATCGCCTTGGCATTGGCGATGTCCAGCGCTCCTTCCTGGGCCGAGCCGTTGCGTTGCTTGGCAAGGCCCCGTCCGTAGAGCGAGGAGGTCAGGCGCGGGTTGATTTTCAGGGCCGCGTCGAAATCGGCGATGGCATTCTTCACCGCTCCCGACTTGAGGTTGACGAGTCCGCGGCTGTCCAGCGCATCGACGAAGTTCGGCCGCAGCCGCAGCGCCTCGTTGCAATCCTTCAGCGCGCCCTGGAGGTCTCCGACCACGGTGCGGGTCCAGCAGCGGTTGTTCAGCGCCTCGACGTCCTTCGAATTGATCCGGAGGGTGTCGTCGAAATCCTTGATGGCGAGGTTGTAGGCGCCCTTGCTGGCATAGACTTGGCCGCGCCGGTACAGCGCGTTCACGTCGTCCGGATTGGCGGCAATCTTGGCGGTCAGGCTCTTGATCGTGGGATCGTCAGCCAGGACGGCGGCGCTCGGCCCGCTGTCCGTGCTCGGCGCAGCGCCGGGATCAACCGGTTTCGGCGGCGGTGGCGGCGGGGGCAGGGCGGCCTCGATCTGCGGCTTGGGCGCGGGGGCCGGCGCAGGGGCTGGAGCTGCAGCAGCGGGCGCCGCGGCAGCAGCGTCGGCCGGCTTCGGCGCCGGAGGTGGTGTCGGCGGGACGGGTGGAGCCGGCGGCGGGTTGTTGGCGACGACGGCCGGCGCAGCGGGAGGCGCAGGCGGCGGCGTCGTTGCGGGACGCGATCCGCCGGCCCCCGGAATGAACGAGAAATCCTCGGCCAATGACGAGGAAATCCACGGCACCTGCTCGCCGCGCGAGGCGCGGGTGACGCCCATCTTGGTGCGGTTCAGCGTCTCTTCCGCCATCAGATCGGGAACGCGGATTTCCTTCAGCAGCTCCTGCACGAACAGGCTGTGCTCGCCACCGGCGTCCGAGACCACCGAGGCCAGCGCCGCCGAATACATCACCAGCGTGCCGTTCGGCGCGATGACCGGGGTCAGGCCGGCCGAGAAGCTGCGGAACCGGCGCTCGAACGGGTTGCGCCTGGAAGCATCGATCAGCGCGATCTTGACGCCGGCGCCGCGGGTGTTGAGCTCACCGAGGACTGTCTCGAGACTGAAACCATCGCGGCGCACGTCGGATTCCGTCCAGATCTGCGCATCGACCGGCAGCATGTAGCTCTGGCGCGCCGACTGGATGCCGAAACCGCTGAAGAACACCAGCGCCACCGATCCCGGCTTGATCTTGCCGTAGAGCTTGTCGAAGGCGCGGCGCATGCCATCGCCGGTCAGGTTCTCGCCGATCTCAACCGAAAAGCCGTCCCGCTTGAGCTCATCGGCGACATCGCGCGCATCGTTGAGCGGTTCCTTCAGCGGAGCATCCGCATCCGGATATTTGGCATTGCCGATGATCAGCGCGAAGCGGTCGCCGGCCGCAAGCGATGGAGCAGTCGGGATGAGCGAGATGAGCAAGGGCAGAAGAAAAAAGAAGCGAATTTTCATAATCAGCGCGGTCCAGCCAAAAAGGCGCCGTTCCAGCTTGCGCCGCGGCGACCTTAACTTACGCTTGTTGCATTATCAAACCAGGGAAGGGGGGCGTCAACCGCTTGGAGATTCGGCATTATCGTGACTATTGACCGCAACGTCCGGGTGTGCCGCGAGGGGGATGGAAGGGCTGTCATGACAGTGCTCGGCGCGACCTGGTTCGATCCTATCGGCAGCATGCTAAGGCCACTGCGGCGATGAAGATGTGATTGGTCTCACATTGCAGGCCTGCGTCCGCTGCAGCGCCGCGCGTTTGACCTTTCCTGCGGGCGATGGCTTGGTGTTCTCGATCGTTCCGCAAGATCCAACTCAGAAAAGCAAGACCATGGGAAACGCTTACGAAATCTACGCCCTGCGCTACGCGACGATGTCGCCGCGCACCCCCAGCATGAACTTCCTGGCACCCGATCCACATGACAGTGCGGCGCAGGATCTCGACTATTTCGTCTGGCTGATCCGCGGCGGCGGCCGGGATATCCTGGTCGACACCGGCTTCAATGCCGAGGAGGCGAGCGCGCGGGCGCGCAAGCTCACGCTCAATCCGGTCGATGCCCTGGAGCGTTTCGGAGTCGCGGCAACAGCCATTCGCGACGTCATCGTGACGCATCTGCATTACGACCATGCCGGCAATCTCGACCGCTTTCCGAATGCGCGCTTCCATCTCCAGGAGCGAGAGATGGCCTACGCGACCGGGCGCTGCATGTGCAATGGCCTGTTGCGTCATCCGTTCTCGGTCGAGCACGTCACCCAGATGGTGCGTCACGTCTATGGCGAGCGTGTCAATTTCCATTCGGGTGACGGCGAAGTTGCTCCGGGCGTGACCGTGCATCGCGTCGGCGGCCATTCCGACGGCCTGCAGGTGGTCAAGGTCGAAACCGCGCGCGGGCCGGTGGTGCTGGCATCCGATGCCGCGCATTACTACGCCAATCTCCAGCGCCGCAGCCCGTTCCCGATCGTCTACAATGTCGGCGACATGGCACAGGGCTGGGAGACGATCGAGCGCCTCGCTGGCCATCCTGACAGGTTCATCCCCGGCCACGATCCGATCGTGACCGAGATCTATCCGCGCGCCAGCGACAGGGTCGACGCCTGGGCACTGCATCTGCCGCCGACCCGGTCGTTTGGGAAATGACCAGCGAAGCCGGCAGATCGTTCGCCGCGTCCGGTTCGAGGGGAAGATATGCCCGGCTAACTCCAGTTCCGATCCAGGATTTCGCGGACCTTCAGCGCCAATCTTGCCTGAGTGACCGGTTTTTCCAGAAGGTCAACGCCCTCGTCGAGCCGCCCATGGTGAACGACTGCGTTGCGCGAATAGCCAGTCATGTACAGAATCCTGAGATGTGGTCTGATCTCCTGCGCGCGCCGTCCCAACTCGCGTCCGTTGATACCGGGCATGACCACATCGGTCAGAAGCAGATCAACATGCTGGTTTTCCTGCAATAGAGTTGTCAAAGCCGCCTGCGCGCTGCCGGCAGACAGAACTCGATAATTGAGATCGCGCAGCACGTCGGAAACGTAGCCCCGAAGATCGGCATCATCTTCGACGACGAGAATGGTTTCGACGGAGGCGCCTTCGGATGTGAACTCCCTCGCATCGTCCGAATCAGGCTGCGCGCTGCCGGTGTAGCGGGGAAAATACATCTTGATGGTCGTACCTTCCCCCACCTCGCTGTAGATCTTCACATGTCCGCCTGACTGTTTCACGAAGCCATAGACTTGGCTCAGCCCAAGGCCGGTTCCCTGACCCGGGTCCTTGGTCGTGAAGAATGGCTCGAACGCATGAATTAGAACTTCCGGAGCCATGCCGGATCCCGTGTCACTCACGCAGATCACGACATACTGGCCGACGGTGAGCTCCGGGTTGGCACGTGAATAGTCTTCGTCGGCAGAGACGTTTGTTGCCTCTATGGTCAGCTTTCCACCATTTGGCATGGCGTCACGGGCATTGATCGCCAGATTGACGATCGTCGATTCCAGATGGTTCAGGTCCGCTTCGATCTGCCAGAGGCCGGCGCCGCCTACGGTCTGCACTTCGATGCGTTCGCCCAGCGTGCGCTGCAGGAATTCCTGCAGCCCACTAACGAAGCTGTTGAGGTTGATAGGTTTCGGGTCGAGCGCCTGGCGGCGCGAGAAAGCGAGCAACCGACTGGTCAGCGCCGCGGCCCTTTGAGCGCCACGCTTCGCGTTGGCCAGCGCGCGATGGAGGTTCGGCCCTCCGATATTGCGGCTGTTTCGCTCCGCGTTCTCAAGATTGCCAAGGACGATCATGAGCAGATTGTTGAAGTCGTGAGCAATGCCGCCGCTCAGCTGTCCGATCGCTTCGAGCTTTTGCGAGGCGGCCAGCTGTTCCTGGACGCGGTGAAGCTCGTCCTGAGCCTGCTTGCGCTCGGTGAGATCGCGCGTCACCTTTGCAAAGCCGATGATCGCATCGCTCTCGTCGGTAATCCGGTCGATAACCACCGAGGCCCAGAAGCGCGTGCCGTCCTTTCGCATGCGCCAGCCCTCGGCTTCGAACCGGCCTTTTTCGGCGGCCTCCGCCAATGCCGTTTTCGGCACTCCCTTTTCAAGATCCTCGGGCGTGTAGAACGTGCTGAAATGGCGGCCGATGATCTCTTCCGGCCGATAGCCTTTGATGCGCTCGGCGCCTGGATTCCAGGTCGCGACATGACCTGAGGAATCCAGCTGGAAAATAGCGTAATCGACGACGGCTTCGACGAGCCGGCGATAGCGCCGTTCGCTTTCCACGAGGTCGTTGTGGGCCTGCTGCCGTTCCGTGATGTCGCGCGTGACCTTGGCAAATCCGATCAGGCCGCCGTCTTCGGCGCGTATCGCGTCGAGGACGACGAGAGCCCAGAAGCGGCTGCCATCTTTTCTGACCCGCCAACCCTCGGACGCAAAGCGCCCGGTCGCTGCGGCCGTTGCCAGTGCCTTTCTTGGCAGGTCCCTGTCTCGATCCTCCAGCGTGTAAAAGGTCGAGAAAGATTTCCCTATGATCTCATCGGCAGCATAGCCTTTGAGGCGCTCAGCCCCCTTGTTCCAGCTTCTGACCACGCCGTCGGCGTCGAGCATGAAGATGGCATAGTCGACGATGGCATTGATCAGCACTTCGAGGCTTGGCGAGCCCGGAGCAGCAGTTGTTTTCATACCGAATGGAACTCGTAAGGCGGACCAAGTCAACATCGGAGTTTTTGGATAAGTTCCTGCACGTGCCGGTCTGCATGGTTACATGCTCAGAATAGGTGACTCGGCCGTTCAGCATGGCCCCGTAATCCAAAGTCGCTCCGCCATCGTATCTCTGGCGGAGGTTCCGATCGAACGCGACAAGGTCCTGCAATTTCCGTGTCCCGATCACGGCCTGTCATCGGAGGAGTTCGCTTTCCGGCTAACAAAGCTCACCGAGGAGCTGGAATCGGCACTTTCAGGTGGGGAGGATGGAGATGCCGGGCTGCTGGCGCGCATTGAGAAAGCGAGCATTCTGCTGAACAACATCAGCCTTCTCGTGACGCGGGGAAGCGACAGGAGGCGCGCACATGAGACGTTCGAACAGACTATGCGTTCAATAGCCGAATTGCGGTCGAGGTTGCGGAAGGACGCCTAACTCGCGCGGACGAGCGGGCCAAGGCAGCCTTTGATCCACAGCGAGCCAACGGCCCTCGCATGGTTCGTTCGAACTCCTACTCTATCGTTGCATTCACCGTCACGACCGATCGGCCCGAGCCGTATGGACCCTTCCCTTCGCCATAGATGGCGAACGTATCGTTGCCCTTGTAGCCGGATGCCGCGGTGTACCTGAATGTCGTGACGTTGACCTGTTTGAGCGTCCCATGCGCGGGCTTTCGGGACACGCCCGAGCGATGCATCGCTCCCGGAATTCGCATCGGGAAATTGCACGTTTCGCCTGACCTGACCGCGAAGTAGGCCGTCATGTCCACGCCAAAGGCGGATGGATTACCGGTAACTCTGCACTCGGAGATGGCGAAGGCCGTGGCCGGCGTCAGGCTCAGGGCAGCAGCGAGAGCTAATATCCGCATGCCCGTCTCCCCTCGGGATCGGCGGCATCCGCGGCTATTGATCTGGAAGCGTCGGCGATGACCTTGATTTGAATCAACATCCAGGCCGCTAATACGCCTGCTTGGCGTCGGCCTCTTCGCTGGTCTGGATCAAATCGAGGCTCTGCTCGATCTTGCCGAGCAGGGTCGACAGTTGCTTGCGCTCCTGCGCGGAAAGGCAGGCGAGGATCTCGTCCTCACGCCGCAGCAATTGCGGGAACAGCTCTTCGTAGAGCGCGCGGCCCTTCTTCGTCAGTTGCAGGCGGAATTCGCGGCGGTCGGCTTCGTTCTCGACCCGTTCGATCAGCTCTTCATGCAGCAGCATGGTCACCGCGCGGCTGATGGTGGATTTGTGCGTGCGGGTGCATTGCGCGATGTACTGCGCGCTGCAGGCATCGTTACGGAAGCCGAGCGTGGCGATCACGCGCCAGGCCGGAATGTCGAGGCCATGCCGCTCCTGATATTCGACCGAAAGCGCGGAACTGACTTCCGCTGCAAGCCGGTTGAGGCGGAACGGCACGAATTTGAACAGGTCGAGCCGTGCCTTTGGCCGCGGTGCAGCCTCGCCGGTGTTCCGTGTCTTCAGCGCGATGTCGCTGGATGTCCTCGCCAAGACTGCGCTCCGAATTCCAGTTGACGGCCGGCCGGCTCCGGTCCAAAATAGTTGCACGTGAGACTATCTAGCAGATCAGCGGTCTTCTGACCAGAGCCGAGGTTAGTGTATGGCGCCGGCCAATACGCATCAGGCCAAGATCCAATTCGGCTATCGCCGCCACCCCGATCAGGATCGTTCCGGCCAAAGTCCCGCCGAACGTCCAATCGTGGTCGTCGGCGCGGGTCCGGTCGGTCTGTCGCTGGCAATCGATCTCGCCCAGCGCGGCCAGCGTGTCGTCCTTCTGGACGATGCCGACCGCATCGGCGAGGGCTCGCGCGCGATCTGTTTCTCGAAGCGGTCGCTGGAATATTGGGACCGGCTCGGCGTCGGCGACCGCATGGTCGAGAAGGGCGTGGTGTGGAGCGTCGGCCGCATCTTCCACGGCGAGTCGCAGCTCTATCAGTTCAACCTGCTGCCTGAGGACGGCCACAAGCGGCCCGCCTTCATCAACCTCCAGCAATATTACGCCGAAGCCTATCTGGTCGATCGCATCCAGGATCTGCCTGACATCGACCTGCGCTGGCGCAACAAGGTGACGGCGCTCGAGCAGCGCAACGATTCCGCCCTGCTGACGATCGAAACGCCGGAGGGCGCCTATCGTCTGAATGCGCAATATGTCATCGCCTGCGACGGCGCGCGGTCCTCGCTGCGACAGATGGTCGGCGCGGAGTTCACCGGCCAGGTTTTCGAGGATCAGTTCCTGATCGCCGACGTCAAGATGACGGCGGAATTCCCGACCGAGCGCTGGTTCTGGTTCGATCCGCCGTTCCATCCCGGGCGTTCGGCGCTGCTGCACCGGCAGCCCGACGATGTCTGGCGCATCGATCTCCAGCTCAACCGCTATGCCGATCCCGTCGTCGAGAAGAAGCCGGAAAACGTGCGGCCGCGGATCGCCCGCATGCTCGGGCACGACAAGTTCGCGTTCGAATGGATCTCGCTGTACAAATTCCAGTGCCGCCGCATGGACCGCTTCATCCACGGCCGCGTGATCTTTGCCGGCGATTCCGCGCATCAGGTCTCGCCCTTCGGGGCGCGCGGTGCCAATTCCGGGCTCGAAGACGCCGAAAACCTGTCCTGGAAGCTCGATCGCGTGCTGCGGGGCAAATCGCCCGCGAGCCTGCTCGAGAGCTATCACATCGAACGCAGCGCGGCCGCCGACGAGAACATCCGCGAATCCACCCGCTCGACTGACTTCATGGCGCCGAACTCGCACCAGGAGGCGCGGCTGCGCAAGGCGGTGCTGTCGCTGGCCAAGGAAACCGAGTTCGGCAAGCGCATGGTCAATGGCGGCCGGCTGTCCGTGCCGTGCAGCTATGACTCGCCTCTGTCCTCGCTCGACGCGAATATGTGGCACGGTGGACCGTCGCCCGGCTGTTCCATGCTCGATGCGCCCGCTGCGACGCCGGCCGGCGAGCAGATCTATCTGACGGATGCCTTCCGCAAGGGTGGAACGGACTTCACCTTGCTGTCGTTCAGCAACGGTGCGCCGGTCGATGTGCCCGATGGCATCAAGGGCATCCGCATCGGCGGCGAGGGCGGGTTTGCCGATCCCTCGGGCCTGGTCGCAAGGCGCTACGGCGCCGAGCCGGGCGCCGCCTATCTGCTGAGGCCCGATGGTTATGTCGCGGCGCGCTTCCGCCATCCGACGCGTGCGACGATCGCGGCAGCGCTGGCGCGTGCCGAAGGCTTGTATTGAGGTTTCGCATGCCGCTTTCCACCAGCTCCAACTTCGCTCGTCCCGACGACGCCTTCCGCGCCATCGTCGAGGCGCATCGCGGTCTCACCGAGGAGCAGAGCGCCGATTTCGATGCGGCGCTGGTCCTGATCCTCGCCAATCATATCGGCGATATCGACGTGCTGCGCGAGGCGATCGGGCTTGCGAAGCGGCGCATGATCGACGGCCAGCAGCAACAACAGCAACAGCAATAAACCTGTAAGGACGAATTGATGGCGAAGAACTTCGCATCCACCGGCGATCTCTCCGAGAAGAAGATCACCTTCACCGAGATCGGCACCGATCTCTATGCCTTCACCGCGGAGGGCGATCCG
The DNA here is from genome assembly GCF_000261685.1 of Bradyrhizobium genomosp. I (2014). Classification (GTDB taxonomy): domain Bacteria; phylum Pseudomonadota; class Alphaproteobacteria; order Rhizobiales; family Xanthobacteraceae; genus Bradyrhizobium. The sequence goes on along the minus strand of NZ_AJQE01000356.1, from coordinate 5,529 downwards.
AACACGGCCGTCATCGTCGGCGACGACAGCTGCCTCGTGTTCGACGCGCAGGCGACGCCCGCGATGGCGAACAAGGTGATCGACCGCGTCCGCGCCGTCACCGACAAGCCGATCAAATACGTCGTACTGTCGCACTATCACGCCGTGCGCGTGTTAGGAGCCTCCGCCTACAAGGCGCAAGGCATCGTCGCCTCGCAGGAGACCTATCGGCTGATCGAGGAGCGCGGCAAGCAGGATTGGGACTCCGAATATGGCCGCTTTCCGCGGCTGTTCCAGGATGCGCAGAGCATCCCCGGCCTGACCTGGCCGACGCTGACCTTCGAAGGCGAGATGACGATCTACCTCGGCAAGCGCGAGGTGCGTTTGATGCAGCTGGGCGCCGGCCACACCTCCGGCGACATCGTCGCCTGGGTGCCGGACGCCGAGGTGATGTTCTCCGGCGACCTCATCGAGTATCACTCGGCCTGCTATTGCGGCGATGCGCATTTGCGCGAATGGCCGATGACTCTGAACGAGATCCGCAACTTCAATCCCAAGGCGATCGCGCCGGGCCGCGGCGATGCGCTCAAGGGCACTGCAACGGTGCGCGAGGCCATCGCGATGACGCGCGACTTCGTCACCTCGCTCTATGGCGCGGCCGAAATCTCCGTTGCTCGTGGCCGCACGCTGAAGCAATCGATGGCGGCGACCCGCGAGGTGATGGATCCGAAATTTTCGGACTTCGCCATCTACGAGCACTGCCTGCCGTTCAACGTGTCGCGCGCTTACGACGAAGCATCCGGAATCGACGACCCCGTGATCTGGACCGACAAGCGCGATCAGGAGATGTGGGCCGCCTTGCAAGGAGGAGGATAGTCATGAACATCAATACCTCGCCTGACCAGATCGTCCGCAGCTCGGCCCAGGTCACGCCGGGCTACATGTCCGGCTTCGGCAACAGCTTCGAGACCGAAGCGCTGCCGGGCGCGCTGCCGATCGGGCGCAACTCGCCGCAACGCTGCGCCTACGGGCTCTATGCCGAGCAGCTCTCCGGCTCGCCCTTCACCGCGCCGCGCGGCACCAATGAACGCTCCTGGCTGTACCGCATCCGCCCCTCGGTGAAGCACTCCGGCCGCTTCGAGAAGGTCGATGCCGGCCTGTGGCGCTCGGCGCCGTGCCATGAATACGATCTGCCGATCGCGCAGCTGCGCTGGGATCCGACACCGCTCCCGAAGGCGGAGGTCACCTTCATCCAGGGCGTGCAGACCATGACGACGGCGGGTGACGTCAACACGCAAGCAGGCATGGCCGCGCACGTCTACCTCATCACCAAGTCGATGGTGGACCAGCATTTCTACAATGCCGACGGCGAGCTGATGTTCGTGCTCCAGCAGGGCAATCTTCGCCTCGTCACCGAGTTCGGCCGCATCGACGCCGAGCCCGGCGAGATCGTGGTGATCCCGCGCGGCGTCAAGTTCCGCGTCGAAATTCCGAATGGTCCCGCGCGCGGCTATCTCTGCGAGAATTACGGCGGCGCCTTCACGCTGCCGGAGCGCGGACCGATCGGCGCCAACTGTCTCGCCAATGCGCGCGACTTCCTGACGCCGGTGGCATATTACGAGGACAAGGACACGCCGACCGAACTCTACGTGAAATGGGGCGGCTCGCTGTTTAAGACCACGCTGCCGCATTCGCCGATCGACGTCGTCGCCTGGCACGGCAATTACGCGCCGTACAAATACGATCTGCGCACCTTCTCGCCGGTCGGTGCGATCGGCTTCGACCATCCCGATCCTTCGATCTTCACGGTGCTGACGTCGCCGTCGGAGACCGCTGGCACCGCGAATATCGACTTCGTGATCTTCCCCGAGCGCTGGATGGTCGCCGACAACACCTTCCGTCCGCCCTGGTACCACATGAACATCATGAGCGAGTTCATGGGCCTGATCTACGGCGTCTACGACGCCAAGCCGCGGGGCTTCGTCCCCGGCGGCATGAGCCTGCACAATTGCATGCTGCCGCACGGTCCGGACCGCGACGCCTTCGAGCACGCCAGCAATGGCGAGCTGAAGCCGGTGAAGCTGACCGGCACCATGGCCTTCATGTTCGAGACGCGATATCCGCAGCGCGTCACCGCGCATGCGGCGAATGCGTCCACGCTGCAGGACGATTACGCCGACTGCTGGAAAGGCCTGCAGAAGAAGTTCGATCCGAACAAGCCGTGAGGTTTCTTACCCTCCCCTGGAGGGGAGGGTCGCTACGCATGCAGCGAAGCGGAATGCGTAGCGGGGTGGGGTGACGGTCGCTCCGCGACGAACACTTCCCGTGTTGAGAGATCACCCCACCCCGTCTCATATTTCGCTGCGCTCAATATGAGCCGACCCTCCCCCTCCAGGGGAGGGTGACACCATCACCGTTGCGCCACGGGAAACCAATGCCCCACCCGAACGACCCCAGTCTCCGCTCCTTCATCGACGTCGATCCTTCCTCCGACTTCCCGATCCAGAATCTGCCCTATGGCGTGTTCTCGACCGCGGCCAATCCGACGCCGCGGGTCGGCGTCGCCATCGGAAACTACGTGCTCGATCTCTGGGAGCTCGAGGAGGATTCACGGCTCGATGTCGGTCCACTCGGCGTGTTCTCCGGGTCGTCGCTCAACGCCTTCATGGCACTCGGACCGAAGCTCTGGAGCAGGACGCGGGCGCGGATCAGCGAGCTGCTGCGTCACGATCATCCCGAGCTGCGCGACAATGAGGAGCTGCGCAAACGGGCGCTGGTGCCGATGCGCGAGGCAAGACTGCATCTGCCGTTCGCTGTCTCCGGCTATACCGATTTCTATTCCTCCAAGGAGCACGCCACCAATGTCGGCGTGATGTTCCGCGGCAAGGACAACGCGCTGCAGCCGAACTGGCTGCATATGCCCATCGCCTATAACGGCCGCGCCTCGACCGTGGTCGTGTCGGGCACCCCAGTGAAACGCCCGCGCGGGCAGCTGAAGCCGCCGAATGTGGAGGTGCCGAGCTTCGCGCCGTGCAAGCGGCTCGATTTCGAGCTCGAGATGGGCGTCGTCATCGGCCAGCCCTCGCCGATGGGCGGCATGCTCATCGAGAGCCAGGCCGAGGAGATGATCTTCGGCTTCGTGCTGCTCAACGACTGGAGCGCGCGCGACATCCAGCAATGGGAATATGTGCCGCTCGGGCCATTCCTCGCCAAGGCGTTCGCGACCTCGATCAGCCCGTGGGTGGTGACGCGCGAGGCGCTGGAGCCGTTCCGGCTGAAGGGACCGGAGCAGGAGCCGGTGCCGCTCGACTATCTCAAGCAGACGAAGCCGCAAAACTACGATGTCGAGCTGGACGTCTCGCTGCGCGCTGCGGGTGCCAATGCACCCGCCAGCATCAGCCGCACCAATTTCAAGTACATGTACTGGTCCTCGGTGCAGCAGCTCATGCACCACGCGTCATCCGGCTGCGCCATGAATGTCGGCGATCTCTTAGGCAGCGGCACCATCTCCGGCCCCGAGAAGAACCAGCGCGGCAGTCTTCTGGAGATCAGCTGGAACGGCACCGAGCCGGTAGAGCTTCCCGGCGGCGCCAAGCGCTCGTTCCTGGAAGACGGCGACAGCCTCGTGATGCGCGGCTGGTGCCAGGGCAACGGCTACCGTGTCGGGTTCGGTGAGGTCGAGGGGACGATTTTGGCGGCGGAGTGACGGGGTGTCATTGCGGGGCGCGCGCAGCGCGAACTACGGCGCGCGATTGCGGACCTGAGAACCTCGAGGTTCCGGGTTCGATGCAGCGCATCGCCCCGGAACGACGATATCAAGGTCACCGCCTCTCCGGCGGCACGTTCCTGATCCGCGCGCAATGTGCCGCGACGTCTTCGACGCTGTATTTGAGATGTACCCGCTTGTCGGACGGCATCTGCTTCGTCGCACACACGCCCGGCCGCCATTCCTGCGTCGGCCTGATCGGGCGCGGCGCAAAGCCGCCGCCGCAGTTCGGGCAGACGTTGGAGAGCTTGGTCTCGACGCAGTCCGCGCAGAATGTGCATTCGTAGGAGCAGATCCGCGCATCCATTGCATCAGGCGGCAGGTCACGGTCGCAATATTCGCAGTTCGGTCGCAGCTGGAGGGCCATGGTCGAATCTCCGGACTGATGCGAATCATCGCAGATCGCGCGGCCTGCGCGAATGACGTAGTTCCCTCGATTTCAGCCGGGCTTGATCTCCTTCAGCGGCAATCGCGAGCTCTCCTTCAGCCTGTCGAGCACGATCGACGAGCGCACATGCGCGACGCTTTGATGCGGCATCAAGACGTCGTTGACGAGGTTGGACAGGCCCTTGAGATCGCGCAGCACGGCTTTCAGCACGTAATCGGCATCGCCGGTCAGCGAATAGGCCTCCTGGATCTCGTCGATCCGGTTGACCAGCGCGCGAAAACGCTTGGAATTGTCCGGTGAATGGGTCGCAAGCCCGACCTGGATGAAGGCGATCACGCCGAAGCCGAGTGCCTCGCTGGAGAGATCGGCATGATAGCCCGCGATCACCTTCTCCTCCTCCAGCCGCATCCGCCGCCGCGAGCATTGCGAGGCGGAGAGGCCAGCGAGCTCGGCGAGCTCCTGGTTGGTGAGGCGGCCGTCATCCTGGAGTGCGCCCAGGATCTTGAGGTCAAAGGCGTCCACAGGAATCATGCGTCAATCGTCCATTTCTTGCACAAACCGTGCATAGCGTAGCGAAATCGCGTCCCGTTTGCACGCCCCTTGCGCGCCCCATGAAGGATAGTTCCTTCCAGCAACCATTCGGGAGAACACCATGGGACCGTTTCCGCACGATGCACCGCCGGCCACTGTCAGCGCCGACAATCCGATGGGCACCGACGGGTTCGAGTTCGTCGAATATGCGCATCCCAATCCGGAAGAGCTGCACGCGCTGTTCAAGCTGATGGGCTATGCGCCCGTCGCGCGCCACAGAACCAAGAAGATCACGGTCTATCGCCAGGGCGACATCAACTATCTCGTCAACGAGCAGCCCGGCACCCACGGCTACGAGTTCGTCGCCGCGCACGGCCCCTGTGCGCCCTCGATGGCCTTTCGCGTCGTCGACGCGAAGGCGGCCTATGACCGCGCCATTTCGCTCGGCGCCGAACCTGCTGGTGTGCAATCGGCGCAGAAGACGCTCGACGTCCCCGCCATCAAGGGGATCGGCGGCAGCCTGCTTTATCTCGTTGACCGCTACGGCGCCAATGGCTCGGCCTATGATACCGAGTTCGAATGGCTCGGCGCACGCGACCCGCGGCCGGTCGGCGCCGGCCTGTTCTATCTCGACCATCTCACCCACAACGTCCATCGCGGCCGCATGGACGTCTGGGCCGGCTTCTACGAGAAGCTGTTCAACTTCCGCCAGATCCGCTTCTTCGACATCGAGGGCCGCGCCTCCGGCCTGTTCTCGCGCGCGCTGACCAGCCCGGACGGCAAGATCCGGATTCCGATCAACGAGGACGCCGGCGATTCCGGCCAGATCGAGGAATATCTGAAGACCTATCGCGGCGAGGGCATC
>NZ_AJQE01000355.1 GCF_000261685.1 Bradyrhizobium genomosp. I (2014) | reverse complement strand
CGGCTGCCGCGACATCTACCGCACCATCGAAGATCTGCGCGGCGCCGGCCTGCCGTTCATGCCGTCGCCGCCCGACACCTATTTCGAGCGGATCGATGCGCGCCTGCCCAGGCATGGCGAGGACGTCGCACGGCTCCGGAAGAACGGCATCCTGATCGACGGCGAGGGCGTGGTCCACGGCGGCCAGACCAAGGTGCTGCTCCAGATCTTCTCGGCCAACGCGATCGGCCCGATCTTCTTCGAGTTCATCCAGCGCAAGGGCGACGACGGCTTTGGCGAGGGCAATTTCAAGGCCCTGTTCGAGTCGATCGAGGAGGATCAGATCCGGCGCGGGGTGTTGAAGGTGGACAACGCGGCTTAGGCGCATGCGTTAGACGCGAGTTACATCCACATCACTGGTGTCGTCCCGGCGAACGCCGGGACCCATGCCGCGTGATCTGCCGATCGCGATAGGCGGGAGTACCGAACTTCGAGTCTTCGCCAAACCACTCCCTGTGGTTATGGATTCCGGCGTTCGCCGGGACGACAGCGGAAGTTGTGGCAAGAGCAGGGGCCTAACGCTCCGCCCACGCCTTCGTTACCGCACCGATCTCCGCACCTTCCGGCTCGCGCGCTGCCGACGGCGTACGCGAGAACCGCGGCGCCGGCGCCGGCTGCTTCACGCCGTGACGCTCGATGAAAACGTTGCGGGCGACCATGTGCGGATGCTTTGTCGCTTCCGACATCGTCAGCACCGGCGCGAAGCAGATGTCGGTGCCTTCCATGATCTTGCACCAATCCTCGCGCGTCTTGGTCTTGAACACGGCCTTCAGCTTCTCCTTCAGCGCCGGCCAGGCCTTGGAATCCATCTGCGCGTCGAAATCCGCATCCGTCAGGCCCGCATGCTCGCGCAGCAGCGCGTAGAATTGCGGCTCGATCGAGCCGATCGAGACGAAGTGCCCGCAGGCGCATTCGTAGACGCCGTAGAAATGCGCGCCGCCGTCGAGGAAGTTCTGGTTGCGCTGCTCGGTCCAGCGCCCCATCGTCGCCATGTCGAAGAAGAACGACATCAGCGAGGCCGCGCCGTCGCACATCGCCGCGTCCACCACCTGGCCCTTGCCCGACTTCTGTGCTTCCAGCAGCGCGGCGAGCACGCCGACGACGAGATAGAGCGCACCGCCGCCGAAGTCGCCGACCAGGTTGAGCGGTGGCACCGGCGCTTCCTTCGTGCCGATCGCTGCGAGCGCGCCGGTGATCGAGATGTAGTTGATGTCGTGGCCGGCGGCATTCGCGAGCGGGCCTTCCTGGCCCCAGCCGGTCATGCGGCCATAGACGAGTTTTGGATTGCGCGCGAGCACCACGTCCGGCCCGAGCCCGAGCCGCTCCATCACGCCGGGGCGGAAACCCTCGACCAGCGCGTCCGCGCTCGCGAGCAGATCCAGCACTTGCGCGATCGCCGCCTTGTCCTTGAGGTCGAGCTCGATCACCTTGCGGCCGCGCCCCGCCACCGACTTCATGCTCTTCTTCGCGCCGACGCGGTCGAGCGTGACGACATCGGCGCCCATGTCGGCCAGCATCATGCAGGCGAACGGGCCGGGCCCGATGCCGGCGAACTCGACGATGCGGAAGCCCGAGAGCGGGCCGGAGGTGCGGACGGTCGAGGTGGGGGCTGGTTTGTCGAGCACGTTGTTGTTTCCTCGGGTCGCGGGCGGACGCCGGTGATCCGGCCATCGTCGCTGACATTTCTTCTGTGGGGCGAGTTAATCGGCCGATTAACTTTTCTCGCCTTCCCGTCAGCGAGGCAAGCGGTTTTCATGACGCATGGCCAAAATAAAACGGCGCGCACCGAAGTGCGCGCCGCGGAAAATTTGTGTCGAGGCGCTATCAGCCCGCCGCAGCCACGGCGCGCTGCGCCATCACCTTGACGAGGTTGGCGCGATACTCCGCCGTGCCGTGGATGTCAGCGAGCAGTCCGCTCGCCGGAATGCTGACGCTGTCGATCGCCGACGGCGACCAGTTCGCCTTCAGCGCGGCTTCGATTGCAGGCACCCGCATCACGCCATTCTGCGAGGCGCCGGTGGCGGCCACTCGAACCTCGCCCGATTTGGTCTGCGCGACGAACACGCCGGTCAGCGCGAAGCGCGAGGCCGGGTGCCGCATTTTTTCGTAGCCTGCCTTCGCCGGCACGGGGAACGACACCGCGGTGATGATCTCGCCGTCTTCGAGCGCCGTGGTGAACAGGCCCTTGAAGAAGTCATCCGCCGGGATTGACCGCTTGTTGGTCTTCACGGTGGCGCCGAGCGCGAGCAGGGCGGCCGGATAGTCCGCGGCGGGATCGTTGTTGGCGATCGAGCCGCCGATCGTGCCGCGGTAGCGCACGGCGGGGTCGCCGATCAGGGACGCCAGATAGGCGAGCGCAGGGATCGCCTTCTTCGCGGTGTCGCTGGTCGCCACATCATAATGCGGCGTGGCGGCCTTGATGGTCAGTGTGTCGCCGGAAGCTTCGACGCCGATCAGATCCTTGATCCTGGCAAGGTCGATCACGTCGGAGGGGGCGGCAAGCCGCTGCTTCATGACCGGCAGCAGTGTCTGTCCGCCGGCCAGGAATTTCGCCTCGCTGCTCTTGCCGAACAGGCTCACGGCTTCGTCGACCGAGGAAGCGCGATGATAAGTGGTCTGGTACATCTTGGTTGCTCCTGAAATCTTTTCTCTGTCATTCCGGGATGCGCCTGATGGCGCAGACCCGGAATCTCGAGGTTGAATTCGTGGCTCCAGATTCCGGGTTCGACGCTTCGTGTCGCCCCGGAATGACGATGATGAGCGGTCAAGCCGCGTGGATCGTGCGCCACACCCGGTCGGGGGTCGCGGGCATTTCCAGATTGTTCTTGCCGATCGCATCCGTGATCGCGTTGATCACGGCAGCAGAGGCGCCGATGGCGCCGGCCTCACCGCAGCCCTTGATGCCCAGCGGATTGCCCGGGCACAGCGTCGTGGTGTGGGACAGGTTGAACGACGGCACATCGTCGGCGCGCGGCATGGCGTAATCCATGAACGAGGCCGTGACCGGCTGGCCGTTGGCATCGTAGATCGCATGCTCGAGCAGCGCCTGCCCGATGCCCTGCACAAGGCCGCCATGGACCTGTCCTTCGACGATCATCGGGTTGATCAGCCGGCCGAAATCGTCCGCGGCGACAAAGTTGACGAAGGAGGTCTTGCCGGTGCCGGGATCGACCTCGAGCTCGCAGATATAGGCGCCGGCCGGGAAGGTGAAGTTGGTCGGGTCGTAGAAGGCGCTCTCCTTCAGGCCTGGCTCCATGCCGTCAGGCAGGTTGTGCGCGGTATAGGCCGCGAGCGCGACCATCGGCAGGGCGATCGCCTTGTCGGTGCCGGTCACCTTGAACTCGCCGTTCTCGATGACGATGTCGGCTTCCGACGCTTCCAGCGCATGCGCCGCAATCTTCTTGGCCTTGGATTCCATCTTCTCCATGGCCTTCAGGATCGCGGTGAGGCCGACGGCCGCGGAGCGCGAGCCGTAGGTGCCCATGCCGAACTGCACCTTGTCGGTGTCGCCATGGACGATCGAGACCTGGCTGATGGGAATGCCCAGGCGATCGGCGACGAGCTGGCAGAACGTGGTCTCGTGCCCCTGGCCGTGGCTGTGCGAGCCGGTGAGGATCTCGATGGTGCCGACCGGGTTGACGCGCACCTCGGCCGATTCCCATAAGCCGACGCCGGCGCCCAGGCTGCCGACCGCCTTCGACGGCGCGATGCCGCAGGCCTCGATGTAGCAGGACACGCCGAGGCCGCGCAGCTTGCCGTCGGCTTTCGCCTTGGCCTTGCGGGCCGGGAAGCCGGCATAGTCGATCGCCTTCATCGCGGCATCGAGCGAGGCGTTGAAGTCGCCGGTGTCGTAGGCCATGATGACGGGCGTCTGGTGCGGGAACTGGGTGATGAAGTTGGTCCGGCGCAGTTGGGCCGGATCGACCTTGAGCTGCCGCGCCGCCGTCTCCATCAACCGTTCGATGAGATAGCTCGCCTCGGGACGGCCCGCGCCGCGATAGGCATCGACCGGCGTGGTGTTGGTGTAGACGCCGATCACCTCGGCATGGATCGCCGGGATGTTGTACTGGCCCGACAGCAGCGTTGCGTAGAGATAAGTCGGCACCGAGGACGAGAACAGCGACATGTAGGCGCCGAAATTGGCGTAGGTCTTCACCTTCAGGCCGGTGATCTTGTTGTTGGCGTCGAACGCCATCTCGGCATGGGTCACATGGTCGCGGCCATGCGCGTCGGTGAGGAAGGCTTCGGTGCGGTCGCCGGTCCATTTCACGGGACGGCCGACTTTCTTCGAGGCCCACAGCGCCACCATCTCCTCGGGATAGATGAAGATCTTGGAGCCGAAGCCGCCGCCGACGTCGGGCGCGATCACGCGCAGCTTGTGCTCGGGCGCGATGTTGTAGAACGCGGACAGCACGAGGCGGGCGACGTGCGGGTTCTGCGAGGTCGTGTAGAGCGTGAAATGCTCCTCGGCGGCGTCATAATCCGCGATCGCCGCGCGCGGCTCCATCGCATTCGGGGCGAGGCGGTTGTTGGTGACGTCGAGCTTCACCACATTCGCGGCCTTGGCGAAGGCGGCATCGGTGGCGCCCTCGTCGCCGATCACCCAGTCATAGACCTGGTTGCCGGGGGCCTCGGGGTGAAGCTGTGGCGCGCCGGCCTTGATGGCCGCGTGCATGTCGGCAACCGCAGGAAGCTCCTCGTAGTCGACGACGACGGCCTCCGCGGCGTCGCGCGCGAGATTCTTGCTCTCGGCAATCACGACGGCGACGGCCTGGCCGACGAACCGCACCGTCTCCGGCGCCATCGCCGGCCATGCGCCCATCTTCATCGGGCTGCCGTCCTTGGAGGTGATGGCCCAGCCGCAGATGAGATTGCCGACCTTGTCGTCGACGAGCTGCTTTCCGGTGAGCACCGCGACAACGCCCGGCATCTTCAGCGCGGCGGAGGAGTCGATCCCCTTCACCTTGGCGTGCGCGTGCGGGCTGCGGACGAAATAGGCATGGGACATGCCCGTCAGCTTGATGTCGTCGACGTAACGGCCCTTGCCGGTAATGAAACGCTTGTCTTCCTTGCGCACGACGCGCGCGCCGATGCCTTCAACACCCATGTCTGGTCCTCCCGACCGGAATTTTGTTGACCCGCGCTTTCCCTCGAAAGCGGCAGTGGTGGTTTCTTGTTCGCGACGGCCGCCCTACTCGGCCGCCTGCGCGACCTTCATGCGTCCGGCCGCATCGAGCACGGCCTTCACGATGTTGTGGTAGCCGGTGCAACGGCAGATATTGCCTTCGAGCTCCTGGCGGACGGTGGCCTCGTCGAGCTGGCCACCATGGCGTTGCACGATGTCGATCGCGGACATGATCATGCCCGGCGTGCAATAGCCGCATTGAAGGCCGTGATTGTCGCGGAAGGCAGCCTGCATCGGGTGCAGCTCGTCACCCTTGGCGATGCCCTCGATCGTGGTGATGCTGGCGCCATCGGCCTGCCCTGCCAGCATGGTGCAGGATTTCACCGCACGGCCATCCATGTGCACGACGCAGGCGCCGCACTGGCTGGTGTCGCAGCCGACATGGGTCCCCGTGAGATTGAGGTGATCGCGCAGGAGCTGGACTAGCAGCGTGCGGTCCTCGACGTCGACAGCAACGGCCTTGCCGTTGACCGTCAGTTTGACTGTAGACACGATGAAGTCCTCCCAGATGTTTGTAGTTATTCTAATTAGAGACAGCGCGAACGGAACTTTGCAACTGGGATTTTGGTGACCGCGCGTCATCGAAAGGTCATCGTGGCGGCTGTCGCAGATATGCGATTCGGCCACGATGCTCCCCGCCGCCGCCAGTGCGTGGCGCGACTTTGCAGGATGCTTGCGAAAAAGCTCGCGGCTGCATCCGTGACGGCATGTTCGACGGCCATCATGAGAAGCGCATGCCTTGGTCGTGCTTGCGGCCCCTGTACTCGGCCCGGTCGCGCGTCGTTTCTCCCTTGAATGCCTTGTCCGTTGCGCGAATAGGAGCACGCGCCCCCGCCTTTGTAATCGCGATCTTGGTAGTAGGTGACGAAGATCTAAGTCATTGATTTTTCTTATTGCGATGCAGCGAAGCTGGGCCCGCATGAGGGCATGCCAGCTAGCCGCGTCGGTCGCGCCCTCCTAGTACTTCCTGGCGATTGATCGCCGGCCCGCGCCACCCTAGTCGAGCCGTACCAAGCAACGGCAAAAGGGTGGAAGCGATGCAGATGAACGACAGTCGGCGTATCCCGGCAGCGAAAGCCACGGTGTGGGCTGCGCTCAACGATCCCGACATTCTCAGGCGCTGCATTCCCGGCTGCCAATCGCTCGAGATGGCGTCGCCGACGGAGATGACGGCCACCGTGGTGCTGAAGGTCGGTCCGGTGAAGGCGACGTTCGGCGGCAAGGTGACGCTGACCGATATCGATGCGCCCAACGGCTACCGCATCGTCGGCGAAGGCGCCGGCGGCGTCGCAGGCTTTGCCAAGGGCGGGGCGAAGGTCCGGCTGGAGGAAGAATCGCCTGGCGTCACCATCCTGCATTACGAGGCCGACGCGCAGATCGGCGGCAAGCTCGCGCAGCTCGGCTCGCGGCTGATCGATTCGACGTCGCGAAAACTCGCCGCGAACTTCTTCGAAAACTTCGCGGCGGTGGTAGCGCCATCATCGTGACTGATGCGCGATTGCGACGCGATGCCGCCTGAATTCGATGACGCATTTCGACCTGCAAGATAAGGGCAAGACGCAAGCTCGGACAACGAGATGGGCGACGAAGATCGCCAATGATCCGCACTACTACCTTCCGCCTATACTAAGCGCGAAAAGCCGATGCTGTAATTTCGAACGATGGCTCGCAGACGAACTGCGCATCACGGGCGCAACGCGCTCAGGCGCCCAACGTGGCGTGCACAACAACATCGCGGAGGGAATACATGACCTTTGGAACGAAGGGATTCTTGGCTGGCATCTCGATGATTGCGATGCTGGCCGCCGGCACAATAGGCGCTCGCGCCAACGACTCGCTGATCAAGGCGCAATCCGACCAGAACCAGTGGGCCGTTGCCGGCCACGACTACGGCAATACGCGCTACAGCTCGCTCAAGCAGATCAACACCGAGAACGCCGGCAAGCTGACGCTCGCCTATTCGTTCTCGCTGGCGTCGCTGCGCTCGAACGAGTCCTCGCCGATCGTCGTCGGCAACACGCTGTACGTGTCGAGCTCCTGGGGTCCGAAATACGTCTACGCGCTCGATGCCGCGACCGGCGCGCGCAAGTGGACCTGGGAGCCCGAGATTCCCGATGACGTGCTGCAATATGCCTGCTGCGACGTGAACAATCGCGGCGTCTCCTATGCGGATGGCAAGATCTTCGTCGGCCGTCTCGACGGCAAGCTGACGGCGCTCGATGCCGCGACCGGCAAGTCGCTGTGGACGACGAAGGTCGTCGACTACAAGCAGGGCTCGGTCATCACGTCGCCTCCGCTGGTCGTGCGCGACAAGGTCATCACCGGCTTCGGCGGCGGCGAGTACGGCGTGCGGGGCTCGCTCCAGGCCTTCGACATCAACACCGGCAAGCAGCTGTGGCAGACCTTCACCGTTCCCAGCCCGGACGAGCCCGGCGGCGACAGCTGGAAAGGCGATTCCGCCCAGCATGGCGGCGGCGCGGCCTGGCTGGTCGGCTCCTACGATCCCAAGAGCGACACCGTCTATTGGGGCACCAGCAATCCCGGTCCGTGGAACACCGGCGTTCGCTCGACCGGCGACGGCAATTTCGGCAAGCTGACCAACCTCTACACCGCCTCGACGCTGGCGCTCGATCCCAACACCGGCAAGATCAAATGGCACATCCAGACCACGCCGGCCGATGCCTGGGATTATGACGGCGTCAACGAAGCCGTGCTCGCGGATCTGAAGATCGGCGGCAGCACCGTGCCGGCACTGATGAAGGCGGATCGCAACGGCTACTTCTTCGTCGCCAACCGTGAGACCGGCAAGGTGCTCTCGGCGGAGAAATACGTCTTCTCCAACTGGGCGAAGAAGTGGGACGTCAGCACCATGCGCGCGGTCGAAGACCCGGACAAGCGTCCGGGGCCGGGCCATCCCGCCAAGGACATCTGCCCGAACCTGATCGGCGGCAAGAACTGGCAACCGATGTCCTTCAATCCGCAGACCGGGCTCGTCTACATCCCCTCGAACAATGTCTGCATGGACTGGTCGGTCTCCGACGTCGCCTACAAGCGCGGCGTGTTCTATCTGGGCGCCGAATTCCCGACCAAGGAAGGCCCCGGCGGCTTCCTCGGCGAGCTCGTGGCCTGGGATCCCATCGCCCAGAAGAAGGTGTGGTCGATCAAGGAAGACCTGCCGTTCAATGGCGGTACGCTGACCACCGGCGGCGGCCTCGTGTTCGCCGGCAACATCCATGGCGACTTCCGCGCCATCGATGCGAAGTCCGGCAAGGTGCTGTGGAGCAGGAATCTCGGCTCCGGCATCGGCGCGGGTCCGGTGACCTACAGTGTCGACGGCAAGCAATACGTCGCCATCGTCGTCGGCCGCACGGCCGCATTGCCCGCGTTCCTGGGCGAGGTTGGGAAGAAGATGACGGCCGCAGCCCCCGAGGGCGGTTCGCTCTTCGTGTTCTCCGTCCAGTGACGACTGGCGCGCGTATCCCGAAGGAGACGGGATACGCGTGCGCCTTTCGAGATTGCGCGATTGCGGCGTCGGCCAGATCCCGTGCCGCAATCCCTGGTCCAGCCATTCCAAACCTTCGGAGATGAGGATGCGTCCGATCAATCCAGGAAGCGGCAAGAGCCGAAATCGCGCCGTTGCCGGGCTCCTCGCATGTGTCGCCGCGTCTGCGACGATCGCAACCGCTCACGCAGACGAGACCAAGCCGTTCCGTCTCTGCGCCGATCCGACCAATCTGCCGTTCTCGAGCGATGATCCGTCGCGGCCGGGCTTCTATGTCGAAATTGGCCGGGCGCTGGCGCAGGCGCTCGGCCAGCCGATCACCTACGACTGGTACAAATCCTATTTCGGCAAGCGGACCGTGCGGGTCACGCTGCTGGGCAAGCAATGCGACGCCATGATCGGCCTGCCGCGCTCCGAGGATTTCATGGGCCCCGCCGTGATCTTCTCCAGCACCTTCGCGAAGGAAGGCTACGCCTTGGTCGCCGCGAAAGATCAGGCGATCGGCGGCGTGGACGACCTCAGGGGCAAGCGCGTCGCCGTCCAGTACGCCAGCACGCCACAAAACCTCCTGGCGCCGCGTGACGACATCCAGAAGGTGACCGTGCTGTCGCCTGAGGAGGCCATGCAGGCGCTCGACCAGGGCAGGGCCGACGTCGCCTTCATCTGGGGGCCCGTGGCCGGCTGGTTGAACATGACCGCTTACAATGATCGCTATCAAATCCGGCTCACCGAAGGCGAAGGCCTGTCATGGGATGCCGCGATCGGCTTCGCAAAGGGCTCGACCGAGCTTCGCGATCGCGTCGACGCGATCCTGCCGCAGCTCCAGGGGACGATCGCCGATCTCGCGGTGAAATACGGCTTGCCGGCCGGACAGCCGGTCCGCTTCGGCGCGGCTGAGGCCGTGCCGGCGGGAACCACGACTGGCGCCGGTCCCGGGCCGCGCGTGACGCAGGTCGCAAATGTGGTGGCAACCGAGATCAAGGGCGATGCAGCTGCGCCGAATGCGGAGACTGTCGGCGCAGGCAAGGAGATCTTCAACGGAACCTGCGCGCATTGCCACGGCCCCGACGCAATCCAGAGCGAACGGAAGATCGATCTGCGCCTCCTGCGTCACCGCTACGGCGACGACATGCGCGACACGTTCCGGAAGACCGTGCACGAGGGACGCCCCGCCAAGGGCATGCCGGCCTGGAAGGAGGTCTTCACCGACGAGCAGTTCGACAGCATCTATTCCTTCCTGCTGACCGTCCAGGTGGAATCGAATGACTGAACGGCCTTGACCGGACGGGATCGGGAAGGTGTGGTAGCATCCATCCCGCATCTTTCCGACGCCCGACCGGCGCAGGATGGGTGCGCTGCCGCCGCCCGTGCGGTGGATCCTTTGGAAGGCGCCATGGCCAGCTTCCTGATCATCGACGATCATCCGCTGTTCCGCGAAGCTCTGGGCAACGCGGTGCGGCTGGCCCTGCCCGAGGCCCGCATCCTCGAGGCGATGTCGATCGAGGATGCTCTGCACATCCTGACGACCGAGCAGGGTGTCGACCTCGCGCTGCTCGATCTGTCGCTGCCGGATGCGACCGGTTTCTCCGGCTTTCTCCGCTTGCGCGAAACATATCCGCGCCTGCCGGTCGCCATCGTGTCGAGCGAGGAGGATCAGCACGTGGTCCGCGAAGCACTGGCGCTCGGCGCGGCCGGCTATCTCCCGAAATCGACGTCGAAGCGCGAGCTGGCCCAGTCGATCGAGGGCGTGCTCTCCGGCTCGGTCTCGGTGCCGCGAGATTTTGTGGCGACGCCGCAGCGGCGAAAGGCCGAAACCAGCAAGGCGCTCGAGGTCAAGCTCCGCGAGCTCACGCCGCAGCAGCTGAGGGTTTTGGACCTGTTGCGGCACGGCTATCCGAACCGGCAAATCGCGCAGGAGCTGCAGCTCGCCGAATCCACGGTCAAGGCGCACATCACCGAGATCCTGCGCAAGCTCGGACTGTTCAGCCGCAACAAGGCGATCATCGAGATCGGCAAGATGGACCTGCCAGATCCCAGGAACCGCCCCTATGCAAGGGTCGACCGCGGGAGGCCGCAATGACCGGCGCTGTCATTGACCTCGATCAAGCCGGCTCGCGCCGGTTGATACATCCTCGCTTCAAGCTCGATCCCGGCAACGATTTGGAAATGGCTGACACGTGACGCGATTTCTGATTGTCGAAGACCATCCGTTGTTTCGCGAGGCGCTCGAAGGCGCGCTGCAAATGGTGGCGCCCGAGGCCGAGATCCTGCAGGCGACATCGGTCGACGGCGCGCTCGAGCTGCTGGCCACGGGAGCCGAGCTCGATCTCCTTCTTCTTGATCTGTCGATGCCGGGCACGACCGGCCTGTCGGGCATCGTTCGCATCCGCAAGGCCTTTCCGAAGGTGCCCGTCGTCATCGTGTCGGCGCACCAGGATCCGCGCATCATCTCCGGCGCCTTGTCGCTCGGCGTGTCCGGCTACATCCTCAAATCCTCGTCCAAGCAGGAGCTCGCGCAGTCGATCGGCGAGGCGCTGCGTGGCCTCGTCTGTGTTCCCAACGCCTATCGTGCGCTCCGGCCGCAGCGTGCCGCAGGTCCCGCGCACGAGCTGTTGAGGCGGCTGCATGATTTGACGCCGCAGCAATTGCGGGTTCTCGAAATGCTCAAGCGCGGCCTGCAGAACAAGCAGATCGCCTATGAGCTCAAGATTTCCGAGACGACCGTGAAGGTCCATGTCTCCGACATCCTGCGCAAGCTGAATGTGCTGAGCCGCACCAAGGCGATCGTCGAAATGTCGAAGATCGATTTTGCGACGCTGGCGAGCGAAGGGATGAGGGTGAAGCACGATCGCGCGCAGTCCGAGTAGCAGAAAGGCTGCGAGCGCTTCAAGTCAGCAGAAACGACAGCAGCGCGCGCATTTCGGCGGGCTTGACCGGCTTCTTCAGCACCTCGAGTCCGTAGAGGCTCGCCTGCTTGGCGGCCTTCTCGGAATAGTCGGCGGTGATGATCATCGCGGGCACGTCCAGCTTCGTCTGCTGCCGGATGTCGGCAATGGCCGACAATCCGCTCTCGCCGTGATCGAGATGAAGATCGGCGATGATCGCGTCCGGCGCGCCGCCCAGTTCGCGCAGGCGCAGCAGCGCGTCCGCGGCCGATCGCGTCGACGCGACGTCGCAGCCCCATCCTTCCAGCAGCGCGGCCATGGCCTCGGAGCCCGATGGGTCGTTCTCGATCAGCAGGATCTTGGCACCTTCGAGCCCGCCATATTGCCGTTCGGCGAGCTTGGCCTCGTGCGCCTCGTCGCTGACCTCGGCAAGGTCGGCCGGCTCGAGCTCGAGGGTGAACGTCGATCCCTTGCCAAGTTGCGATGACAGCCGCACCTCGTGCCCGAGCACCGTTGCGAAGCGGCGAACGATGGAGAGACCGAGACCAAATCCGGCCTGGTCGGTTGCGCTGGCTTCACCGCGCTGGAATTCGCGGAAGATCGCCTCCTGCTGGGCCTGCGCGATGCCCGGTCCGGTATCGGAAACCTGAACGCAGATGCGGTTGTTGCGGCGCCTGCATCCCATCACGACGCCGCCGCTGCGGGTGTAGCGGATGGCATTGGCGAGCAGATTCTGCAGGATGCGCCGGAGCATCATCGCGTCCGACGACACGGCGAGCGGCGAGGAGCGGATGCGCAAGCACAGGCCTTGCCGCGCGGAGATCGGCGCGAATTCGTTGCGGAGCTGCTCGAGCAGCGGCGCGAGCGCCATGGGACGCACATCGGGCTTGAGCGCGCCGGCGTCGAGCTTTGCGATCTCCAGCAACGAGCGCAGCAGATCCTCCAGCGTCACCAGCGAGCGGTCGACCTGATCGATCAGCAGGGCGGCGTCCTGCGATTGCATCATCTCGGTCAGCGCCGAGAGCGTCAGGCGCGCCGCATTCAGCGGCTGCAGCAGGTCGTGGGTGACCGAGATCAAGACGGATGATTTGAGCGAGCTTGCGGCCTCGGCCTGCTGCTTGGCGCGATAGAGCCCCTCATTGGCGTGTTCGATCGAATGCAGCGCCTCGCGCAATTGTTGCGTCCGGTCTCGAACCTGGCGGTCGAGCGCGATGGCGGTCTCGAACAGCGAGAAGGCGTTGAGCTGCTGGTCCATCGAGCGTTCGACGCGGGACATCAGCGCTGCATTGATCTTCTTCAGCTTCGCGGCTTCCCGCTGCAACTGCTCGACCGTTGCGGGATCCTGCCACAGCCCGGTCACGACGGGCGCCTGCCGATGGCGACGCCGGTGAAGGTCTGGTTCACATGCATCGAGCCGAACTGCTCGCCGTAGGTATGAAAACCGACCACGCGGTTCTGGCGGTAAAGCTCGGACATGTCGCGGGCAAGCTGGTGCTGCTCGGCGTCGAGCCGGCGCAGCAGGCATTCGAATCCGATATAGAGCGAGACCTCGCCGATCTGGTCGCGCGTCTCCGCAAAGGCCTCGCGCGTCGTGCCGACGAGGCTGCGCGACGTCGCCGCCGTCAGCACCATGCCTTCGTCGATGGCGCAGAAGAAGTGCAGGGAACCATCCGGTTCGACACGCTGAATCGAGCGCGCATAGTACGAGCCGCCGACGCGGACCAGCACAGGATGCGCCGCGAACGCGAAGGGGTCGAGCTTGGCGTCCATGATGCCGACGACGCGGGAATATTCCTGGGCCGCGGGCTCCGCATTCAGCTCCCTGACGGTCCGGTTCTCGATGTCGGCCTCGGTAACCACCATCCGCTGTGGCTGCGGTTCGAAATTGTCGCATTTGAAGACCCGGAACGGCAGCGACGTATTCAGGAGGATCAGGAGCGCGGCATTCGTATGCGCCTTGCCGTCGAGGAACACCCAGGTCCTCTCGAAGCGCAATCCGTCGCCGGCAGACCCGCCGACGACCGGAATGTCGTCCAGCGAGGCATAGATGGCGGACATCACGGCCTCTTCGCGGCGGCACAGGCCGTCGATCAGCACGAGGCCGAACGGATTTCGGCGCTCGGCGTGCGCGGACACCCGCAGCAGCTCCTGCCGGATTTCGGCGCCGATCCTGCGGCCGTCCTCGACGCGAAAACTGTCGAGATTGAGAATCGGGCGCACCACGGCCGAGAAGTCGGCCCGGCTGAAGGCGAGAGCGACGATGCTGTTCTCATCCCAGCCGTCGGGGGCCAGTTCGCCGGCGGTCGTGCAACCGCAGACCGGAATCCCGTCAAATCGCCGGCTGATCTCCGCGATGAATTGGTGGGGATCGTAGCTGGGGGAGACAAAGAGCAGGATCAGCGACAGCTCGTCGGACGGGAGCTGAGCGGTGAGCTCGGCAACAGCTTGTTCCGCGCCCGCCGCCTTCGACTTCGCGACGGCAACGCCGGACGCACCGCCAAACCGAAAGTCGGTTTGCCTCACTCCGTTTCTCCCCCCGAGGACCGCTCGGTCTAGTGCCGAATTCCTGGACAAGTATCCAAGGAATATGGCCTTTTTCGTCTGGTCGCAACACGGCGATGAGACCCGCGGGGCGTTCCGCCCGAAGCCGACCGCGCCGGAGACGGCTGGGACCAATTTACCGCCCTTTATCGATTGTGCCTTAGTTTTGCGCATCCAGGTCAGGGGGCGGGGCGCCTCCGGATCGCGGCTGAATACAAATGGGGGTGGGAATGTCCGGGCGTATCGCGTCGTCGTCTAAGCGCACACTATTTCCGGCCCTCAGGTTCCGCGCAAAAATCGTTCTCGGTTTCGCGGCAGTGCTGGTGATCTCCGCCGGCAGCATGGCCTTCTCCTATTTCGGCTTCGAGCGGGTCGCTTCCGGGGTCGGGTCGTATCGCAGCAGCGTTTCCGAGGCAGATCTCGCCCGCAACATCGACCGCGAGCTGCTCGCTTATCGTTCGGCCGTCAGATATTTCGTCGTCACCGGCAAGGAAGACGACGCCAAGGCGGCGCTGGATGCTGAAGGCAGCCTGAAGAACGCCGTTGACCAGGCCGTCAAGAGCGCCAAGAAGCCGGCGCGGCAGGAGAGTCTCAACAAGCTCGCCAAGGAATTTTCCAACTTCTCCGCGACCTTCGCAAAGGTTCTCCAGGCCAAGCGTGACAGCGCGCTGCTGGTGCAGAACCAGCTCACGCGCAACGCCAACCTCTTGAAATACAAGCTCGACGATATCGGCAACAGCGCTTCCGACGCCGAAGCACAGGCGATTGAGTTCGGCACCAAGCAGGTCAACGCCCAATTTCAGACCGCGAGTGCGGCCGCGACCAATTTCGTGCTGACGTCCGACCAGACGATCGCGAACAGCGCACTGGCACGGCTGAAATTCGTCGAGAACTCGCTCGGCGCGGTCTACACCATGGACGACAAGATCGTCGCTGGCCTGAAGGATGCGAAGGCGCTGCTCGGCGCCTATCGCGAAGCGCTGGAGAAGCTGATCGCCAATGCCAAGCTGGTCGATGATCTCGTCACCGAGATGAGCGGCTCGGCCGGTGCGATCCTGCAAGGCGCGACCGCCATGAAGGCGGACCTCGTCGCCGAACAGCAGCGGCTGGATTCGGAGTCGGAGGCGACCATCGGAAAGACCGAGCAACTGGTGCTGATGCTGGCCATCGGCGGCACGCTGTCAGGTGCGGTCCTCGCATTTCTGCTCGGCACCGGCATCTCGCGGCCGATGATCGCGATG
>NZ_AJQE01000354.1 GCF_000261685.1 Bradyrhizobium genomosp. I (2014) | reverse complement strand
CGTCGCAAGTGCTCCTCGCAATGACGGTGCGGCGAAAGCCTCACAGTCATCTCTGAGTTGTGTTATCATGAACGCTCTCGCCGGCGAGTGCGCTTATGAAGCAGCCCTGCGTCTACATGTTCGCCAATCGCCGCAACGGAACGATCTACACGGGCGTTACCTCGAATCCACCGCGTCGTGCATTCGAGCATCGCGAAGGCCTGGTGAGGGGATTTTCATCGAAGTACGGCTGCAAGCTCCTCGTCTGGTACGAACTTCACGGGACCATGACTGACGCGATTGCGCGCGAGAAGCAGATCAAGGCCGGAAGCCGGGCAAAGAAGATCGCATTGATCGAGCGCATGAATCCGGACTGGAAGGATCTCTACGAGACGCTGATCTGACTTCGAGCCGGCCGGCCGACAACCCTCCGTCATTGCGAGCGCAGCGAAGCAATCCAGAATCTCTCCGCAGCGGCAGCCTGGATTGCTTCGCTACGCTCGCAATGACGGAATTTGTTGCTGCAGCCGGGCTACTCCGCCAGCGCCTTCATCTCCTTGTAGAGATCCGACTTGCCTTCGAAGCCGATGCCGGGAAGGTCGGGCATGGTGATGTGGCCGTTCTCGACGCTGATACCGTCGGGGAAGCCGCCATAGGGCTGGAACAGGTCGGGGTAGCTCTCGTTGCCGCCGAGACCGAGACCGGCCGCGATGTTGAGCGACATCTGGTGGCCGCC
>NZ_AJQE01000353.1 GCF_000261685.1 Bradyrhizobium genomosp. I (2014) | reverse complement strand
GGCTCGGCGACCAGCCGTGGGTCTTCAGCACCTCCAGCGTGCGCTGGTACTCGCACAGGTCGTAGGACAGTGCGCAGTCGAATTGCAGCCAGTCGCGGTCGGGGCGCATGCCGCCGTAGCGGATCAAATTGCGGGCGTCCTGATGGCTGAAGAGGTTCTCGCCTGTCGCCATCGGACCGGGATAGAATTCGGCGAGCGCGGCCTGCAGCGCGTAGTCGAGGGGATCGCCGGCCTCCTCGTACCAGAACAAGGGATAGTCGCGCAGCATCTTTGCGTAGGCGATGCCGGTTTCCAGGTTGAAGCGGCCGTTGGCATCGACCGCGAGCTGCGCGTCCTTGCCGATCTCCTTCAGCACAGCCTCGATACGTTTACGATCCTCCTCGATTCCCGCGCCGCCGATCTTCATCTTCACGACGTTGTAGCCGCGGTCGAGATAGCCGCGCATCTCGCCACGCAGCATCGAGAGATCCTTGCCGGGATAGTAGTAGCCGCCGGCGGCGTAGACGAAGACGCGCGGATTGGCGGTCACGCCGTGACGTTCGGCGAGCAGGCGAAACAGCGGCTTGCCCGCGATCTTCGCCATCGCATCCCACACCGCCATGTCGATGGTGCCGACCGCGACCGAGCGCTCGCCATGGCCGCCCGGCTTCTCGTTGGTCATCATCGCCCCCCAGACCTTGTCGGGGTCGAGATTGTCGCCGGGGCTATCCAGCAGCGACTTCGGATCGGCTTCGAGGATGCGCGCGGCGAACCGCTCGCGGATCAGGCCGCCCTGCCCGTAGCGACCGTTCGAGTTGAAACCGTAACCGACGACGCGTTTTCCCTCGCGCACCACATCGGTGACGACGGCGACCAGGCTCGTCGTCATCCTGGTGAAGTCTTTATAGGCGTTGCGGATCGGCGATGAGATCGGCTTTGTGATCTCGCGGACGTCGACGATGCGGACGGACATGGAGGTGGCTTTCGCTTATGAGCACGTCATTCCGGGATGGTCCGAAGGACCAGACCCGGAATCTCGAGATTCCGGGTTCTCGCTTCGCGAGCCCCGGAATGACGGCTTCGCCGTCATTTCTTGTCCCTGAAGTACGGCTCCACCGGCCCGTGCACCTTGATGGTCAGCGGATTGCCGTGGCGGTCCTTGGCGTTGCCGGCGGTGACGCGGACCCAGCCTTCGCTGATGCAGTATTCCTCGACATTGGTCTTCTCGATGCCCTTGAAGCGAATGCCGACGTCGCGCGCCAGGATGTCCGCGTTGTAGTAGGGGCTGTTCGGATCGACCGACAGGCGGTCCGGAAATTCTTCGCTCATGATCGTCTCGCTCACAACAGGGTCTCGATTTGCTGCCGCAATCCTTCGGGCCGCGCGGTCGGCGCGTAGCGCGCGACCACCTTGCCGGCACGGTCCACCAGGAATTTGGTGAAATTCCATTTGATGGAGGCGCCCAAGAGGCCGGATTGCTGACGTTTCAGGTACTCGTACAGAGGATGCGCGTTGGCGCCGTTGACATCGATCTTCTCGAACAGCGGAAAGGTGACGTCGTAATTGGTCGAGCAGAACACCTGGATTTCGCTCGCCTGCCCCGGCTCCTGCGCGCCGAACTGGTTGCAGGGAAAGCCGAGCACCGAGAAGCCGCGCGGCGAGAGATCGCGGTAGAGATCCTCGAGGCCGCGATATTGCGGCGTGAAGCCGCACTTGCTCGCGGTGTTGACGATCAGGAGCACCTGTCCCTCGAAACGGCGCATCGGCACCTCCTCGCCGGCAAGCGAGTTGGCCTTGAAGTCGTAGATGACGGTCATCGCTCGCCCACGGGGTCGATCGGCGACGGCGGTACGCCGCCGGCCTCGATCGCTTCGCCGGCGAGCAGGCAAAGGTCTTCGCGGTAGCGGCCGGAGACGATTTGCACGCCGACGGGCGACTTGCCGACGAGGCCGGTGGAGACCACGAGGCCCGGCAATCCCATGAAGGGAATGGCGATCTGCGGCAGCTGCGCCTCCCAGACGCGCTTGAAGGATTCGTCGTCCTTGCAGTCGAGATGATCCGGGAACGGCAGCTCGCCGGAGACCGGCGTCAGCAGCACTGCATATTTTTCGAAGAACAGCATCCAATCGCGGGTCAGCGTGGCGCGGCGGGTCAGCGCCTTCGCATAGTTCGCCTGATCCATCGGCGTGACCCTGGCGCGGTTGCCGCGCAGGCACGCCAGCGCGCCGGGGTCGCCCTCGCGTTCGGCCATCTCGAGCTGCGCCTCATAACCGTCGCCGAGCCAGAGCTTGATCTGCCACTCCACCGCCTCGCGCATCGGCGGCGTGTCCTCGATGATGTCGACGGTCCAGCCGGCGCGCTCCAGCCGCTTGCCGGCATCGCTCACCGCCGCCTTCACCTCCGGCGTGGTGGCAAGGCCGCCCGGATTGAGGCAGAGCGCGGCGCGCTTGTCCCGCGCGGGGCCTTCGAGCGGCACCGGCACGAACCAGGGATCGCGGATGTCGCGGGCCGACATCGCTTCGAGCGAGATCCTGATGTCGTTGACGGTGCGCGCCAGCGGGCCGGAGACCGCCATGATCTGCGGCCCGATCGGGCGCTCCGGCAGCGCCGGATTGAAGGCGGGGATACGGCCGAGCGTCGGGCGCAAGCCGTGCACGCCGCAGGCATAGGCGGGATAGCGGATCGAGCCGGCGATGTCGGTGCCATGGGCGATATGGCCGATGCCGGCGGCGACCGCCGAGCCGGCGCCGCCGGACGAGCCGCCCGGCGTCAGCGTGGCATCACGCGGGTTCTTGGTGTCGCCATGAACGAGATTGGTGGTGAACCAGCGGTAGGAGAAGGCCGGGCAGTTGGTGCGGCCGAGCAGGACGACGCCGGCTTTGCGGAAATTGGCGACCACCGGATTGTCCTCGCGCGCGATCAGGTCGCGCTGGAGTTTCAGGCCGTTGGTGGTGGCAAAGCCTTCCTGGTCGACATTGGCCTTGATGGTGACCGGCACGCCGGCGAGCACACCGGGGTCCTCTCCCCGCGCGATCGCGGCATCGACGGCATCAGCCTGCTTGAGCACATCGTCCGGCCTATGGTCGATCACCGCGTTGAGCGCGGGATTGACGGCGTCCAGGCGGGCGAGGCCGGCCTGCGCGGCTTCCCTGGCGGACACCTTTTTGGATTTGACGAGGGTGGCGAGGTCGGCAGCCGACAGGCGCCAGAGATCTTGCATGGCTTGCTCCGTGTGACCGGCGTCTTTTAGCGCCGGGAACGCGGCAAGGCCATGCGGATTTCGCGGGGGTGGAGGGCGGGTTTGGCGCCAGGTGGCGCCTCATTCGCCGTCATTGCGAGCGTAGCGAAGCAATCCAGACTGCCTCCGAGGAAGCAGTCTGGATTGCTTCGTCGCAAGGGCTCCTCGCAACGACGTGGAGAGAGCTGCGTGCCCCTAATCCGGCCGTCGGCCTCTAATGCCGCGTCGCGGACGGGTCCGGCAGGTCCAGCAGGGCCTCGGTGAAGGGAAACTCCAGCACGATCTCACCATCGGCGTCGGTCACCTCGATGACTGC
Source organism: Bradyrhizobium genomosp. I (2014) (assembly GCF_000261685.1). Lineage (GTDB taxonomy): Bacteria > Pseudomonadota > Alphaproteobacteria > Rhizobiales > Xanthobacteraceae > Bradyrhizobium. Next base: position 3,622 of record NZ_AJQE01000353.1, on the reverse strand, counting down.
CTCCAGCAGGGCCCGCTGGGTGCCTTCCGACTTCACGACTTCAAGAATCATCTGGCGCGCGACCTCCCAGGCGCGATCGGGGTTGCGCAGGTCCTCGCCGTCAGGATCCACGATCAATTCGTCGCCGATGCGGGTGTTGAAGAAATATCTGGGCATGCCTGATCCAATGGGGTCGCCTGTAGCCGAATAGAAGCCATTCCATACTCACAACTCGTTTATCCCGACAGGAATCACGACCTATTGGCTATTTTGCGTATGGCTTCGCTCATCTTTACGGCCGCAATGCGCTCTCTTTGCAATGCAGCAATTCTGCCGGTCTACTACCTAGGTCGGGAAAATTTCACTGGCGAACTTCTCCGCCAGCATTAGTCTATTGGGCGGGCGAATACGTCCCGAATTCGCAAAATGGAGAGCCGAAATGGCCTGGAAAGCCCCGAAGATCGTCGAAGTGCCCTGCGGCATGGAAATCAACATGTATGTGAGCGCCACCCGCAAGTAAGCGGCTGGCGAGATCGCGTTCTGCGCAGGTGGATCTTTCGGTCACGATGCGTTTCCGGAAGACAGGATTTGTGTCGGCCTGAGATCCACCTCGCGAATTTGCCTCCAGGAGACGGATCATGCTTCGCGTCGTCGTCCTGGGCGCCGGGGCCGGCGGCGGAGTTCCACAGTGGAATTGCGGCTGCGAGGGCTGCCGGGCGGCTCGTCACGGCGGCCGTGAGCTTCAGCGGACCCAAGCCTCGGTCGCCTTCAGCGGCGACGGCGAGCACTGGTTCCTGATCAATGCCTCCCCGGACCTGCGCCAGCAATTGAATGCCACGCCACTGCTGCACCCCAAGGCGGGCGCGCTGCGTCACACGCCGATTGCGGGCGTGATCTTGACCAACAGCGAAGTCGATGCGGTGGCGGGCCTGCTGTCAATGCGCGAGGGCTCGCCCTTTACGGTGTATGCGCACGAGAAGGTGCTGGCGATCCTCGGCGCCAACAGCATCTTCAACGTGCTGAACGAGAAGAACGTGCGGCGCCAGCCGATCGCTCTCCGCGAGCCGTTCGAGCCCCGCCTGCCGGATGGTGCGCGCTCCGGCCTGGAGGTGCTGCCCTTCGCGGTGCCGGGCAAATCGGCCTGGTACCTGGAAGGCAAGGTGCATCCGGGCGGCGAGAGCGGCGACGGCGACACGCTGGGCCTGAAGATCACCGACAAGGCCACGGGCAAGTTCTTCTACTTCATCGCGGCCTGCGCCGAGGTGACCGACGCGCTCAAGGCCGAGATCGACGGCGCCGCGCTGGTGTTCTTCGACGGCACCGTCTGGCGCGACGACGAGATGATCAAAGCCGGCCTCGGCCACAAGACCGGCAAGAGCATGGGACATGTCGCCATGTCCGGCGACGACGGCGCCATCGCGCGGCTGGCCGACCTCAATATCGACAGGAAGCTGTTTCTGCATATCAATAACTCGAATCCGGTGCTGCTGCCCGGCTCGCCCGAGCGCAAAGCCGCGGAGCAGGCGGGCTGGCAGATACCCGCGGATGGAACGGAGATCGTGCTGTGAATGCCGCATCACTGACTGGAATGACCGCGCTCTCGATCGGCAGGGATATCAGGCTCAACTCCGCCGAGGAGCTGGAGGCAACGCTGCGCCATATCGGGGCGACGCGCTATCACAGCCTGCATCCGTTCCATAAGCTGCTGCATGGCGGCAAGCTGAACAAGGGCCAGGTGCAGGCCTGGGCGCTCAACCGCTACTATTACCAGAGCACGATCCCGATCAAGGACGCGGTGGTGATCTCGCGCTTCCGCGACCGCGCCACCCGCCTGGAATGGCGCCATCGTATCGAGGACCATGACGGCGATGTCGGCAGCGAAGGCGGCATCGAACGCTGGCTGAAGCTGACCGAAGGCCTCGGGCTCAACACGGCCTACGTGGAATCCACCGAAGGCATCCTGCCGGCGACGCGCTTCGCGGTGGAAGCCTATGTGCATTATTGCCGCGAGAAGAGCCCGCTGGAGGCGATCGCCTCCTCGCTCACCGAACTGTTCGCGCCGAACCTGCATGAAGAGCGCATCGCCGGCATGCTGGAGCATTACGATTTCGTCAACCCCGACATCATGAGCTACTTCAAGCGGCGCCTGACCCAGGCGCCGCGCGATGCCAATTTCGCGCTCGACTATGTCAAGTCGCATGCGAGGACGCCGGAGGAGCGCGCCTCCGTCTGCAACGCGCTGATCTTCAAGACCAACGTGCTGTGGGTGCAGCTGGACGCGCTCCAGCACGCCTATGTCGATGGCCACATTCCGCCGGGCGCGTTCGTGCCCAAAGCGGGTTGAAGAGGAACAGCAATGGCCGGGCCGCGTCATATCAGCGTCAGCGAGGCAAGCCGCCCCGTGCTGCCGCGGCATGCCAAGCTGAAATACGACGAGACGCGAAAAGTCTGGGTGATCCTGGCGCCGGAGCGCGTGCTGGCCCCGGACGAGATCGCGGTCGAGGTCTTGCAGCTCTGCGATGGCGACCGCAATGTCGGAGACGTCGCCGATCAGTTGGCTGCGAAATACGCAGCGCCGCGCGAGGCGATCCTGGCCGACGTCATCGCCATGCTGCAGGATCTCGCCGACAAGGGCTTTCTCACCGAGATCAGGGAGAAGACGTCATGAGCGACGTGACCATCCCACCCAGCGACAGCCTTGCGGTGCTGGAGAAGCAACGCTCGACGGCGGAGACCTTCGGCATTCCGCTCGCCGTGCTGCTCGAGATCACCCATCGCTGCCCGCTGCAATGCCCCTATTGCTCCAACCCGGTCGAGCTCGACCGCTCGGGCAAGGAGCTGACCACCGACGAATGGAAGAAGGTCCTGAGCGAGCTCGCCGAGATCGGCGTGCTCCAGGTGCATTTCTCCGGCGGCGAGCCGACGGCGCGCAAGGACCTCGTCGAGCTGGTCAAGCACGCGAGCGATGCCGGCCTCTATACCAATCTGATCACCTCGGCGGTGCTGCTGACGCGTGAGAAGCTCAGCGATCTCGCCGATGCCGGGCTCTGCCACGTGCAGATCAGCTTCCAGGGCATCGAGGAAGGCCCCGCCGATCGCGTCGCCGGCTACAGAGGCGGCCACCGCAAGAAGCTCGAAGTCGCGAAATGGACGCGCGAGCTCGACCTGCCGCTCACCGTGAACGCAGTGATGCACCGGCAGAACCTGCACCAGCTCCCCGACATCATCCAGATGGCGCTCGACCTCGACGCCGACCGGCTGGAGGTCGCCAATGTGCAGTATTACGGCTGGGCGCTGAAGAACCGCGCCGCGCTGATGCCGACCGTGGCGCAGCTGGACGAGTGCACCCGGATCGTCGAGGAGGCGCGCGAGCGGCTGAAGGGCCGGCTGACGATCGACTATGTCGTGCCGGATTACTACGCACTGCGGCCGAAGAAGTGCATGGGCGGCTGGGGCCGGCAGTTCTTCAACATCTCGCCCGCCGGCAAGGTGCTGCCCTGCCACGCCGCCGAGAGCATCACCGGGCTCGACTTCGAATCCGTGCGCTCCAACCATTCGATCGCCTGGATCTGGCAGAACTCCGAGGCCTTCAACCGCTATCGCGGCACCGGCTGGATGAAGGAGCCGTGCAAGAGTTGCGAAT
>NZ_AJQE01000352.1 GCF_000261685.1 Bradyrhizobium genomosp. I (2014) | reverse complement strand
CCCCTGCCGCTGCCAGGCGTTCGCGCTGACGGGCGACGCCGCCAACACCGACCCGGCCTGCGCGCTGTCGCCGCTGCACGAGACCATCTTCAAGCAGGCGGAAGCGGAGGCCGAGGGCGAGACCAACCGCTTCCTCTATCGCAACTTCGCCGGCGGCACTCTGGAAGCCGAGAATGATGCCTGACGCCGACGCGGCCAGCGCGGTCAAACGCGCCGACCCCTTTGCGCCGCTGACCTCCGAGATGCTCGACGTCGGCGACGGCCACGAGCTCCATGTCGAGAGCGTCGGCCGCGCGGACGGAATCCCTGCGGTCTATCTGCATGGCGGGCCCGGCAGCGGCTGCCACCCTGATCATCGGCGCCTGTTCGACCCTGATCGCTTCTGCGCCATATTGTTGGACCAGCGCGGCTGCGGCCGCAGCAGGCCGAAGGGATCGCGCGAGCACAACACCACGGCGCATCTGATCGCGGACATGGAGAAGATCCGCGAAAAATTCGGCTTCGACCGCTGGATGGTGGTCGGCGGGTCCTGGGGCGCGACGCTGGCGCTGGCGTATGCGCAGGCGCATCCCGATCGCGTCTCAGGCATTGCGTTGCGCGCGACGTTTCTCGGCACGCGGGCCGAGGTCGAGACGGCCTTCACCTCGCGCCTGTCGCAATTCTATCCCGCGCTCTACGAAGACTTTCTGAGCGTGCTGACGCCCGAGGAGCGTGCGCAGCCGGTGGACGCGTATTGGCGCCGCATCCTCGGCGCCGATCCGGCGGTACACGGTCCGGCGGCGCGCGCGTGGCACGACACGGAGCGCATCCTGTCGGAGCACAAACCGGCGCGGACGCGGCTGGATCTGGCATCGCTGAACGTGTGGCGCACGCTGCCGGCGACGCCGTTCATGGAGGCGCATTATTTCGTCAACGACAGCTTCATGAGCGAAGATCAGCTGTTGCGAAACGCCGGCCGGCTCAGAGGCATTCCCGGCATCATCGTGCAGGGCCGCTATGACCTGTTATGTCCGCCCGGAACTTCCCAGGCGCTCGCGAATGTCTGGCCGGGTTCCGAGCTTCGCATCGTGGAAGAAGCCGGACATTCGCTCTATGATGGCGGCGTGAGGGACGCCGTCATGAAGTCGATTGCGGACCTCGGGTCGAAGGCCGCGCGCTAATGCGCGAGAGAGGGACAACAAGAAAATGCCGCTCGCCGGGAAAGGCATGCTGCTGACGTCGATGAACATCGACGCGGCCGATGAGGCTGATTTCAACCGCTGGTACGATCGCGAGCATCTGGAAGAGCGCGTCGCGATCGACGGTTTCCTCGAAGCGCGGCGCTATGTCGCGCATGCCGCCAATCCCAGATATCTCAGCCTGTATTCGACCGCGACGCTCGACGTGCTCGATAGCCCCGCCTACAAGACGCGGCTCGCGAGCCCGACCGATTGGTCGCGGCAGACCATGGCACGCTTCAAGGACATGCTGCGCGTCGTCGCGCGCATCACCATCAGCAAGGGCACCGGGCGCGGGGCCGTGCTCGGCCTGGTGCGGCTGCGGCCGACACCCGACACCGCCGGAGCGTGGCGTGATGCACTGCAAGACAGGCTGACGCCGGACAAGCGCGACGGTATCATCGCGATGCATCTGCTCGAAAGCGAGCCCGAATTGTCGGGCCCAACGGCGGATATACCGGCGGCGCGCAACGAGGGCGCGCGCGACTGGTTCGTGCTGATCGACGGCACGCATGTCGGCGCGGTCTCCGCTGTCATCGCCGAGCGCTTCACCGGCCCTGCCGCAATGCCCCTGCCGCTTCCCGTCTCCGTCGGCACCTACTGCCTGATGTGGGACCTCGCGAAGAGCGATATCGCGCGCGGCTAACGTTCATGCGCATCGCAGCATATTGCACCGCACGCACATTGCGCCGGACCGTCAATGCTGTGCGCGCTTGGCTCCCATGAAAGCGGGGAAGCGCGCAAATTTGCCGTTGTACTTCGGAACGGTTCTAATAAGCTAACCCAATGACGTCATTCAGAAACCGGATCGAGACGCATTAAGCGTCCGCCAAGCTCGAGAAAAAGGCCGCGGGGTCTTTGAGCCTGCGCGGACAGGGTAGGAATGAAACCGACCGATATCGCGGCCCCCGACTACTTTCACAAAGTGGTCGATTGCCAGTGGGCCTGTCCTGCGCACACACCGGTTCCCGAATACATCCGATTGATTGCCCAAGGCCGCTACAGCGACGCCTACATGATCAATTGGAAATCGAACGTGTTTCCCGGAATCCTGGGACGCACCTGCGACCGTCCCTGCGAGCCCGCGTGCCGCCGCGGACGCGTCGAGGAAAATCCGGTGGCGATCTGCCGCCTCAAGCGCGTCGCCGCGGACTTCAAGGACGACATCAGGCAGCGCCTGCCACGGCCCGCGCCGAAGAACGGCAAGCGTGTCGCGCTGGTCGGCGGCGGTCCCGCCTCGCTGACGGTGGCGCGCGATCTCGCGCCGCTCGGCTATCACTGCACCGTGTTCGATGCCGATCCGGAAGCCGGGGGCATGATGCGCACGCAGATCCCGAAATTCCGCCTGCCCAATTCCGTGATCGACGAGGAGACCGGCTACATCCTGGGCCTCGGCGTCGACTTCAAGGGCGGGCAGCGCATCGACAGCATGAAGGCGCTGCTGGCGGAGAAATATGATGCGATCTTCGTCGGCTCCGGCGCGCCGCGCGGCCGCGAGCTCGACATTCCCGGCCGGAAGGAAGCAGCGGCCAATATCCATATCGGCATCGAGTGGCTGGCCAACGTGTCGTTCGGCCACACCGACAGAATAGGCAAGCGCGTGATCGTGCTCGGCGGCGGCAACACCGCGATGGATTGCTGCCGCACCGCGCGCCGCCTCGGCGGCGAGAAAGTCACGGTGATCGTGCGCTCCGGCTTCGAGGAGATGAAAGCCTCGCCCTGGGAGAAGGAGGATGCGATCCACGAGGATATTCCGATCCTCAACTACATGGTCCCGGTGGCATTCAAGCATGTTGCCGGCAAGCTCATCGGCGTCACCTTCCAGCACGTCAAGGCCGAATATGACGCCAGAGGGCGCCGCAACCTCGTGCCCTCGGGCGACCCCGATCAGACCATTCCCTGCGACGACGTGCTGGTCGCGGTCGGCCAGGAGAACGCCTTCCCCTGGATCGAGCAGGATTGCGGCATCGAGTTCGACAAATGGCACATGCCGAAGGTCGATCCCGAGACATTTGCCTCGACCAATCCGAAGGTATTCTTCGGCGGCGACGCCGCGTTCGGCCCGAAGAACATCATCTGGGCGGTCGCGCACGGCCACGACGCCGCGCTGTCGATCCACAAGATGCTCTCGGGCGAGGCAATCGACGAACGACCGCTGCCGGACGTGCAGGTCTCATCGCAGAAGATGGGCATCCACGAATGGAGTTATGACAACGACATTTCCAACGACAAGCGCTTCAAGGTGCCGCATCGCGACAAGGTGATCGCGCTGAAGGACATCCGCGCCGAGGTCGAGCTGGGCTACGACGTCAAGCTCGCACTTGGCGAAGCAGAGCGCTGCCTGAACTGCGACGTCCAGACGGTGTTCTCGACCTCGCTCTGCATCGAGTGCGACGCCTGCGCCGACATCTGTCCGATGGACTGCATCACATTCACCGCCAATGGCGAGGAAAGCGATCTGCGCCAGCGGCTGAAGGCGCCCTCGGCGCATCCGGACCAGGATCTCTACGTCTCCAGCGACCTCAAGACCGGGCGCGTCATGGTGAAGGACGAGGACGTCTGCCTGCATTGCGGGCTGTGCGCCGAGCGTTGTCCCACCGGAGCCTGGGACATGCAGAAATATTTCATCGAGATGACTCACGCGGGTTCGACATGTCCGACAAAAAGCCGATCAGCAGCGTAAACGACTTCGTCGTCCGCTTCGCCAACGTCAACGGCTCGGGCTCGGCCAGCGCCAACGAGATGTTCGCCCGCGCGATCCTGCGCCATGGCGTTCCGGTGTCGCCGCGCAACATCTTCCCCTCCAACATCCAGGGCCTGCCGACCTGGTACGAGGTGCGGGTGACGGAAGACGGCCATCTCGGTGCCCGCGGCGGCGTCGACATGATGGTGGCGATGAACCCGCAGACCTGGGACAAGGACGTCGCCGGCATCGAGCCGGGCGGCTATCTGTTCTACGATTCCACCAAGCCGATGCCGTCCACCAGATTCCGCGACGACATCACCGTGATCGGCGTGCCGCTCACCGCGATCACCAACTCGACCTATACCGATCCGCGCCAGCGCCAGCTGTTCAAGAACATCATCTATCTGGGCAGCCTCAGTGCGCTGCTCGACATGGACCCGAAGCTGATCGAGCAGCTGATCGGCGAGCAGTACAAGGGCAAGGAGAAGCTGCTCTCCTCCAACGTCCATGCGCTGCATCTCGGCCGCGACTGGGCGCTGCAGAATTTGAAGTGCCCGATCGGGCTTCGCGTGAAGAAGTCCGACAAGGTCGGCGACCGCATCTTCATCGAGGGCAACAGCGCCGCCGCGCTCGGCGCCGTCTATGGCGGCGCCACCGTGTGCGCCTGGTATCCGATCACGCCCTCCTCGTCCGTGGCGGAGGCTTTCACCGCCCACTGCAAGAAGTACCGGCACGATCCGGAGACCGGCAAGGCGAAATACGCGATCGTGCAGGGCGAGGACGAACTGGCTTCGATCGGCATCGTCATCGGCGCCTCCTGGAACGGCGCGCGCGCCTTCACCGCGACCTCCGGCCCCGGCATCTCCCTGATGACCGAGTTCATCGGCCTCTCCTACTTTGCCGAGATTCCGGCGGTGATCATGAACATCCAGCGCGCCGGCCCCTCCACGGGCATGCCGACGCGCACCCAGCAATGCGACATCATCGCCTGCGCCTATGCCTCGCACGGCGACACCAAGCATGTGCTGCTGTTCCCGGAAGATCCGGCCGAAGCGTTCGAGTTCGCGGCTGCCGCCTTCGATCTCGCCGAGCGGCTCCAGACCACGATCTTCCTGATGCTCGACCTCGACATCGGCATGAACCACCGGCTCTGCCGTCCGCTGAAGTGGGATGACGCCCGACAGTACGACCGCGGCAAGGTGATGACCGCGGAGATGCTGGAAGAGGGCCGCGACTTCGGCCGCTATCTCGACGTCGACGGCGACGGCATTCCCTACCGTACCTATCCCGGCACGCACCCGACCAGGGGCTCCTATTTCACCCGCGGCACATCGCGCGACCGCTATGCGCGCTACTCCGAGGAAGGCTCGGTCTATGCCGACAACATGCAGCGCCTGGTGCGCAAGTTCGAGACGGCGCAGGATCTGGTGCCGCGGCCGCTGCAGGCCAACGCGGAACGGCCGACCAAATATGGCGTGATCTATTTCGGCTCGACCTCGCCGGCGATGGACGAGGCTATTGGGCTCTTGGAGGCGCGCGGGCATCAGCTCGACCGCCTGCGCATCCGCGCCTTCCCGTTCCATTCGAGCGTGGCGAGCTTCCTCGCCGAGCACGATTTCGTCTACGTGGTCGAGCAGAACCGCGACAGCCAGCTGCGTCAGCTCATCGTCAACGAGAACGGCATCGATCCCGTCCGCCTCGTGCCGATCGTGCATTACGACGGCACGCCGATCACCGCCCGTTTCATCGCCAAAGCCATTGGCGACCACCAGGACCACCTCAAGGTGACCCCGCTCCGCAAGGCCGTGTCGTGATGGCAAGCTGCATCCACATCGTCATTGCGAGCGCAGCGAAGCAATCCAGACTGCCTCCGTGGAAAGACTCTGGATTGCTTCGCTGCGCTCGCAATGACGGAGTGCGGTTGCGACAGCTCGGCCGAGTGCAAAGAGACGTCGGATTGCGGAGAGGGAGCAGAGAGAGACGGGCATGACCTACATCGCAAAGCCGAAATTTCATCATCCAGGCCTGAAGAAGAACGAGCTCGGCTACACGCATCGCGACTACGAGGGCAAGATCTCGACGCTGTGCGCCGGCTGCGGCCACGATTCGATCACGGCCTCGATCATCGAGGCCTGCTACGAGCTCTCGATCGAGCCGCATCGGGTGGCAAAGATCTCCGGCATCGGCTGCTCGTCGAAGACGCCGGACTATTTCCTCGGCAATTCGCACGGTTTCAACTCGGTGCACGGCCGCATGCCTAGCGTGCTGACCGGGGCCAATCTCGCCAACCGCGATTTGATCTATCTCGGCGTTTCCGGCGACGGCGATTCCGCCTCGATCGGGTTCGGCCAGTTCGCGCATTCGATCCGGCGCGGCGTCAACATGACCTATATCGTCGAGAACAACGGCGTCTACGGCCTGACCAAGGGCCAGTTCTCGGCGACCGCCGACCGCGGCTCGAAGAGCAAGAAGGGCGTCACCAACACCGACAACGCCATCGACCTCGTCGCGATCGCGCTGCAACTCGGCGCCACCTTCGTCGCGCGCTCGTTCTCCGGCGACAAGACCCAGCTGGTGCCGCTGATCGCGGCGGCGATCCGCCACAAGGGCGCATCCTTCATCGACGTCATCAGCCCCTGCATCGCCTTCAACAACCATGCCGGCTCGACCAAGAGCTTCGACTATGTCCGCGAGCACAACGACGCCGTGAACCGGCTCGACGTGCTGGTCGGACGCGATCCGATCGCGGTCGATTACGCACCGGGCACAGTGCAGCTGGTCGAGCAGCACGACGGCAGCAGGATCGCGCTGCGCAAGATCGACGCGGACTACGATCCGCACGACCGGTTGGGGGCTCAGACCTTCCTGGCCAAGCATGCCGCCAAGGGCCAGATCGTGACCGGCCTGCTCTACGTCGATCCCGATGCGGAAGACCTGCACGCGCATCTCGACACGGTCGAGACCCCGCTCAACACGCTGGAGGCGGACACGCTGTGCCCGGGCTCAGCGGTGCTGGACAAGATCAACGCCAGCCTGCGGTGATCATCTGTGCCGTACTGAACCGGGCTGCCTGACCCGTATGGTGATCTTCTCGGACACGACGGGCGGATCGAACGGATAGTGCTTCGCATCGCCCAGCACCAATTGCAGCGTGTGCCTGCCGGGCGGCAGCTCGAGAAATGTTTCGGTCTGCCCTGCTCCGAAATGTAGATGCGACTTGTCCTGCGGGATCGGTTCCTTGGCATCGATGGGCTCGTTGACGTCGACCAGCAAGTGATGATGACCGGCGTTCTGGTAGTCGTCGCCGGCATGCGTCACGCCCATGTTGCGCAGACCAAACCGGACCCAGAATCCGCCTCGGACCTTCTGCCCCTCTTGCGGAGTGATGAAGTACAGCTTTGCGTCTTTGGGGGCGGTCTTGCCCTGAGAGTAAGCAGCGGCCGGCAGCAATGCGAGCGCCGCCGCCAGCGCGACGCAGCCAATGATCTTCATCAGACCTACTCCAGCTCGAGAGCATGATCCGGAAAAGTGTGAAGCCGTTTTCCGAAAAGATCATGCTCAAAACAAAGACCTAAAGCGCGACGACGATTCACCCAGATCTCATCGCGCTTCAAGGACTGAGCGCGACCCGGAATCCATGCGTCGGGTAACGGACATTGGTATCATAGCCGTCGCGGTTGGACGGCCGCACGTATCTCGAATCGTTCTTCCATGAGCCCGAGCGCAGGACGTGCGACGAGCAGTCGACGCCGGTCCATGCCGAACCGTCGAGCGGCGCTCCCTGATAGTTCTTGTGCCAGCAGTCCTCGACCCACTGGTCGACGCCGCCGCCCATGTCGTGGAGTCCGAATGGATTGGGCTTGAAGCTGCCGACCTTCGCCGGCTGCTCGGCCGCGAGGTCGCCGCAATCCTTGCATCCGGCCATGCCCGGCTGGAGCTTGTCGCCCCACCAATACTTTGTTTGCGTTCCGCCGCGGGCCGCGTATTCCCATTCGGCCTCGCTCGGAAGCCGGTACTGCTTTTTCGTCGCCTGCGACAGGAAGGCGGCATATTGCTGCGCGTCAGTCCAGCTCACGTTGCTGACCGGCGCATCGTCCCTGCCGGTCGCAGTGAAACCACACGCGTTCGCAGCCGCGCATTCGTTCCACTCCCGCACCGTCACCGGATATTTTCCGATCGAGAACGGCTTGATCGTGACCTGGTGGACGGGACGCTCGGTCGGATCATCATTGCTTCCCATCGCGAAACTGCCGCCGCGAATCGCGATCATTTCGGGCTCGCTCACCGGCGTCGCGGACGGGCTCGGCGCCGGTGCGGGCGACGAAGGCGCCGAAGCGATCGAGGGAGATGGTTGCGGCGCCTGCGTCACCACCTCGCGCGGCGGGGCTTGCGGGACCGGGGATGGGGCCGGAGAAACGGCGGGCGCTGCGACCTGCTCGCCCACCCTGCTCTGAGGCTGTGCCAGCAGATACCAGAGCGCGCCGGCGGCAATGACGAGCAGCGTGACGGCCAGGAAAAAGATCAGCGCGTTCTCGCGCCGGCTTCTCGTCTTGCCGACGGAATCCGCATCCGGCAGCACGCGATAGACACGCACGGGATCGGTGATGTTCTTGACCTTGCGATCGCCGAGCGACTCGTAACCGCACACGATCTTGTGCTTGATCTGTTCGTAGATCGCGCCGGAGATGTAGACCTGCCCCGGTTCCGCGATGCCCTCGATACGCGTGGCGATGTTGACGCCGTCACCATAGATGTCGTCCGGCTCCACGATGACGTCACCGAGATTGACGCCAATCCGATATTCGAGCCGGGAATGCCTGGGGACCGAGGCGTTGCGTCCGACCAGATTTTGCTGGATGACGATGCTGCATCGAACGGCCTCCACGGGACTGTCGAAGATGGCGATGAAGCCGTCGCCCGTCGTCTTCACCAGGCTTCCATGGTGTTCGATGATGCTGGGCTGGATGAGGTCTCGCTCGATCCGCTTGACGCGAACATGCGTGCCTTCCTCGTCGGCCTGCATCAACCGACTGTAGGAGGCGATGTCACCGACGATGATCGCGGCGAGACGGCGAGGCATCCCGCCGTGCGGCGGCGGCTCATCCTGATTTCCGGATCTGAAGTTGCGAATTTCGCCCATGCGGGGGGACTCCACGAACCTACGAGGCAATCCCAGCTTACGACTGCAAAAGGCGGTCGTCTGTGAAGGCTACCACATTGACGAACCCAGACAATGTCGCAGCGATCGCCGGCGTCGGGTTCCGAAGCATCAAGGCGCCACACCCATTGAACCTTCCTGGTGGCGGCAGTGACTAAGGCCCCGGCGAGGCGCCGCTGGCCGTGTCCCCTGCAAGGGCGTCACACGGCAACGTTGAACGCGGTGCACCTCGCCCGCGTCTAACGGACAGCAGTTCTGTTGTGCTGCGGCAAAGTCGTCACGCACCCGAGGCCGTCATGAAGCTCTCCGTCATTGCTGCCCTGACTTTCGCCGCGCTGACCGGCGTCACCCATGCCGACGAGGCCGACAAGGTGCGGGAGACCACAAAGGCCGAAGCCGACGCCTTCAATGCGCGGCTCTATGCGGGGACGCCGGGCGACAAATCCTATGCCTGCTTCGTCCGTCGCTACGATGCCGGGCATCTGGCACGGCATCCCAAGCAGAAGGTGGCTTCCATGAAGCTCCTGGTCTCGGCAGAGACCGACAGGGAGGACAAGCAGCTCCACAACTCCTTCCGGCTCGGCTTCCGGTATCGCCATCGCCACGGCGATTTCGACACCAGCGGCTCGTGCGGGAGCCACGCGGTGCTTCTCAGTCAGGGGGACGAGGTTCGCATGGGCTGCGGTGTCGACTGCGAGGGTGGCGGCATCGAGGTCGGGCTGTCCAGGGACAACAAGTCGGCCATCATCCGGCTCGAGCAGGTCAGGGTCTGGCAGAACAACAAGCCGGACGACGAGGCCGAGCAATCGCTGGTCGCCGGTGCCGAGGACAGGATTTTCCGCCTCGACCGCGCCGACAACAGCGAGTGCGCCTCGCTCGTGACCGACCGCAGGGAACTGGCCGCACTGCGCCACAAGTGATATGCCTTCGGCAAATTCAGGCTTAGTCGAGGGAGACCGCCATGAACCGCCGGAACATGTTGTGGAGCGCCGTTTCGGCTTTGGGCGCCGCGCTTGGCGTCTCCAGCGCAAAGGCTGCGACCGAGGCAGCGCCGTCGAACAAGCTCAAGGTCGTCTATCACCTCAGCGATGCCGAGAAGGTCGGTTTCGTGCTCGGCAACATCCAGAACCACATCGACGGCGTCGGCGGCCCCGATCACGTGACCATCGCGCTGGTGATCCACGGGCCGGCGCTGAAGGCGTTTCACGCGGCGCAGGCCAACCCCGACATCAGCAGGCGCGTCGGCGATTTCTCCAAGGACGGCGTCGAGCTCGCCGCCTGCGGCAACACGATGAAGGCGCAGAACGTGACGCTGAAGGAGCTGCTGCCGGGCTTCGTCAGCGCGGAAAAGGGCGGCGTGGTGCGGCTGGCCGAGCTGCAGTCGCAGGGCTATCTGTATTTGCGGCCGTAAGGCACTGCACTTGCCACGAGAGAGATGCGCTCCCTCCGCCGCCTGCGGGGGAGGGTTACCCGCGGATGCCTCATCCCTTCAAAGCTACCAGCGCCGCCAATCTCACTTGACATACCCATAACTCTACAGTTATGGATTTACTCATAACCTCCGAGTTATGGATCTATGTCCGCTGCTCACGACCTCCTGTTCCGGACCCTCGCCGACCCGACCCGGCGGGCGATCTTCGAGCGGCTGTGCCGCGAGGGGGAGCAGACGGTCGGGGCGTTGACGGCGCGATCCGGCGTGTCCCAGCCGGCGGTCTCAAAGCATCTCGGCGCCTTGAAGCAGGCGGGCCTGGTGCGCGACCGCCATGAAGGAAGGCAGACCCATTACAGCGCACGGCCCGGCGCGCTCAATCCGCTGATCGACTGGACCGGCCAGATGGCCGGGTTCTGGCAGAGGCGGCTCGACGCGCTCGACGATCTCCTGAAGAGGATGGACCAATGACCGAGACTGAGACCGCGACCGAGAAGCGTTCCGTCGTCATCGAGCGCGAATTTGCCTTTCCGCCGGAGCGGATCTGGCGCGCGCTGACGCAGCCGCATCTGATCGAGGAATGGCTGATGATGAACGACTTCAAGCCCGTGGTCGGTCATCGCTTCAACCTGCGCGGCGAATGGGGCGGCGTGCTGGACTGCGAGGTGCTCACCATCGAGCCGCAGAAGGCGCTCGCCTACACCTGGAATTTCTCGCATGAGGACGCCGCGTTCGATCTGAAAAGCGTCGTGACGTTCACGCTGACGCCGACGAACGCGGGCACGCATCTGCGCGTCGAGCAGGCGGGCTTCAGCCCGACGCAGAAGCAGGCCTATGGCGGCGCACATGCCGGCTGGAAGCAGTTCTTGGCCAAGCTGGACGAAGTTCTGACGCGTCCGGATTGAGCGCGGCCATTTCGATCATCGCAGAGGAGGTCCCGTTGAACATGCGGATTCGACAAATCCATCGCTGGCTGTCCATCGCCTTCACCTTCGCGGTCATCGCGAACATCGTCGCCATGACGATGCAGCTCGATGCCGCCTGGATCGGCTTCCTGGCGCTCGTCCCGCTGATCCCGCTGCTTGCGACCGGGCTCTACCTGTTCGCGCTGCCCTATCTCGGCCGGCATGGCGGCGCTCACAGCGAGGCCAGGTCGTGAAGAAAGCGGTGGCGGCGAAGAAAAATGGCGCGAGGGAGGCGGATGGCGCTTCGCCCTCCGAGCTGATCGACGGCCGGATCAAGGAGCTCGGCGACTGGCGCGGCCAGATGCTGAGCCGGATCCGTGGCCTGATTGGGGAAGCCGATCCCGATGTCGTCGAGGAATGGAAGTGGCGAGGCGTTCCCGTGTGGGAGCACGACGGCATCATCTGCACCGGCGAGACCTACAAGGAGGTGGTGAAGCTGACCTTCGCCAGGGGCGCCGCACTGGACGACCCCGCGGGCCTGTTCAATTCCAGTCTCGACGGCAACGTGCGCCGCGCGATCGATATTCGCGAGGGCGAAAAGATCAACGAAAAGGCGTTGAAGGCGCTGATCCGCGCGGCGGTGGGGCTGAATGCGGCCAAGAAGAAGCCGGCGAAGAAGCGACCGGCGTAGAGCGCCTCACGTCGGGGTATATTCCTGGGGGCCGGAGCAAGCGCCTCGTCCTTCAAGACGACCGCTTCCAGCGGTCTCCTCAGGATGAGGCTAAGCAGCATCTCTGACCGTCGAAATTGCCGCCGCACACTCCGTCCTCATCCTGAGGGCTCGCCAAAGGCGGGCGTCTCGAAGGATGGCCGCGCGCGAGCTACCCGCCACGCCAATGCAAGACCTGCCGGCCGCCTTCACGCCACTGCGGCCGGGATCGGGCGCGGGCTCACGACATATTCGCGCAGGACCTTGTCGTTGCCATCGACCTCGATCAGCGCGACGTCGTAGGTCCAGAGATCGGCGAGATGCTGCAGCACGCGCTTGGCATCGGTCTCGTTGAGCTGCGAGCCCTTGATGACGTGGTGATGCAGGATCAGCCGGCGGTCGCCGGAGAGATCGACGTCGACCACCTCGATGTTGGCGTCGATGAAGCCGACGTCGTGCTGCCGCGCCAGCTCGCGGCGGACGCGGCGGAAACCGCGCTCGTCGTGAATGGCATCGACGCGGATGCCGGCGCGCTCCTCGGGATCATCGTGCAGATGGAACATGCGGAAGTGCCGCATCAATTTCGGGCTCAGGAACTGGCCGATGAAGCTTTCATCGCGGTAATTGGCCCAGACGTCGCGCAGCACGCCCATGACGTCGCTCCTGCCGGCGATGTCGGGGAACCACTCGCGGTCCTCGTCCTCCGGCCTGGTGACGATGCGCTCGATGTCCTGCATCACGGCGAAACCGAGCGCGTAAGGATTGAATCCGGAGAAGCGCGGGTCGTCGAATTCGGGCTGGAACACCACATTGGTGTGCGATCCCAGGAATTCGAGGAAGTTGCCGTCGGTGATGCGACCCTGCTGATGCAGCCGGGTCATGATGCGGTAGTGAACGTAGGTCGCCGTCCCCTCGTTCATCACCTTGGTCTGGCTCTGCGGATAGAAATATTGCGCGATGTGGCGGACGATGCGCAAGAGCTCGCGCTGCCAGGGCGCCAGCCGTGGCGCGCTCTTCTCCAGGAAATAGAGCAAATTCTCCTGCGGCAATCCGAGCAGCTTGCGGCGGCGTTCGATGCTGATCGCGGACCTGCTCTTGGCGGCGCCCTTGGGCACGGTGCGCCAGAGGTCGTTGAAGACCTCCTCCTCGTGCTGGCGGCGGCGCCCTGCCCGCTTTTCCTCGGCGCGCAGATCGAGCTTCTTCTTGCCGGGATAGCGGTCGATGCCGTGCGACATCAGCGCGTGCGCGGCATCGAGCGTGCGCTCGACCTCGATGCGGCCGTAGCGATCCTCGCATTGCATGACGTAGTTCTTGGCGAAGTCGAGATAATCCAGGATGCCGTCGGCATCGGTCCACTGCTTGAACAGATAATTGTTCTTGAAGAAATGGTTGTGGCCGAAGGCGGCGTGCGCAATCACCAGCGTCTGCATCGTCGCCGTGTTCTCCTCCATCAGATAGGAGATGCAGGGCGAGGAGTTGATCACGATCTCGTAGGCGAGCCCCATCAGGCCCTTGCGATAGGACGCTTCATGGAACGCAAAGTGCTTGCCGAACGACCAGTGCTTGTAGAACAAGGGCATGCCGACCGACGAATAGGCGTCCAGCATCTGCTCGGCGGTGATGACCTCGATCTGGTTGGGATAGACGTCGAGCCCGAGATCCTTCAGCGCCACCTCCTCGCAGGCATCGGTGATGCGCTGCAAGGTCTGGAAATCCCAATCGGCGCCTTCGAACAATCGTTCCGTCATGGAGCGGCCTTCTCCTGGGCAGTTTCGCGGCGCTGGAACAAGTCGTGGAACACCGGAAAGATCTCGCTCCGCTCCGAGACCTTGCGCATCGAGAGCGGCGCGCCGCTGTTGCGCAGACGCTCGTAGAGGGTCCAGAGCGAGGAGTCGGAGAGATCGAACGCGCTGCCGCCGGACTCGCCGACCTCGAGATAGGCAAAGAACTGGCAGACCGGCAGGATCTTGTCGGTCAGCAGCATGCCGGTGAGCTCGCCGTCGGAATAGGAATTGTCGCCGTCGGAGGCTTGCGCAGCGTAGATGTTCCAGTCCGACGGATTGAAGCGCTCGCGCACGATCTCGTGCATCGCCTGGAGCGCGCTGGAAACCAGCGTGCCACCCGAGGCCGGACCGTAGAAGAAGGTCTGCTCGTCCACCTCCTCGGCGCGGTCGGTGTGGCGGATGAAGACGATCTCGACATGCTTGTAGCGGCGCTTCAGGAACACGTAGAGCAGCATGTAGAAGCGCTTGGCCAGATCTTTCATATGTTCGGACATCGAGCCGGAGACGTCCATCAGGCAGAACATTACGGCCTGCGCGACAGGCTTCGGCACCGTCTCGAAACGACGATAGCGGATGTCGAGCGGATCGATGAAGGGAATGCGCTTGGACTTCGCCTTCAGCTTTTCGAGCTTGGCGACCAGCTCGGTGCGTTCGTCCTCGTCCGTGCATGCGGCGATCGCCGCTTCCAGCTCTTCGATCTCGTCCTTGCGCGGACGCTTGAGCGCGATGCGGCGCGCGAGCGCGAGCTTCACCGTCCGGCTCACCGAGATATTGGCGGGCGAACCCGACGTGGTGTAGCCGGCGCGCTGGATACCCTCGCTCTCGGTCTGCGCGATCTTGCGCTTGGCGAGATCCGGAAGCTCGAGGTCGTCGAGGAAGAGATCGACGAACTCGTCACGGCTGAGCACGAAGCGGAAGGCGTCCTCGCTGTCGCCTTCGCCGGGACCGGAATTCTTGGCGCTGCCCTGGCCGGAGCGCTGGAGATAGTCGCCTTCGACGAACTTCTTGTTGCCGGGCAGGACCATGTCCCGCGTTCCGCCTTCACGGCGGAAGCGCGGCTCGTGCATGCCGTCGAGCGGGATCGTGACCTCACCACCCTCCAGGACGTCCTTGATGTCGCGTTCCTGCGAGGTCTTCTTGACGGCGCCCTGCACCAGGGACTTGGCCCGACGCAAGAACCGCTGGCGGTTCTCAAGACTCTTGCCGCCTGGATTCAGGCGCCTGTCAATAATGTGAATGGGCACTTGTCAGTTTGCCTCCCATGCACCTCAACCGGCCTGCTTCACGCGCATGTACCATTCGACCAGCCGGCGAACCTGACGCTCGGTGTAGCCGCGCTCCACCATGCGTGCGACGAACTCGCCGTGCTTCTTCTCCGTCTCGCCGTCCTTCTTCGACCCGAAGGAGATGACCGGAAGCAGGTCCTCGACTTGCGAGAATATCCTCTTTTCGATCACGTCGCGAATCTTCTCGTAGGAGGTCCAGGTCGGATTTTTGCCGCCGTTCTGAGCCCGCGACCGTAACGAGAATTTGACGACCTCGTTGCGGAAGTCCTTGGGGTTGGCGATGCCCGCCGGCTTCTCGATTTTCGTCAGTTCCTGGTTCAAAAGCTCGCGATCGAGCAGCTGGCCGGTGTCGGGATCCTTGAAGTCCTGGTCCTCGATCCAGGCGTCGGCGTAGTCGACGTAGCGGTCGAACAGGTTCTGGCCATAATCCGAGTAGGATTCGAGATAGGCCTTCTGGATCTCGTTGCCGATGAACTCGGCGTAGCGCGGCGCCAGCTCCGCCTTGATGAATTCGAGATAGCGTTTCTCGGTCTCCTCCGGCAGCTGCTCGCGGCGAATCGCCTGCTCCAGCGCGTACATCAGGTGCACGGCGTCGGCGGCGACCTCCTGCGGGTCGTGGTTGAAGGTCGCAGCCAGAACCTTGAAGGCGAAGCGGGTGGAGGCACCGTCCATGCCCTCGTCGACACCGGCGGCATCGCGATATTCCTGCACGCTGCGCGCCTTCGGATCGGACTCTTTCAGGCTCTCGCCGTCATAGACCCGCATCTTGGCGAACACCGTGGAGTTCTCGTGCTTGCGCAGGCGCGACATCACCGAGAACCGCGCCAGCGTCTCCAGCGTCGAAGGCGCACAAGGCGCCGACGCGAGCTCGGAGCCCTGGATCAGCTTCTCGTAGATCTTCTGCTCTTCGGTGACCCTGAGGCAGTACGGCACCTTGATGACGCAGATGCGATCGATGAACGCCTCGTTGTTCTTGTTGGCCTTGAAGCTCGCCCACTCGGCTTCGTTGGAGTGCGCGAGGATGATGCCGGTGAACGGGATCGCTCCGATGTTCTCGGTGCCGATGTAGTTGCCTTCCTGCGTCGCGGTCAGCAGCGGATGCAGCATCTTGATCGGCGCCTTGAACATCTCGACGAACTCGAGCACGCCCTGGTTGGCGCGATTGAGGCCGCCGGAATAGCTGTAGGCGTCGGGATCGTTCTGCGCATAGGTTTCGAGCTTGCGGATGTCGACCTTGCCGACCAGCGAGGAGATGTCCTGGTTGTTCTCGTCACCGGGCTCGGTCTTGGCGATCGCGATCTGGCGCAGCCGCGACGGCTGGATTTTTGCGACTCGGAACTGGGAAATGTCGCCTCCGAAGGCCTCGAGCCGCTTGTAGCACCACGGGCTCATCAGGCCGGTGAGACGACGGCGCGGAATGCCGTACTTCTCCTCCAGCATCGGGCCGAGCTGATCGGGATCGAACAGGCTGAGTGGGCTTTCGAACACCGGCGAGAGTTCGTCGCCGGCCTTCAGCACGTAGATCGGATGCACTTCCATCAGCGACTTCAGCCGCTCGGCGAGCGAGGATTTGCCGCCGCCGACCGGGCCGAGCAGATAGAGGATCTGCTTGCGCTCCTCCAGGCCCTGCGCTGCGTGGCGGAAGAAACCAACGATGCGCTCGATGGTTTCTTCCATGCCGTAGAAGCCGGCGAAAGCCGGATAGGTGCGGATCGTGCGGTTCAAAAAAATACGGCCAAGGCGTGGGTCCTTGGCCGTGTCAATCGTCTGGGGCTCGCCGATCGCCGCTAGCAGTCGTTCGGCCGCGTTCGCGTATTTCATGGGATCGCTTCGACACGATTCCAGATATTCCGCCATCGACATGTCGTGCTGACTTCTCGCCTCGAACGACCGAGCGAAAGCGTTGAACAGAGAATCGTTGTACATGATCCCTCTCCGCGTGAGTTCCGCTACAAGCTGAAACGAAAGCAGTTACCGGACCGTTCCTCAGGCCGTTTCGAATCAGCGTGAGCACATGACGATCATTGGACACCCTGGTGCCAACTCGACGCAACGCACAACGTAGGCACTCGTTGAGTTACGAACAGGCACATGCCTGTAATTTGTGCGAATCTTTGTCTATATTGGCTCATTTCCAGAAAATGTCACTTGGTCGCAACATCCGGGCATTCCCGGGGATGCGTTCATCCGGCAATGCAGCATAGCGATCCGGGAGCGGCGATCTTATGACACTTGTACGGCGAAGCCTTGGGGTGCACGACGAAAGCCTTGAGGGTGTACGGCGAAGCCTTGGGGGCCGCGTTCATCTTCCTGCTGCAATGCAGTGCGCGGGCCGCTGGCGGCGGGACAGTCGCGGCCAGCGCGTAGCAATGTATCAAAATCGGTCGCCAAGCCCTCCAACCGGATGACGATGCGATCATTCTGCGCGCAACCGG
>NZ_AJQE01000351.1 GCF_000261685.1 Bradyrhizobium genomosp. I (2014) | reverse complement strand
CTGCCGCCGCAACGCCGGTGTCGGCGTCAGCACGATCGCGACATTCTCGTCGTCGCCACCAGCGGCGGTTGCGGCGCGCATCGACTGATTTCAAGATCGCCGTTGCGTCGACGCTTCGCGCAGACGCAACCGATTGCAGGCTGTCCGCGACGACCAGCGCCAATCGTCACAACGGGCGTGGATCACAGCGGGCGTGGATGTGTTTCCCCCGGCATCGCCGCTCGCGGCCATACAACATAACAACCGGCCGCCTGGATCGCCATGATCGCGACGGAGTTACACTGGAAGGTGTGACGCCTGTACCCTTGGATTGGTTCCCTCCCGGGAGCATGTAAGCTAGAGGATAGCGCGTCAGGACCGGCGCGGAAACCCCTCGTCCGCACGCTTGGAGATAAATAGGCATCATGAATCCCGTCAAAGAACTGGAAAAGCACGGACAAGCCGTCTGGCTGGACTTCCTGGCCCGTGGCTTCATCGCCAATGGCGACCTGAAGCGGCTGATCGACACCGACGGCGTCAAGGGCGTCACCTCCAACCCCTCGATCTTCGAGAAGGCGATCGGCAGCTCCGACGAATACGATGCTCCGATCGGCAAGGCGCTGAAACGCGGGGACCGGACCGTGGCCGACCTGTTCGAGGCGGTCGCAGTCGAGGACATCCAGAACGCCGCCGACGTGCTGCGCCCGGTCTATGACCGCCTCAACGGCGGCGACGGCTATGTCAGTCTGGAGGTCTCGCCTTACCTCGCGATGGACACCGCCGGCACGGTCGCTGAAGCACGGCGGCTCTGGAAGGACGTTGGCCGCAAGAACCTGATGGTGAAGGTGCCGGCAACGCCGGAAGGCCTGCCGGCGATCGAGCAGCTGATCGGCGAAGGCATCAGCATCAACATCACGCTGCTGTTCTCCAAGGCGGTCTACCTCGATGTGGCCGAAGCCTACATCGCCGGTCTCGAAAAATACGTCGCAGGCGGCGGTGACCCCTCGCATGTCGCAAGCGTGGCGAGCTTCTTCGTCAGCCGTATCGACTCGGTCGTCGACAAGCAGCTCGACGAGAAGATCGCGCGCGCCAACGATCCATCCGAGAAGGAGCGGCTCGCCGCGCTGAAGGGCAAGGTCGCGATCGCCAACGCCAAGCTCGCCTATCAGGACTACAAGCGCCTGTTCTCGGGGCCCCGTTGGGACAAGCTCGCCGCCAAGGGCGCCAAGCCGCAGCGCATGCTGTGGGCGTCCACCGGCACCAAGAACAAGGACTACAGCGACGTCCTCTATGTCGAGGAGCTGATCGGCCCCGACACCGTCAACACGGTGCCGCCGGCGACGCTGGATGCGTTCCGCGACCACGGCAAGCCGCGCGACAGCCTGGAAGAGAATGTCGACGATGCTCGCCGCGTGCTGGAAGAGCTGGAGCGCTCGGGCATCTCGCTCGAGGCGATCACCGAGGAGTTGGTCAGGGACGGCGTCAGGCTGTTCGCCGACGCTGCCGACAAGCTCTACGGCGCCGTCGCCCACAAGCGCGCGGTCGTGCTCGGGCCCGCACTCGACCGCCAGCTTCTCTCGCTCGGCGACGGGCTCGGCAAGGCCGTGGCTGAGAGCACCGAGCAATGGCGCGCGTCGGCCAAGATCCGCAGGCTCTGGCAGCGTGACAAGTCGGTCTGGACCGGTGCGGACGAGGACAAATGGCTCGGCTGGCTCGACAGCGCGGCCAAGGCCGACATTGCCGATTACGAGGACTATGCGGGCCGCGTGAAAGGTCAGAAGTTCTCCGATGCCGTCGTCCTCGGCATGGGCGGATCGAGCCTCGGGCCCGAGGTGCTGGCCGAAACCTTTGGCAAGAAGCCCGGCTTCCCGAAGCTGCATGTGCTGGATTCCACCGATCCGGCGCAGGTGCGGGCGATGGAGGCGAAGATCGACATCGCCAACACCGTATTCATCGTCTCCAGCAAGTCCGGCGGCACCACCGAGCCCAACGCGATGAAGGACTATTTTCATGAGCGGGTTGCCAAGGCGGTCGGGACGAAGGTGAAGACCGGCCACCGCTTCATCGCGGTGACCGATCCCGGCTCCTCGCTGGAGAAGGCGGCGAAGAAGCTGAACTATGCCCGCATCTTCCACGGCGAACCCTCGATCGGCGGCCGCTATTCGGTGCTGTCGCCCTTCGGCCTGGTGCCGGCGGCAACCGCGGGCATCGACGTCAAGACCTTCATCAAGCATGCGCTTGCGATGGCCCGCTCCTGCGGGCCGGACGTGCCGCCAGCTCAGAACCCGGGCGTGCAGCTCGGCCTCGCCATGGGATTGGCCGCGCTCGAAGGCCGCGACAAGGTGACGATCCTGTCGTCGAAGAAGATCGCCGATTTCGGCGCCTGGGCTGAGCAGCTCATCGCGGAATCGACCGGCAAGGAGGGCAAAGGCCTGGTCCCGATCGAGGGCGAGCCGCTGGGCGACCCCAGCGTCTATGGCAACGATCGGTTCTTCATCGACATCCGCGTCGAAGGCGAAGCGGATGCCGCCCATGACTCCAAGCTCGCCGCGATCGAAGCGGCCGGCCATCCCGTGGTGCGCATCGTCATGAAGTCGATCGACCATCTCGGCCAGGAGTTTTTCCGCTTCGAGATGGCAACCGCCGTGGCGGGCGCGATCCTCGGCATCAACCCGTTCGACCAGCCGGACGTGGAAGCGGCCAAGATCAAGACCCGCGAGCTCACCGCCTCGTTCGAGAAGACCGGCGCGTTGCCGGAAGAGCAGCCGGTGGTCAGCACCGACGAGGCAGACCTCTACACCGACGAGGCCAACGCCACCGCGCTGCGCGCGGCCGGCGCCAACGGCGACCTCACTTCCTGGCTGAAGGCGCATCTCTCCCGCTCGAACCATGGCGACTATGTCGCCCTGCTCGGCTACATCGCGCGCGACAGGGCGACGATCGACGCGCTCCAGGCCATGCGGCTCGAAGTCCGCGAGAAGCGACATGTTGCGACCTGTGCCGAGTTCGGACCGCGCTTCCTGCACTCCACCGGGCAAGCCTACAAGGGCGGCCCCGACAGCGGCGTGTTCCTTCAGATCACGGCGGACGATGCCAAGGATCTGCCTGTGCCAGGCCAGAAAGCCAGCTTTGGCGTGATCAAGGCGGCACAGGCGCGCGGCGATTTCGACGTGCTCACCGAGCGGGGCCGCCGTGCGCTGCGCGTGCACTTGAAAGGCGGGCTCAAGAAAGGTCTCGCCGTGCTCAACGCGGCGCTCAACGACGCACTGAACTAGGGATCTCTCACATGCAACTCGGCATGATCGGCCTCGGCCGGATGGGCGGCAACATCGTTCGCCGCCTGATGCGCCACGGACATTCGACCGTAGTCTACGACAAGGACGCCAAGGCCGTCGCCGGCCTCGCCGCCGACGGCGCAGCGGGCTCGTCGACGCTGGAAGAGTTCGTCGCAAAACTGGAGCGGCCGCGCACGGCCTGGGTGATGCTGCCGGCGGGGCGCATCACCGAGACCACGATCGACACGATCGCTGGCGTCATGCAGGAGGACGACGTCATCATCGACGGCGGCAACACCTTCTGGCAGGACGACGTCCGCCGCGGCAAGGCGCTGAAGGAGCGCGGCATCCATTACGTCGACGTCGGCACCTCCGGCGGCGTCTGGGGCCTCGACCGCGGCTATTGCATGATGATCGGCGGCGAGAAGCAGGTGGTCGACCGGCTCGATCCGATCTTCGCCGCGCTCGCGCCCGGCGCCGGCGACATCCCGCGCACGGAGGGACGCGAGGGCCGCGACCCCCGCATCGAGCAGGGCTACATCCATGCCGGCCCCGTGGGCGCCGGTCACTTCGTCAAGATGATCCACAACGGCATCGAATACGGCCTGATGCAGGCCTATGCCGAAGGTTTCGACATTCTCAAGAACGCCAACATCGAGGCGCTGCCGGCAGATCACCGCTACGATTTCGATCTCGCCGACATCGCCGAAGTGTGGCGGCGCGGCAGCGTGATTCCGTCCTGGCTGCTCGACCTCACCTCGACGGCGCTCGTCGACAGCCCGCTTCTGTCGGAATATTCCGGCTTCGTCGAGGATTCCGGCGAAGGCCGCTGGACCGTGAATGCCGCGATCGACGAGGCGGTGCCGGCCGAAGTCCTGACCGCGGCGCTCTACACACGTTTCCGTTCCCGCAAGGAACACACCTTCGCCGAAAAAATTCTCTCTGCGATGCGTGCAGGGTTCGGCGGCCACAGGGAGCCGAAGCAGCCGGGCGCGGCGAAGCCCAAATGAGATCAAGCAGGACGTAGCCAGCGAAGGTCGACAATTCGTGACAAAAGATCCGCAGCCAAAGCGCAAGCCGGAAAATTGCGCCTTCGTCATCTTTGGCGTGACTGGCGACCTCACCCATCGGCTGGTGATGCCCTCGCTGTACAATCTGGCTGCCGAGCATCTGTTGCCGGAAAAATTCTGCGTCGTCGGCGTCGCCCGCAGGGGCCAATCGGATGACGAGCTGCGCGACAGCCTGCTGAAGGGGCTGCGTCAGTTCGCGACGCGGCCCGTGGACGACGACATCGCCAGGAAGCTGCTGGAATGCGTGACCTTCGTCGAGGCCGACGCAAAGGATCCGCCCTCCTTCGACCGCCTGCGCGAGCATCTGGATTCGCTGGAATGCGCGCAGGAGACCGGCGGCAACCGGCTGTTCTATCTCGCGACCCCGCCCGCCGCCTTCGCGCCGACCGCGCGCGAGCTCGGCCGCACCGGGTTGATGAAGGAGAACGGCGCCTGGCGGCGGCTGGTGATCGAAAAGCCGTTCGGCACGGATCTCGCCTCGGCCCGCGCGCTCAACGCCGAGCTCCTGAAGATCATGGAGGAGCACCAGATCTACCGGATCGATCACTATCTCGGCAAGGAAACGGTGCAGAACATCCTGGTGCTGCGCTTTGCCAACGGCATGTTCGAGCCGATCTGGAATCGCAACCACATCGATCACATCCAGATCACGGTCGAGGAGAAGCTCGGCGTCGGTCATCGCGGCGGCTTCTATGACGCCACCGGCGCATTGCGCGACATGGTGCCGAACCATCTGTTCCAGCTGATGTCGCTGGTCGCGATGGAGCCGCCGACCCGTTTCGACGCCCATTCGGTCCGTTCCGAGAAGGCCGAAGTGCTCACCGCGATCCAGCGGCCGAGCCGGGAAGAAGCGCTGAAGAGCTCGGTGCGCGCGCAATATCTCGCAGGACGCATCGGCGACGAGGAGATCCCGGACTATCGCAAGATCGCGGACGTCAAGCCCGGCAGCACCACCGAGACCTATGTCGCGCTCAAGCTGATGATCGACAATTGGCGCTGGGCCGGCGTGCCGTTCTATCTGCGCACCGGCAAGGCACTGGCGCACAAGCGCACGGAAGTGGCGATCAAGTTCAAGCAGGCGCCGCTGTCGATGTTCTCAGGCACGGCGATCGACCGACTCTCGCAGAACTTTCTGACCATCGGGATTGCGCCGACCGAGACCATCGAGCTTCAGTTCAACGCCAAGATCCCGGGCCCGAGCGTCACCATCGACGGCGTCGAGATGAAGTTCCGCTACGGCGACTATTTCCGCGCCGATCCGTCGACCGGCTATGAGACGCTGATTTACGACTGCATGATCGGCGACAATATCCTGTTCCAGCGGGCCGACGGCGTCGAGGCCGGATGGCAGGCGGTGCAACCGTTCCTCGACGCCTGGAAGAGCGCGGGCACCAACGGCATCGAAACCTATGAAGCCGGAAGCGACGGCCCCCGCTGCGCCGACGAGCTGCTGCAGCGTGACGGGCGAAGCTGGCGGAAATACTCGTGATTGCGGCCAGCCAGCCGAAGCTGATCGTCGAAGCCGACGCCGAAGCTCTTGCCCGCGTCGCGGCCGAACGGGTGATGGCGCGGATCGCGGCCAATCCCGGACGGATCGCGATCTGCCTCACCGGCGGCTCAAGCCCGAAGAAGCTCTATCAACTGCTCGACAGCGAGGCCTGGCGCGGCAGGATTCCCTGGGATCGCGTGCACTGGTTCATCGGCGACGAGCGGTTCGTGCCCGAAAGCGATCCCCTCAACAACATGGCCGTCGCGCGCGCGATATTTCTCGATCGCAATGCGCCCGCCGGCCATATCCACCCGATTCCGACCACGGCCGAGAATCCCGATGCCGGCGCTGAGGCCTATGCGCGCGAGTTGCAGGCCTACTATGGCGCAGACCAGCTCGATCCAGAGCGCCCGCTGTTCGATTTCGTGCTGATGGGTGCCGGGCCGGACGGCCACACCGCCTCGCTATTTCCCGGCTATCCCGAGATCGAGGACACCCGACACTGGGTCGTCGGCGTCGCCAAAGCCAATGTCGCGCCGTTCGTGCCGCGAGTCTCGCTCACCCTGCCCGTTCTGGCGTCCTGCCGCGAGATGCTGTTCGAGATTGCCGGGCACGACAAGCAAGCGATCTTGACGCACCTCCTCAATGGCGAGAATCTGCCGGCCTTACGCGCGCGCTCGAATGGTGAGACCGTCTGGCTGGTCGACCAGGCCGCGCTTCCGGAGGAAATTCGTGGGCCGCGCTGAAGCACCTTGTGCATTGATCGTGATGGGCGTGTCGGGTTCGGGCAAGAGCACGGTTGCGAAGGCACTCGGCGAGCGGCTCGGCTGGCGTTTCGAGGACGGCGACAGCTTTCATCCCGCCAGCAATGTCGAGAAGATGCGGGCCGGCCATCCGCTCACCGACGAAGACCGCTGGCCTTGGCTCAATGCCATTGCCAACGAGATTGCGCTTGTATGCGGACGCGGCGAGCACGTCATCATCGCCTGCTCGGCGCTGAAGCACGCCTATCGCGACGTGCTGCTGCGTGGTCGCGACGACGTCCGCTTCGTCTTCCTGAAGGGCACGAAAGAGCTGATCGCCGAGCGGCTCGCGCAGCGCAAGGGCCATTTCATGCCGCTGGGACTGCTGACGAGCCAGTTCGACACGCTGGAGCCGCCGGAGGCGGGGGAGCGCGTCGTCACCGTCTCGATCGACGAATCCGTCGAAGCGATCGTGGACGGCGTGGTGCGCCAATTGAAGCTGAGCAGTGCGATACCGAAGGTCTTGCCATGACGCAAATCTCACTCGTGGTATCCGACGTCGACGGCACGCTGCTGACCAGGGACAAGACGCTCACCGAGCGCGCGCGGAGCGCGGTGCAGCGGCTGCACCGGGCCGGCATCGGCTTCACCATCACCTCCAGCCGCCCCGCGATCGGCATGCGTTTCCTGATCGAGCCGCTCGCGCTGTGGCTGCCGGTCGGCCCGTTCAACGGCTCCTCGATCGTCGATCCCGAGATGAGGGCGGTCGAGCAGCACCTGATCCCTGCGAGCGCGACCAAGCGGTCCCTGCAGATCCTGCGCGAATTCGGCGCCGATATCTGGCTGTTCACCACCGACAAATGGCTGATCGACAATCCCCGCGGCAGCTACGTCGCCCACGAGCAGCACACGATCCGCGCCGATCCCACCATCGTGTCCGATTTCTCGCCTTATCTTGCGAGCGCCTGCAAGATTGTCGGCGCCAGCGCTGATGCCGCGGGCCTCGCGGCTTGCGAGAAAGCGATGCAGGAGGCGCTCGGCAGCGAGGCGACCGCGGTGCGTTCGCAGACCTACTATCTCGACATTACCCCGCCCGGCTTCAACAAGGGCACCTTCGTGCAGGCGATGGCGAGGCGCCTCGACATCTCGACCGGCGCGGTCGCCACCATCGGCGACATGCAGAACGACCTCGCCATGTTCCGCGTCAGCGGCACCTCGATCGCCATGGGCAACGCTGCCGACAACGTCAAGGACCAGGCCACCCACGTCACCGCGAGCAATGAGCAGGACGGTTTTGCGGAGGCGATGGAGATGATCCTGAAGTGGAATGGAGTGGGCTGAGCGACGCAGCTAGCTCTCTTCACCTCTCCCGCTTGCGAGAGAGGTCGGCGCGAAGCGCCGGGTGGACGCTTTCTCCTGGGGCGCACCTCCGCCGTTGCGACGATCAAGCGGTCGTTTCATCGCACTTTGCACTGTTACGCGCTCGCCTCACTTCGACCGCTGCACCGCCGCCTTCTCGCTCTCCTGCCTTGCCGCCGACAGATTTTGCGCCGTGTTGATCAGCGCGATGTGGGTCAGCGCCTGCGGGAAATTGCCTGTCTGGCGCCGTGCGACTGAATCATATTCCTCGGCCAGCAGGCCGACGTCGTTGGCAATCCCGGCCACGCGATCGAGCAAGGCTTGCGCCTTGTCCAGAGCGCCTGACAGCACATAGGCATCGGCCAGCCACAGGCTGCAGGCCAGGAACGCGCCTTCGAGCGGCGGCTGGTCAGGGGGCAGTTCGCGCGGGTCGTGCCGCAGCACGAAGCCGTCACGCATCAGGCGTTTTTCGACGGCGGCGATGGTGCCGCGGATGCGCGGATCGTCCGCCGGCAGGAAGCCGACGGCCGGCAGCAGCAGTACGGATGCATCGAGCAGTTTCGAGCCGTAGGACTCGACGAAGGCGCCTTCCTCCGCGTCCAAGCCCTTGTTGCAGACGTCGCGATGAATGGCCTCGCGCAGGGTGCGCCAGTGCAGCAGCGGCGCCTTGAAGCCAAACGTCTCGGCGCTCTTGATGCCGCGGTCGAAGGCGACCCAGGTCATCACCTTGGAGAAGACGTAATGCTTCGGCTGTCCGCGCCGCTCCCAGATGCCGTGATCGGGCCGGTCCCAGACTTCGGCCAGATGACTGAGCACGGCGCATTCCAGCGCCCAGGTCTCCTCGTCGAGCTGGAGCTTGGCCATGCGCGACTGGTGGAAGGCATCGATCAACTCGCCATAGACATCGAGCTGGAGCTGCGCATGCGCCGCGTTGCCGACGCGCACGGGCTGCGCGCCCTCATAGCCGGCGAGCCAGCCCGCCTCCCATTCCAAGAGCCGCCGCTGGCCCCAGATGCCGTACATGATCTGCATGTTCGCGGGCGCCCCCGCCGCCGCACGCAACAGCCAATTGTGCCAGGCCAGCGCTTCCTCGGTGTAGCCCGAGTTCATCAGCGCCAGCAGCGTGAAGGTGGCATCGCGCAACCAGCAGAAGCGGTAGTCCCAATTCCTGCTGCCGCCGAGCTTCTCCGGCAAGGAGGTGGTGGGTGCCGCAACGATGCCGCCGGTCGGTGCAAAGGTCAGCGCCTTCAGCGTGATCAGCGAGCGCATGACGAGATCTTGATAGTCACCGTCGCGGGACCAATGGGTGCACCAATCCTGCCAGAACTTTTCGGTCTCCTGAAGCGCGATGTCGGGATCGATCGGCGCGGGCGGGTCGAGATGCGACGGACTGTAAGTCAGCACGAACGGCACGGTTTCGCCGGCCTTCACCTCGAAATCGGACAGCGTGGTCAAATCCTCGCCGCGAGTCTCGACCGGGCTGCGCAGCACGGTCATGTCCTGGCCGGCGACTGCCATCAGGGAATGATCGATCCGCCGCACCCAGGGAATGTTGGCGCCGAAGCCGAAGCGGATGATGAGTTCCATCCGCATCTTCACCGCGCCGCTGATGCCGCGGACCAGCCGCACGATGTCCGATTCCTTGCCGCGCGGCGGCATGAAATCGATCAGCGCAATGGTGCCGCTTTCGGTCTCGAAGCGCGTCTCGAGGATCAGGGTTTCGCCGAGATAGCGGCGCGAGGTGCGGATCACGTCTTCGGCCGGCGCGATCAGCCAGCGGCCGTTCTTGCGGTTGCCAAGGATCGCAGCAAAACAGGCATCCGAGTCGAAGGCCGGCCAGCACAGCCAGTCGATCGAGCCGTTGCGCCCGACCAGCGCTGCGGTCTCACAGTCGCCGATCAGGGCATAGT
The DNA here is from genome assembly GCF_000261685.1 of Bradyrhizobium genomosp. I (2014). Taxonomy (GTDB): domain Bacteria; phylum Pseudomonadota; class Alphaproteobacteria; order Rhizobiales; family Xanthobacteraceae; genus Bradyrhizobium. The sequence continues at coordinate 4,353 of NZ_AJQE01000351.1, read as the reverse complement.
CCTCGATCCTCTGAGACAATGTCGTGCAACCCCAGGAAACCCCGGCCGTTCAACTCCCGCCGGGCAATGAACGTTCCCGCGTCGCGGCCTTCAAAGCCGCGAGATCGATCTTGGATGCGATCCTGTCGAGCGCGACAGGAAGGCGCTGGCGCCAGTTCGGGTGCTCGTCGATCGTGCCGGGAATGTTGGGCTGGTCGATCACTCCCAGCAGATCTTCCAGCGACACCGCGAGCAGCCGGGACGGCGTGCGCGACAGGAAGGCGAGCACCGAATAGAGGTCGTTCGCCCGAATGCCGTTCTGGCGCAGGATCTCGTCCAGCCGGCCGAGCGCATCCCAGCGCGCCTGGTCGTTCTCGCCGGGATCGAGCCCGAGCGAACGCTTCATCTTGAGGTCGCTGAAGGAGCGCCAGCCGGCATAGGTCGACAGATCGTGCGTGTTCAGCGTGACCAGCGCGTTGGGCCGGTAATGGTCGACATTGCGGAAATGGCCGGCATCGTCGCGCTCGAACATCATGACGAGATAGGACCAGATGCCGAAATCCTGCATCATCTCGCGAAAACCTTCAGGCACGGTGCCGAGGTCCTCGCCGATCACGATGCATTGATGGGCCGCGCTCTCGCGCGCCACGGCCGCCAGCAGTGCCTCGAACGGCATCTGGACGTAGGCGCCGTTGTCCGGCTTGAAGCCGCGCGGCACCAGATAGAGCCGCTTCAGCCCGAGCACGTGATCGAGCCTGATGGCGCCGGCATGACGCATCGACGCCGCGAGCATGTCGGCGAACGGCACGAACGACTGCGCTTCGAGGCCACCGGCGTTGAAGCCGGCGAGACCCCAGTCCTGGCCGATGGTGTTGAGCACGTCGGGGGGCGCGCCGACGGCGAGATGGCGGGAAATCGCCGTCTGCTCGTTCCAGGCATCGAAGCCGTTGGACTGCACGCCGACGGCGACATCGAGATAAAGTCCGACCCGCATGCCGAGCCGGCTGGCGAGCTCCCTGGCGGCATGCAGCTGGCTGTCGGCGGTCCATTGCACGAATTCGACGAATTCGACCTCGCGCCTGTCCGGCCCATTGCGCAGCTCGGCGCATTTCGCCTCGTCCGGCTGCTGCCATTTCGATGGCCATTCCCACCAGGGTGTGGTGAAGCGATGGCGCAGCACCTCGAAGCAGGCAAAGCGCGAGAGCAGCGGCGCGCGGGCGGCACGGAAGGCGTCAAACTCCTTGCGGCGCGCCTCGCTCGCGCTCGTCACGAAGCTGCCAAAGGCGGCGCGAAGACCCAGCCATTTCAACGCGGCCATGTCGGCATAAGGGACGCGATCACCTTCGCGCAGACGGGCGGCCGTCGCGGCCGCGTCGGGCACGAGGTCCGCCGAGAATTCGGGAATCGCCTCGACGTCGATATAGAGCGGGTTGAGGAAGAGCCGGCTGTTCGGCGAGTAGGGGCTGCAATCGGCCGGGTGGTCGTCGAACAGGACATGCAGCGGGTTGAGCCCGACGCCGTCGGCCCCGAGCTGCTTGGCAAGCCTGACCAGCCCGGCGAGGTCGGTGAAGTCGCCGATGCCCCAATTGCGGTCCGAACGGACACTGTAGAGCTGGACGGCAAGCAGCCAGCCGCGGTCGAAATCGCCGCCGAAGGCGCGTTCGGGCGCCACGATCATCGGCACCTCTTCCGTCACGCCTTCGGCATCGGTCAGCGTCAGGCGGTGATACCCGAGCGCCAGGCCGGCGGGCCAGGCGATCACGGGCTCGCGCGTCTCGCCTTGGGCGATCACATTGCCGTTGCCGAGGATTTTCCACTGTAATGGGGGCGTGCCGATAGCCGCCAATTCCGTGCGCGGATGTCCCAGCGCACGCACCACGACCGGTCCGCTGACGAAACGGTAGACCCGCCGCTCCGGCAGGGCGTCGAGGATGGATTTGAGCGCCTCCGGCGCGGTGACTCGCAGCTTGCCGAGGGCATCAACGAATTCGGACTGAACGCCCTTGATCCGGGCTTGAGCTAAAAGATCCATTCGGCACGCAGCTTGCAGGCCATCGTTTGGCCAAGGGCATCGATTTTAACGAGGTCGCGGAAGAGGTTAGTCAGGGGTAACTCGCAAACTGCGCTTGCCGTTCCCCGGGGAACCAATGACACACAAGCGGCTTTCTATAATGGTATCAAGTGTAGGTTCCCGACAAGGGAAACGGGCCCCTGCTTTCTTGTCAATGGCATCACCGTGAACAAGACAATTCAAACTGTCGAGAGCGCCGCAGCCGGCAGCGCTTTCCTCATCGAGGACGTCTATCCCGTGATCGACGGCGGCCGCTTCCCCGTGAAACGGATCGCGGGCGAACCGGTCGAGGTCTGGGCCGACATCTATCGCGACGGCGACGCCGTGATCGCCGCGGCCCTGATCTGGCGCCGCGAGCAGGACCGCGAATGGCGGAGCGAGGCGATGACCCATCACGGCAATGATCGCTGGTCCGGCGCGTTCACGCCCGTCGAGCCCGGCCAATATGTCTATGCGATCGAAGCCTGGACCGACGAGTTCGCCACCTGGTCTCGCGCGGTCGCGCGCAAGCAGCGCAGCGGGGCCGATGTCAGCCTCGATGCGATCGAGGGCGCCGGACTCCTGACCAAGGCGCATGGCGCGCGGCAGGACGCAGCGGCGGTCATCATCAGGCAGTGCGAGGACTATCTGAGGAACGGCGACGTCACTTCGCTGCTCGCGACCGAGCTCGGCAAAGCCATGGCCGAGAGCCAGTCGCGGCCCGACCTGACCCGCTCCGCACCCTTCCCGCTGACCGCAGACCGCGACAAGGCGCGTTTCGGCGCTTGGTATCAGACGATGCCGCGCAGCCAGAGCGCATTGCCGGGCCGGCATGGCACGCTGCGCGACTGCATCGCGCGCGTGCCTGACATCGCCGCCATGGGCTTCGACGTGCTCTACCTCACGCCGATCCACCCGATCGGCCATACCCGTCGCAAGGGCCGCAACAACGCGCCGGTGGCGAGTGAAGGCGATCCCGGCTCGCCCTATGCGATCGGCTCGGCCGAGGGCGGCCACGATGCGCTGCATCCCGAGCTCGGCACGATCGAGGATTTCCGCGCGCTGGTCGCGACCTGCCTGGAATACGGTCTCGAGCTCGCGCTCGACTTCGCCGTGCAGTGCTCGCCGGACCATCCCTGGCTGACGCAGCATCCGGAATGGTTCAAATGGCGGCCGGACCGCTCGGTACGAACGCCGGACGGCCCCTATTCCGACATCGTCATTCCCGATTTCGCGTCCGTCGACAGGGTCGGCCTGTGGAACGCCTTTCGCGATGCCATGCTGTTCTGGATCGACCATGGCGTCACCATCTTCGCCATCGACAATCACGACACCGCGCCGCTCGCGTTCTGGGAGTGGCTGATCCGCGACATCCGCCACCGTCACCCCGAGGTGATCCTGTTCTCCAAGACCTATACGCGGCCAAAGCTGATGAAGGGTCTCGCCAAGCTCGGCTTTGCGCAGTCCTTTACCTATTTCCCCTGGCGCACCTCGCGGTGGGAGCTGGAGCAATATCTCTGCGAGCTGACGCGCTATCCCGAGCGCGATTTCTATCGTCCGCACATGTTCGTCAACACGCCTGATCTGTTGCCCTATCACCTCCAGAGTGGAGAAGCCTGGGCATTCAAGTCGCGCATCGCTCTGGCGGCCACGCTCTCGGGCAATTACGGCATCCATGGCGGCTTCGAGCTGCTGGAGCATGAAGCGATTCCCGGCCGCGAGGAATATCTCGACTCCGAGAAGTACCGGATCAGACAGCGCGACTGGGACAAGCCCGACAACATCAAGCCCTACATCGCCGCGCTCAATCGCGTCCGCAACGGGAATGCGGCGCTCCAGCAGACGGCGAATTTGCGCTTCCTCGGCATCGAGGACGGCGAGACGATTGCCTTCGCGAAGCAGGCGGCCGATCCGGCCAACACTGTCGTCATCGTGATCGCGCTGTCGCGCCATGTGCGCGAATGCTGGCTGCCGCTCGGCGACGTCACCATTGACGCCGGCGGACAGCGACACCATGTGACGGCACTCGAAAACCTTCTCACCGGCGAACAGTCCCGCATCGAATGGGGCGGGATCAGGTTGCGTATCGATCCCGACCGCGATCCGGCACTTCTGTTCCGCTGCCTGGCGTAAGGGTTCGCGCCATGAATGTTCTGTCTTCCGTCGACACCAAGAAGGTTGAGGCCGCCGAGATCGTGGATGAGCTCTGGTACAAGGACGCCATCGTCTACCAGCTCCACGTCAAGGCCTTCGCCGACAGCAACAATGACGGAATCGGCGACTTCGCCGGGCTGACCGAGAAGCTGCCCTATCTCCAGGAGCTC
>NZ_AJQE01000350.1 GCF_000261685.1 Bradyrhizobium genomosp. I (2014) | reverse complement strand
GGGCTCCTGCCGTTCTACCCCTCGCCCGGCCGCGACGACGGCTACGACATCGCCGACTACGGCTCGGTCAATCCCGATTTCGGGACGATGAAGGACTTCAAGCGCTTCATCCAGGAGGCGCAGAAGCGGGGCTTGCGCGTCATCACCGAGCTCGTCGTCAACCACACCTCGGACCAGCACAAATGGTTCAAGCGCGCGCGCCGCAGCCACCCGGGCTCCAGCGCCCGCAACTGGTATGTCTGGAGCGACACCGACCAGAAGTACCAGGGTACGCGCATCATCTTCACCGACACGGAGAAATCGAACTGGACCTGGGATCCCGAGGCCGGCGCGTTCTACTGGCATCGCTTCTTCTCGCACCAGCCGGATCTCAATTTCGACAATCCGCGCGTGGTGAGCGCCCTCATCCAGGTGATGAAGCGCTGGCTCGATGCGGGCGTCGACGGCTTCCGGCTCGATGCCATTCCCTATCTCTGCGAGCGCGAGGGCACCTCGAACGAGAACCTGCCCGAGACGCATGCGGTCATCAAGCGGCTGCGCCAGGAGCTCGACGCCTACGCCAAGGGCAAGCTGCTGCTGGCCGAGGCCAATCAATGGCCGGAAGACGTGCAGGAATATTTCGGCCGCGGCGACGAGTGCCACATGGCCTACCACTTCCCGCTGATGCCGCGCATCTACATGGCGATCGCGCAGGAGGACCGTTTCCCGATCACCGACATCCTGCGACAGACGCCGGATATTCCGGCAAGCTGCCAATGGGCTCTGTTTCTGCGCAACCATGACGAGCTGACGCTGGAGATGGTCACCGACGTCGAGCGCGACTATCTCTGGACCACCTACGCCAACGATCCCCGCGCGCGCATCAATGTCGGCATCCGCCGGCGCCTTGCGCCGCTGATGGACAACGACCGCCGCAAGATCGAGCTGATGAACTCGCTGCTGCTGTCGTTCCCCGGCACGCCGATCATCTATTACGGCGACGAGATCGGGATGGGCGACAACATCTATCTCGGCGACCGCAACGGCGTGCGCACGCCGATGCAGTGGAGCCCGGACCGCAACGGCGGCTTCTCACGCTGCGACCCGGCCCGCCTCTACGCACCGCTGATCATGGACCCGGTCTACGGCTATGAATCCGTGAACGTCGAGGCGCAGTCGCGCAGCCTGTCCTCGCTGCTCAGCGCCACCAAGCGGCTGATCTCGGTGCGCAAGTCGACGCTCGCCTTCGGCCGCGGCACCATGACATTCATCCGCCCCGCCAACCGCGCCGTGCTGGCCTATGTCCGGCAATACCGCGACGAGGTGATCCTCTGCGTCGCCAATCTCTCGCGCGCCGCGCAGGCGACCGAGCTCGACCTGTCGCCTTGGAAGGACCGCATCCCGCAGGAGATGCTCGGCCGCACGCGCTTCCCCGCGATCGGCGAACTGCCCTACATGATCACGCTGGGACCCTACGGCTTCTACTGGTTCCAGCTGCTGGAACGCGACAAGTCCGAGCCGGTGACGCCGCGCGCGGTGCCGGAGTTCGAGACGCTGGTCGTGCCGGTGAATTCGAACTGGGTCTCTCTCGCTCGCGAGCGCGGCATATTCGAGCGCGACGTGTTGCCGGGCTTCTTGTCGCGGACGCGGTGGTATCCCGAGCACAATCCCAAGCAGATCAGGACCGCGCTGACCTCGGCAGTGCCGTTCTGCGACATCGGCGACAACAGGCCCTGGATCGCGTTCTTCGAAACCAGGCAGGGGGACGCGACCGCGCGCTACGTGCTACCGCTACAGATCGAGTGGGTGCGCTTCGACCGCGAGCGCTTCAACCCCAAGGCGCTGGCCGCCGTGCGCCAGGGCGCGCGCGAGGGGACGCTGCTCGACGTCGCGACCGACCAGATCTTCATCGGCCTGTTCCTGCGCAATCTGTCGCATCATCTGGTCGTGGAAGAGAACAATCTGCGACTGGAGTTCAAGCCCCCCAGCCGCTTTGCCGATTGCGCCATCAAGGAGCCCGAACGCATCCGCGCGATCGAGCAGTCGAACAGCACCGCGCTGGTCGACAACCAGTACGTCGCCAAGATCTATCGCCAGCTAGAGAGCGGCATCAGCCCCGAGATAGAGATCGGCCACTATCTCACCGAAGTGGCGCGCTTCGCCAATGCGCCGGCGCTGCTCGGCAGCGTCGAGCTGGTCGAGGGTGACCAGCGCAGCGCCCTCGGCGTCCTGCATGCCTATGTCGAGAACCAGGGCGACGGCTGGACCGTGACCACAGGGTATCTCGATCGCTATATCGACGAGCAGCGCGTGTTGCCGGCCGGCGAAACGCTCCGCGAGACCCAGGTGCAGGCGCCCTATCTGCACTTCATCGCGCAGATCGGCCGGAGGCTCGCCGAACTGCACGTCGCTCTCGCCGCGGCAACGCCCGACGATCTCGCCCCGGTGCCGATCGACTCCGCCCAGATCAAGGCCTGGATCTCCGACCTCGATGCTCGTGCCGAGCGGGTTCTCGAGCGGCTCGCCGACAGCCGCGATGGGCTGCGGGAGGCGGACCGGCCCATGATCGACCGGCTCACGGCGGTGCGCGCGAGCCTGTCCGACGGCCTGAATGCGCTCTTGCCATCCGACATCGGCGGGTTGAACATCCGTCATCATGGCGACTTCCGGCTCGGGCAAACTCTGATCGTGAAGGACGATATCTTCATCATCGACTTCGATGGCGATCCACGCCGGCCGCTGGCCAACAAGCGGCGCAAGGCGCCGGCCGCCCGCGACGTCGCCGGCCTGATCCACTCGATTCATCTTTCGGTCAACGCGGCGCTTGACCGGGCGCTCTCGGGGGGGACCGACGAGCAAGGCCGGTTCACCGCCGCACTCGACGACTGGCGCGAGCGCGCCGCCGCGACCTTCCTGTCCGCCTACCGCGAAGCCATGACCGATCGGAGGCTGTGGCCGGAAGATCGGCAATCCGCGCAGGGCCTGCTAAGATTTTTCCTGCTTGATCAAGCGTTCGACGAAATAGAGTACGAGCTGTCCCACCGGCCTGAGGGGCTCCATGCGCCGCTGACCGGACTGCTTCGCATTCTGTCCAGTGCCGAGAGCGAAGCCCATGCCTAAACTGCCTGCCGAGGCCTATGCGATCATCGAGGGCCGCCACTCCGATCCCTTCCACTATCTCGGGCTGCATCCCGAGGGCGGCAGAAGCGTGGTGCGCGCGTTTCTCCCGGAAGCCGTCAACGTCGAGGCGATCGGCGAACATGGCGAGGTCGCCCCGCTCGACCGCGTCCACGATTCCGGCCTGTTCATCGGCGCCCTGCCCAACGGCTCGAAGCACTACCAGCTGCGCGCGGAATTCGGCGGCAACGTCGTCGAGTTCGAGGACGCCTACCGCTTTCCACCGATCCTGACCGATTTCGACCTTTACCTGCTCGGCGAAGGCACCCATCAGCGCCTCTACGACAGGCTCGGCGCGCATCCGATGCGGCTCGAGGGCGTCGACGGCATCGGCTTCGTGGTGCTGGCGCCCAATGCGCGGCGCGTGTCCGTGGTCGGCGACTTCAACTTCTGGGACGGGCGGCGCCATCCGATGCGGGTGCGCGGCAGCGGCTATTGGGAATTGTTCATCCCGCATGCGAAGACCGGTGATCACTACAAGTTCGAGATCATAGGCCCGCATGGCCATTTGCTGCCGCTGAAATCCGATCCGCTGGCCTTTGCGAGCGAGGTGCGGCCGAAGACGGCGTCCATCGTGTTCGACGAAGCGCATCTGCTGCGGCCGCATCCGGCGCCCGACGGCATCAATTCGCTGTCGGCGCCGATCTCGATCTACGAGGTCCATCTCGGCTCGTGGCGGCGCAAGAACGGCAATGAATGGTTGACCTATCGCGAGCTGGCCGAGCAGCTGCCGGCCTACGCCCGCGACATGGGCTTCACCCATCTCGAATTCCTCCCCGTGAGCGAGCATCCCTTCGACGGCTCGTGGGGCTATCAGCCGACCGGTCTCTATGCGCCAACCAGCCGCTTCGGCACGCCCGACGACTTTGCGACACTGGTCGATGCCTGCCATCGCGAAGGCATCGGCGTGCTGCTCGACTGGGTGCCCGGTCATTTCCCGGACGATCCGCACGGGCTCGGCCATTTCGACGGCACCTCGCTCTACGAGCACGCCAACCCGCTGCAGGGGCGCCATCTCGACTGGGGCACGCTGATCTACAATTACGGCCGCACCGAAGTGACGAACTTCCTGGTGTCGAACGCGCTGTTCTGGCTGGAGCGTTATGCGATCGACGGCCTGCGCGTCGATGCGGTCGCGTCCATGCTCTATCTCGACTACAGCCGGCCGCCCGGAGCGTGGATTCCGAACCAGTATGGCGGCCGGGAGAACATCGAGGCGATCGACTTCCTGCGCCGCTTCAACACGGAAGTGTTCGCCCGCTTTCCGCAGGCGACCACGGCCGCCGAGGAGTCCACCGCCTGGCCGCAGGTCTCGCGCCCGGTCGAATTCGGCGGGCTCGGCTTCGGCTACAAGTGGAACATGGGCTGGATGCACGACACGCTGAACTACATCAGCAAGGATCCGGTCCACCGCAAGCACCATCACGGCGAGATCCTGTTCGGCCTGCACTACGCGTTCTCGGAAAACTTCATCCTGCCGCTGTCGCATGACGAGGTCGTGCACGGCAAGCGCTCCATCCTCGGCCGCATGCCCGGCGACGAGTGGCAGCGCTTCGCCAATTTGCGCGCCTATTACAGCTTCATGTTCGGCCATCCCGGCAAGAAGCTGCTGTTCATGGGCGCGGAGATCGCGCAGAGCCGGGAATGGAATCACGACCAGTCGCTCGACTGGCATCTGCTCGAATACAAGTACCATGCCGGCATCCAGGCGCTGATCCGTGATCTCAACCGGCTCTATCGCGCGATGCCGGCGCTGCACCAGATGGATTGCGACCAGGCTGGCTTCGAATGGCTGATCACGGATGATGCCAACCGCAACGTGTTCGCCTGGCTGCGCAAGGGCTTTGACGAGCAAGCGCGGTGCCTTGTCATCATCAACTTCTCGCCCAACGTCTATCGCAACTATCGCGTTCGCGTGCCCTTTGCCGGCAAGTGGAAGGAAGTGTTCAATTCGGACTCCGCCCATTACGGCGGCAGCAATGTCGGGAACATCGGCGAAGTTCATGCCGTTGAAGGCAAGGCCCCCGAGCTGCGCCTCACCATTCCGCCGCTCGCCGCGATCTTCCTCGTTCCGGAAAGCTGACTGATGCGCCTGACTGCCGGATCGCCCGCACGCCTCGGCGCAAGCTGGGACGGACGCGGCACCAATTTCGCGCTGTTCTCCGCCAACGCGCAGAAGGTCGAGCTCTGCCTGTTCGACGCGCAGGGCCGCCGCGAGCTCGAGCGCATCGAATTGCCCGAGCGGACCGAGGACGTCTGGCACGTCTATCTCAACGACGTCTCGCCCGGCCAGCTCTATGGCTACCGCGTTCACGGCCCCTACGAGCCCGAGCACGGTCACCGCTTCAACGCCAACAAGCTGCTGCTCGACCCCTATGCCAAGCGGCTTGCCGGACGATTGGTCTGGAGCGATGCGCATTTTGCCTATCGCACCGGAAGCCCGCGCGAGGACCTGTCCTTCGACCGGCGCGACAATGCGCGCGGCATGCCGAAGGCCGTCGTGGTCGACGAGACCTTCAACTGGGGACGCCGCGAGATCCGTCCCAACATCCCCTGGGAAGACACCATCATCTACGAGGCTCACGTCAGGGGCCTGACCCAGAAGCGCGACGACGTGCCGCCGAATTTGCGCGGGACCTATGGCGGCCTGTCCTCGCCGGCGATGATCGAACACCTGAAGAAGCTCGGCGTCACGACGATCGAGCTGTTGCCGGTGCACAGCTTCGTCGACGACCGCATTCTCGTGGAAAAGAAGCTCGCCAATTACTGGGGCTACAACACGCTGTCCTTCTTCGCGCCCGAGCCGCGCTACGCCCAGGACAATGCGCTCGACTCCTTCCGCACCACGGTGGCGCGGCTGCACGATGCCGGCATCGAGGTGATGCTGGACGTCGTCTACAATCACACCGCCGAGGGCAACCATCTCGGCCCGACGCTGTGCTATCGCGGCATCGACAACGCCTCCTATTACTGGCTGAATCGCGAGAACCCGCGCTATTACGACGACTTCACCGGCTGCGGTTCGTCGGTCAACCTCACCCATCCGCGCGTGCTGCAGATGGTGATGGATAGCTTGCGCTACTGGGTCGAGGTCTGCCATGTCGACGGCTTCCGCTTCGACCTCGCCACCACGCTGGCGCGCGGCCCGAACGGCTTCGATCGCGGCAGCTCGTTCCTGACCGCGATCCGGCAGGACCCGGTGCTGGCGACCGTCAAGCTCGTCGCCGAACCGTGGGACCTCGGCCTCGGCGGCTACCAGGTCGGCGCCTTCCCCTCGCAATGGTCGGAATGGAACGACCGCTATCGCAGTGCGATGCGCCGCTACTGGAGCGGCGAAGGCAGCCTGATCGGCGACATCTCCAGCCGCATGACCGCCTCCTCCGACCTCTTCAACCACGACGGACGGCGGCCGCGCGCCAGCATCAACCACATCACCGTCCACGACGGCTTCACGCTCGCGGACCTCTTCAGCTACAACGAGAAGCACAACGAGGCCAACGGCGAGGACAATCGCGACGGCTCCAACGACAACCACAGCAACAATTGCGGTGTCGAAGGTCCGACCGACGATCCCCAGATCCTCGCCCTGCGCCGCCAGCTGCGCAAGAACGTGCTGGCCTGCCTGATGCTGGCGCAGGGCGTTCCGCTGATCCTCGCCGGCGACGAGGTCGGCAACTCGCAGTCCGGCAACAACAATGCCTATTGCCAGGACAACGAGGTCGGCTGGGTCGGCTGGGACAATCTCGGCAAGGAGGGCGACGACATGGTCGATTTCGTCACCCATCTCGCCGACATTCGCCGCCGGTTCTCGCAGCTCCGCAGCCATCGCTGGCTTGACGGCGGGCCCAAGGACGGCAACGCCTACGGCGCGTTGTGGCTGACGCCGGCCGGCGACGAGATGACGGAGAGCGACTGGAAATTCCCGGAAGGCAGGTTCCTCTCCTATGTGATGGGACCGACGGAACCGCGCGGGGCCGCGATCTTTATCGTACTGAACGCCGCTCCCGAAGAGATCGCATTCAAGTTGCCCCAAATGACCGAATACAAGAGCTGGCAGCAGATCCTGAACACGACCGATGCCAAGCTGAATACGATCGACTTCCCGCCCGGGAGCGACAGCAAGGCGCCGCCGCGCTCCGTGCTCGCCTTCGCGGGGACACCATGAGGCCATCCTTCGGGGCGAAGCCGACGAAGGACGGTGTGTCGTTCCGACTATGGGCGCCTGCCGCGCGCCGTGTCGACCTCCTGCTCGACCGCAGGCACGCGATGCAGCGCCGGCAGGATGGCTGGTTCGTCGCCGAGATTGCCGGCCTCACCGCCGGCAGTCCCTACAAGTTCAGGATCGACGACGAGATCGACGTACCGGATCCTGCCTCGGCCTTCCAGCCTGAGGACGTATCCGGCCCGAGCGAGGTGATCGATCACGACGCCTTCGTCTGGCGCGCGCGCGAATGGCGCGGCCGTCCCTGGGAGGAGACGGTGCTGATCGAGAGCCATGTCGGCACCTTCACGCCGGAGGGCACCTACCGCGCCATGATCGACAAGCTCGATCATCTCGCGGCGACCGGCATCACGGCGCTGGAATTGATGCCGCTCGCCGATTTCGCAGGACGCCGCGGCTGGGGCTATGACGGCGTGCTGTGGTATGCGCCCGACAGCGCCTATGGCCGGCCCGAAGACCTGAAGACGTTGATCGACGAGGCGCATCTGCGCGGGCTGATGGTGTTTCTCGACGTGGTCTACAATCATTTCGGCCCGGAAGGAAACTACCTCGGCCGCTATGCGCCGACCTTCTTCACCGATGCGCACACGCCGTGGGGCAGCGCGATCGATTATCGCGTGCCGCAGGCACGAGCCTTTGCCGTCGAGAACGCGTTGTCCTGGCTCGGCGACTATCGCTTCGACGGCCTGAGGCTGGATGCCGCCAACCACATCATGGCGATCCCGGGCGAGCAGTCGATGCTGCAGGACCTCAGCGTCGCCGCCGGCGAGCTCGCCAAGGCCACGGGCCGCCACATCCATCTCGTGCTGGAGAATGGCGACAATCGCGCCAGCCTGCTCGATGCTGCGCAAGAGCCGCCGAACGGCAAATATCGCGGACAGTGGAACGATGATTATCATCACGTCTGGCATGTGATGCTGACCGGCGAGCTCGCCGGCTATTACGCCGACTACCAGACGCCGCGCATGGACCTCGCTCGCGCGCTCGCCTCCGGCTTCGTCTACCAGGGCGAGATCTCGGAATTCTGGGGCAAGAAGCCGCGCGGCGAGCCGAGCGGCAAGCTGCCGCCGGCGACGTTCGTCAACTTCCTGCAGAACCACGACCAGATCGGCAACCGTCCCCTCGGCGAGCGGATGGAGAGCCTGGCATCGCCGGAACAGATCGAGGCTGCCCTCGCAGTGACCCTGCTCGCGCCGATGGTGCCGATGCTGTTTCAGGGCGAGGAATGGGGCTCGACGGTCCCCTTTCCGTTCTTCTGCGATTTCCAGGGCGAACTCGCCGACGCCGTGCGCAAGGGCCGCAGGCAGGAATATGCCTGGGCTTACGAAAAGTACGGTGACGAGGTGCCCGACCCGCTCGATCCGGCAACGCTGGAAGCAGCCGTGCTCGACTGGACCGGCCGCACGCCGCAACAGGACGCGCGGCTTGCGCTGGTGAAAAGCCTGCTCGCGCTCCGTCGCAAGGAGATCATGCCGAGGCTGAAGGGCGCGAGCTTCGGCGATGCCGAGGCAGCCGACAACGGCCTGCTCACCGCGCATTGGCAGATGGGCGACGGCACGGTTCTGCGCTTGACCGCAAATCTCTCGGACCGCGAGATCATGTCCGATGTCGGCGCGGGCACGCCGATCTGGGGCGGCGCCGACGAGCGGCTTCTTCCCTGGTCGGTGGTCTGGCGTCTCGGAGGTTGACATGCCTCCCGCCATTCCGCTCGCGACCTACCGGCTTCAGCTCACTGCGGATTTCGACTTCGACAAGGCCGCCGCGGTCGTGCCTTATCTCAAGGCATTGGGGATCACGCATCTCTACGCCTCGCCGGTGATGAAGGCGCGCAAGGGCTCGACCCATGGCTACGACACGGTCGATCACAACCAGTTCAATCCCGAGCTCGGTGGCGAAGCCGGCTTCGCGCGGCTGAACGAAGCGCTGACCAGGCACGATCTCGGGCTCATCATCGATTTCGTGCCCAACCATGTCGGCGTGCATTTCGCCGACAATCCCTGGTGGCTCGACGTGCTGGAATGGGGCCAGGCCTCGCCGCACGCCGCCTCCTTCGACATCGACTGGGATCAACTGGCCTACCGCGCCCGCGGCGGCGTGCTGCTGCCGATCCTCGGCACATCCTACGGCGAGGCGCTGGAGCGCGGCGAGATCGAGCTGCGCTACGATCCCGACGAGGGAAGCCTCTCCGCCTGGTATTTCGAGCATCGCCTGCCGATCGCACCGGAGCGCTATGGCGAAATTCTGCGCGTGATCGTCAAGGAGGCGGACGCGGCGGAAGCCGGGCCCGGCGAGCGCCTGCTCGCGCTTGCCGCGCGCTACGCGGGGCTGCGTCGTCCCAATCGCAAGGAAGCTCCCGGCTTCAAGTCCGAGCTCAAGGAGATCGCGGGCGCCGCCGACATCATCGGTCGCGGTCTCGCCGCCTATCGTGCCGGCAGGGACCGCCCGGCGCAGACGCTGACGCTGCACCATCTCCTGGAACGCCAGCACTACAAGCTCGGGCACTGGCGGCTTGCCTCCAGCGACATCAACTATCGCCGCTTCTTCGACGTCAACGGGCTCGCGGGGCTGCGCGTCGAGGACGCGAGCACATTTGCCGCCACCCACCGGCTGGTGAAGCAACTCATCGCCGACGGCAAGCTGCAGGGAATCCGGCTCGACCACATCGACGGCCTGCGCGACCCCGCACAATATTGCCAGCGGCTGCGCCGGCTGGTCCGCGACGCCCAAGGCAACACAAAGCCGTTCTATACGGTGATCGAGAAGATCCTGTGCGAGCACGAGCGCCTGCCGCGTTTCGCCGGTGTTCAGGGCACCACGGGCTATGAATGGATGAACGTCATCACCCACGTGCTGGTCGATCCCAACGGCCTGCAAGCGCTGGACGAGACCTGGCGGCAGATCAGCAACCAGCCGCCGCGGCTGGCGCCTTACGTCAAGAACGCGAAGCGACGGGTGCTGGAGACCTTGCTCACCAGCGAATTCACCGTGCTGACGCGCCTGCTCGCGCGCATCGCCAACGGGCATTATTCGACGAGAGACTTCTCAGCCGACAGTTTGCGACAGGCCCTCGAGCTCTATGTGCTGCATTTCCCGGTCTATCGCACCTATCTGACGCACAGCGGCCCGACGGCACCCGACCGCAAGCTGATCGAGGACACCATCGAGCGCGCCCGCGGGGAGTGGTTCGCCGCCGACGAAGGCATCTTCGACTTCCTGCGCGATGCTCTCACGATGGACCTGCTCAAACCCGGCCGTCCCCCGCACAGCGCCCCGCGCGTGCGCCGCTTCGCGCTGAAAGTGCAGCAATTCACCGGGCCGATGATGGCGAAGTCGCTGGAGGACACCGCGTTCTATCAATTCCACAGGTTGCTTGCGCTGAACGAGGTCGGCGGCGATCCCGCGAGCCCCGGCCTCGCCATTCCCGCCTTCCACCAGGCCATGCAGGCCCGCGCCAGGGAATGGCCGCACGGCATGACCGCAACGGCCACCCACGACACCAAGCGCGGTGAGGATGCCCGCACGCGCATCGCCGCGCTCAGCGAAATTCCCGGCGAATGGACCAGCGCGGTGGCGCGCTGGAAAGTGTTGAACGCGCCGCATCTTGCACTTCACGGCAATCTGCGGGCGCCGTCGGCGACGTTCGAATACATGCTCTACCAGACCCTGCTCGGCGCCTGGCCGCTCGAGGAGCCGGCCGATACCGCTTTCGTCGAGCGCATCCAGGCCTATGCCCTCAAGGCCGCGCGCGAGGGCAAGGAGGAGACGAGCTGGCTCAACCCGCATGAAACCTATGAGAGCGGCATACGAGACTTCATCGAGAAGATCCTCGACCCCGCCCGGTCCGCAGAGTTCGTGGACGCATTGCAAACCCTGGCTCGCCGCGTCGCGCTGCTCGGCACGTTGAACTCGCTGAGCCAGCTCACGCTCAAGGCGACTCTGCCGGGCGTGCCGGACTTCTATCAAGGCACCGAATTCTGGGACCTGTCGCTGGTCGATCCCGACAACCGCCGCCCGGTCGACTTTGCCGCGCGCGACGCGGCGCTGACGTCATTGGAAGCGCCGGACTGGAGCGGCCTGATCAAGTCCTGGCCGGACGGCCGGCTCAAGCTGGCGTGGACGCGGCATCTCCTCAAGCTGCGCAGCGAGGTTGCCGACATCTTCGCGCAGGGCGACTACCAGCCGCTGGAGGTACGGGGCGCACATGCCGACCACGTCATCGCCTTCGCGCGTCGCCATGGCCGCGCAGCCGCGATTGTCGTGGTCGGGCGTCAGTTCGCACCGTTCACCCAGGCGGGCCGGGAATGGCCCGCACTGGAGGATTTTGACGCGACGATCGACATCAAGGGCTACACCGTGCCCGGCCTTGCGGGTAACGACTTGCCGCTCGCACAGGCCTTCCGCGAATTTCCCGCCTCAGCCATCGCGGTCCGAACGGCTAACGCCATCAGGTCCTCGCGGCGGCGCGTCCGCGCCTGAACTCACTTTCCGCCGTCCTTGGTCAGCAGCAATTGGCCGCGCTTCCTGATCGTCGCCTGCGCCATCTCGGCAAAGCGCTGCAACAGCCAGGGCAGCACCACCTCGACCTTCACATGGTCGTCGGCGACGTCGACCTGACCGGTCGCGACCTGGCCGAGCGCGCGGATGCGGAAATTCATGCTGTCGCCGCTCCAGCGTTCCTCCTCGACCTGCATCACGGGAATGCTGGCTGCGGCGCGGCCAAGCCCGGACTTGAGCCGGCGTACCGCCTCCTCGCGGCCGAGACGATGCGGAATTGAGACGACAAGCGGTGCCGACATGGCTGTGCCCCTCTGCGACTGATTACAGATAATCATGCCGGGCCAACCGGCAAAGGTTCCATGCAAGTTGATCCGCCCGCCTTGTTTCAAAGCCGGAACTTTAAAACCTACGGCAAGTTGCCCCCGCACGACGGGACAAGTGCAAACGACCCTTTTGACAAAGGGCTGGAGGAGATTCGCATGTCAATCGGAACGATCATTCTGATCATCCTGATCATCGCCCTGCTCGGCGGCTTCAGCGGCATCGGCGGCGGTCCGTTCTATGGCACCGGCTATTATGGCGGCGGCGGCCTCGGGCTCGTCATCGTCATCCTGCTGATCCTGCTCCTGATGGGGCGGATCTAGAACGAGCTTCGTAGGGTGGGTTACGCTCGGCGACCGCGCTTCGCGCCCTCGCCGAACAAACCCACCCTACTTGGTTTTCCCCGCAAGCTTCTTCACCGCCGCCTTGATCGAAGCCGCGGCATCGTCATAACCCTCCCATGCTTTCGATCGCGGCAACAGGCCCGGCACGGAGCGCAGCGTGTAGCGCTTCGGATCGAGATCGCTCTTCACCTGCGCCCAGGTCAACGGCATCGAGACGGTGGCCCCGCCGCGCGCGCGCGGCGACAATGGGGCCACCGCAGTCGACATGCGGTCGTTGCGCAAATAATCCAGGAAGATCTTTCCCTTGCGCAGCTTCTTCGACATGTTGAGCAGATAGCGCTCGGGATCGTCATCGGCCATCCATTGGCAGACGCCTTGTGCAAACGCCTTGGCCTCCTTCCAGCTCACCTTGTCGCGCGCACCGTGCAGCAGCGGCACGACCACGTGCAGGCCCTTGCCGCCTGTGGTCTTGCAAAAGCTGTCCATGCCGATGTCGGAAAGGCGCTGCCGCATCTCCTTGGCCGCCTCGACGACGTCGGCGAAGTCAACGTCGGGCGCCGGATCGAGATCGAACACCAGCCGACCCGGTGTGTCATAGGCGTAAGGCGCGCAATTCCAGGGATGCAGCTCGACGCCGCCGATCTGTGCCACCGCGGCGAGTCCCTCGATCCGATCGATCTGGAGATAGGGCTTGCGGTCGCCGGAGACCCGCGCCAGCTCCAGAAGGTTCGACGTTCCCTGCATCGCATGGCGCTGGAAGAAGCACTCGCCCTTGATGCCGTCAGGGGCGCGGATCAGCGAGCACGGCCTCCCCTTGAGGTGCACGATCATCCATTCGCCGACGGCTTCGAGGTAGCGCGCAAGGTCCAGCTTGGTGACGGGAGCGCCCGCGCCATCGTCAGGCCAGAGCGGCTTATCGGGCTTGGAGATGACGACCCCCATCACCTCGGCATTTTGCGCCGCCTTATTCGATGACCGGCCCGCCTTCGTGCGCGCCGGCTTCCTGGCTTTGGGCTCTGCCAGCTCGGTATCGACGGGCTTCTCCGCCTCGACCTCCTCGGCCGGCTTGTCCTGCCGGAATCCCTTGAACGCCGCCTGGCGGATGTTGCCGTCGGCGGTGAAGCCGGCGAATTCGATCTCCGCGACGAACTCCGGCTTCAGCCAGTGCACGTCTCGCGTCTTCCTCGGCGCATTCTTGCCGCCGAACGGGCTCTGCTTGGCCTCCATGGCCTTCAAAGAGGGCATGATGCGCTTGACCTTGTCCGCGCCGAAGCCGGTGCCGACCATGCCGACGAAGGCGAGATGATCGCCGCGCTGCACGCCGGCCATCAGCGAGCGGAATTTGCCGTTGGTGGTCTTGTAGCCGCCGATCACCACCTCGTGGCCGGCGCGGCATTTCGACTTGACCCAGCTCTCGGTGCGGCCGGACCGATACGGCGCGTTCAGCTTCTTCGACACCACGCCTTCGAGCTCGAGCTTGCAGGCCGATTGCAGCACGGCATCGCCGCCGGTCTCGAAGTGCTCGACGTAGCGGATCCGGGTCGATCTCCGCTTGCGCTGGTCCAGCAATTCCTTCAGCCGGGCCTTGCGCTCGTCGAGCGGCAGCCGGCGATAGTCCTCGCCTTCGGCGAAGAGAAGGTCGAAGGCGAAGAAGATCAGCTCGTCGGTCTTGCCGTCCGACAGCGCGGCTTGCAGCGAGGAGAAGTTCGGCGCGCCGTTGTGGTCGAGCGCGACGATCTCGCCGTCGATCATCACGTCCGGCAGCGCGGCCGCTTCCTCGGCAATGGAGCCGAACTTGCCGGTCCAGTCGAGACCCTTGCGCGTCTTCAGCGTCGCCTCGCCGTCCTCGACCCGGAGCTGCACCCGGTAGCCGTCGAACTTGATCTCGTGGCACCAGCCCTCGCCCGCCGGCGGCCGCTCGACCAGCGTACAGAGCTGCGGCGCGACGAAATCCGGCATCTCCGCGACGTTCCTGGCGTTCGTCGCCCTCTTCCTTGCCGCTTTTCCGGATTTCAAGGCCGTTCGCGGCGCAGGCTTCACCGTCCGCCCCTTCGTCTCCTCGGCACGATTGGACTGCCAGACTGCATCGGCCTTGCCTTTGGCACCCTTCGCCAGCATGAACGGCTTTGGCGCGCGGCCCTTGCCTTCGGCGATCTGCTCCATCGCGCGGCCGGAGGCGACCGACTTGTCCTGCTCGAGAATGTCGTTGTCCTTGCCCTCGCGGACAAATTCGTCACGGTGCTTGATCAGCAGCCAGTTGGTTCGCTTTTCGCCGCCGCGGTTGCGCATGCGCACCAGGACCCAGCTTCCATGCAGCTTCTCGCCATGCAGGACGAACTTCAAATCCCCCTTCTTGAATCCGGCTTCCGGATCATCCGACTCCCAGGTGCCGCGGTCCCACAGCATCACCGTGCCGCCGCCATATTGCCCTTCCGGAATCGTGCCTTCGAAATCGCCGTAGTCGAGCGGATGGTCTTCCACCTCGACAGCCAGCCGCTTGTCATGCGGGTCGAGCGAGGGCCCTTTCGTCACCGCCCAGGACTTGAAGACGCCGTCGAATTCCAGCCTGAGATCGTAGTGCAGCCGGCTCGCATCGTGCTTCTGGATCACGAAGCGCCGCTGCCTCGACGGCGCCACCGCGGCCTTGCCCGATGGCTCTGGCGTCTTCTCGAAGTCCCGCTTCTGTCGGTAAGTGGAGAGTTTTTGCAGCACGACCGGTCCCGCTTCTCTTTCAGCATTCAAGCCTATCACGGCCAAAGTCCCACCCGGAACCAAAACCCCGCGGGACGGTTGGGGTTCCAAAACGCCTTGAAAACGCTGGAGAATGGAATGGCCCCGCGCGCCTATTGGAAAGGAACGTTGAAGCTGTCGCTGGTCAGTTGCCCGGTCGTGCTTTATCCGGCGACCACTGCGGCCGAGAAGACGCGGTTTCACCTGATCAACCGTGAGACTGGGAACCGGCTCAAGCAGCAGATGATCGATGCCGAGACCGGCGATGTCGTCGAGAGCGACCAGAAGGGCCGCGGGTACGAGTTGCGCAAGGGCAAATATGTCGAGATCGAACCGGAGGAGCTCGAAGCGGTCCAGATCGAAAGCAACCACACCATCGACATCGAGAGTTTTGTGCCGCGCGATGAGATCGACCAGCGCTATCTCAACCATCCCTATTACATCGCGCCCGACGGCAAGGCCGCGGTCGACGCCTTTGCGGTGATCCGCGACGCCATGAAGGACGAGGAGCGCGTGGCGCTCGCCAAGATCGTGCTGACCAACCGCGAGCACGTCATGGCGATCGAGCCGCTCGGCAAGGGCCTGCTCGGCACCACGCTGCGCTTCCCTTACGAGCTGCGCGACGAGGACCAGTTCTTCGACGACATCAAGAGCCCGAAGATCACCAGGGACATGGTCGAGCTTGCCGGTCACATCCTGCAGACCAAGGCGGCGCATTTCGACCCTCGCAAATTCAAGGACGAATACGAGGACGCGCTGAAGGCGCTGGTGAAGCGCAAGGCCAGCGGCAAGACAATCGAGCTGCCGGAGCTGGAGGAGCGCCCAAGCAATGTCGTCAGCCTGATGGACGCGCTGAAGCAGAGCCTGAAGGGGCGCGGCGGCAAGAAGACCGCGGCGAAGTCACATGCGCGGCGTGCGACAGGACGGCACCGAACCGCGAAGAAGGCGCACCGGTCCACGGCGAGGCACCGGAAGGCCGGGTGATCTTGCTTGGTCATTGCGGAGGCAGGCTTGCGCCACAACCTCCGTCGTCATGCCCGGGCTTGACCCGGGCATCCACGCGCCTCCTCGCATGCCGACAGACGTGGATGGGCGGGTCAAGCCCGGCCATGACGAGTTTGCCTCAAGCCAACACTCGATGCCGCCGAGCGGGGCCTAATCCCCCGCCTTCAGCCGGTACCCGATCCCCGTTTCCGTCAGCACATATTGCGGCCGTTCCGGATCGGCTTCGATCTTCTGCCGGAGCTGGCGGACATAGACGCGCAAGTATTGCGCATCCGTCAGTTCGTCCCAGAGCTCCCTGAGCAGGAAGCGGTGGGTGAGCACCTTGCCGGCATGCTGCACCAGCACGCGCAACAGGTCATATTCCTTCGGTGAGAGCTTCACGTCACGATCCCCGACCTTGACGATGCGGCGGACGAGATCGACGGAGAGATCGCCGGTGCGGAACACGGGACGCTCGCCCTTGACCTGAAGCTGGTGGCGCAGCGCGGCGCGCAGGCGCGCCAGGAGCTCCTCCATGCCGAACGGCTTGGTCAGATAGTCGTCGGCACCGAGATCGAGCGCCTGTACCTTTCCGGCTTCGTCGCCGCGGCTCGACAGCACCACGATCGGCACGCCTTCGTTGCGGGTGCGGATGGTGCGGAGCAGCTCATGCCCCTGAACGTCGGGCAGGCCGAGATCGAGGATGATCAGCGCCGGCTCTTCGTCAAGCTTCTCCAGCGCAGTCTTGCCGTTCGACGCCTCCAGGATTTCGTAGCCCTGCGTCGTCAACCCCATCCGCAGCAATTTGCGGATCGGCGGCTCGTCGTCGATGATCAGGACCTTGATCGGGGCAGCGCTCATGCAGCGGTATCCAATGCGCGGCTCTCCGCGGGAACGGGAAGACGGATGGTGAGGACAGCGCCGCTCCGGTCGCCGCGGTTGGCGGCCGAGATCGTGCCGCGCATCGCCTCGACGAAGCCGCGGGAGATGGCGAGGCCGAGCCCGGTGCCGGGACGGACGTGATCGCCTTTCTGCACGCGATAGAATTTGTCGAACACGCTCTCGAGCTCGTCGGTCGGAATGCCGGCTCCCTCGTCCGCAATCTCGAGCACGACATGACCGCCGTCGCGCCGGCCGCGGATCGCGATCGTGGTCTCGGGTGGCGCGTATTTGGCAGCATTGTCGAGCAGGTTGAACAGCACCTGCTCGAACAGCACGGCATCGAGCTGCAGCATCGGCAGATCGGCGGCCAGCGCCAGCTCGATCTTGTGGCGGTTGAGGATCTTGCTGGCGCGCCGCAGCGCGCTGCCGACGATCTCGCCGAGATCGTGCAGCGCCGTGTTGGGCACGATGGCGCCGGATTCGAGCTTGGTCATGTCGAGCAGATTGGCAATGAAGCGGTTGAGCCGCTCGGATTCGTCGATCACGGTGGCGATGAGGTCGCGCTTCTCGGTGTCGGAGAGGGCGCCGGCGAGATCGCGCATGGTGGAAGCCGCCCCCAACACGGAGGCGAGCGGCGTCTTCAGATCATGCGAGATCGAGGTCAACAGCGCCGAACGCAGCCGCTCGGATTCGACGGTGCGCTTGACGCGGTCCATGTCCTCGACGAGCAGCACGCGCTCGATCGCGAGCGCGCCCTGGTCGACCAGCGCATCGAGCAGCCGGCGCTGGTCCGGCGTCAGCAGCGGGCCGGTGCGGTCGTTGTCGATGCCGATCACACCGATCGGTCCCCGCCCGGTGCGCATCGGCAGGAACAGCCGTCTGGCTCCCGGCAACGTGTCCGAGCCGCGGCCGGCGGGGCGATCGTTGCTCCAGGCCCAGTTGGCCGCCGCGAGGTCGGCCTGGTCGAGCTCGTCCTCCGGCGGATAACCGGACTTGACCGTGAGCAGCCCCTCCTCGGGCAGCAGCAGCACGACCCGAACCTTCAGCATCAATGCGATCTGATAGGCGGTCGCCCATAGCACGTCGTCGAGCGTGGCGGTGCCGGCGAGCTTGCGGCTGAAGGCATGGAGCTGCTCGGTCATCCTGATCCGGCCGATCGCGGCATCAGCCTGCGTGCGAACACGCGCGGCGACGTTGGAGACGATCATCGCCACAGCCATGAACAGCACGAAGGCAGCCACGTTGGTCGGATCGGTGATCGTGAAGGTGTAGATCGGCGGAATGAAGAAGAAATTGTAGCAGAGCGACGCCGCGACCGTCGCCAGCAACGACGGCCACAGGCCGTAACGGACGGCGACCGCGACAACCGCCGTCAGCAATACGAGGTCGACGTTCTCGAGCCCGAAACGGGGCTGGATCAGCTCGGCGGCGCCGAGACCGATCAGCACGATGCCGAGTGCCTTCAGATAGGGCAGCGGATTGAATGGCTCCGAGCGCGCGGCAGTCTGCACCGCCGTCTTTGGCGCGGCTTCGCCGGGCAGCTCGTCACCGGCGATGACGTGGACCGTGATGTTACCGGCACGGCGCACCAGATCATGCACGACCGAGCCGCGCGTCATCTCGAACCAGCGCGAGCGCGTCGACTTGCCGATCACGATCTGGGTGACGTTGTTGCCTTGCGCGAAATTGACGACGTCGTCGGCGATGCGGCGGCCGACGGCGGGAATGGTCAGCGCTTCGCCACCGAGCGATTCCGCCAGCCGCAGCGTGTCGGCCAGCCGATCGCGCTCCTCGTCGGACAATTGCAGGGATCGCCGCGTCTCGATCGAAAGCGCGGTGAACGGCGCATGCAGCCGGTCCGCCAGCCGCTTGGTGTAGCGCACGAGGCCAGCCGCGCGCGGATCCTCGCTGACGCAGACGAGGATGCGCTCGCCCGCGGCCCAGGGCCCGGGAATCGCATTTGCCTGCATGTGAGTGAGCAGCTGCTCGTCGACCCGCTCGGCGGTGCGCCGCAGCGCGAGTTCACGGAGCGCGGTGAGATTGCCCGGCGAGAAATAATGCTCCAGCGCCCGCTCGGCCTGCCTGGGCACATAGACCTTGCCCTCCTTCAGCCGCTGGATCAGATCGTCGGGCGTGAGGTCGATCAGCTCGATCGCGTCGGCGCGGTCGAACACCGAATCCGGCACGGTCTCGCGGACCCTGACATGGGTGATCTGGGCAACGACGTCGTTCAGGCTCTCGATGTGCTGGATGTTGACGGCGGTGTAGACGTCGATGCCGTGGGACAGCAGCTCCTCGACGTCGAGATAGCGCTTGGGATGGCGGCTGCCGACCGCATTGGTGTGGGCGAGCTCGTCGACCAGCGCAATCTGCGGCCGTCGCGCGATCACCGCATCGAGATCCATCTCCTCGACAATCTGGCCGCGGTACTCCAGCCTCTTGCGCGGGACCACTTCGAGGTCGCGCACCAGCGCCTCGGTCTCGGCGCGGCCATGGGTTTCGACGAAGCCGACCACGACGTCGATGCCGGCCTTGCGCCTGGCATGGGCGCTTTGCAGCATCTCGTAGGTCTTGCCGACGCCGGGAGCTGCGCCGACGAAGATCTTCAGCCTGCCGCCCGCGCTCTCCTCCCGGCGCGCCGCTTCCAGCAGTGCCTCCGGGGATGGACGTTGTTCAGGATCGCGGCGCTCTCGGACCATCAGGACGGCTTGTCTATCCGTTACATTCTCCGCCTGTCCTTCGCCTCTCCCCGCTTGCGGGGAGAGGCCTGATCGCATCGCAAGATGCGATCAGGGTGAGGAGGAGGCTTCGACATCGAATATAATCATCCGAGCGCCGCGAGCCTAGACTGCTACTTCGCGGCCATGCGATCGAGCGCGAGATTCAGCGCCAGAACGTTAACCCTGGGTTCGCCGAGCAGACCGAGGAGACGGCCTCGGGTGTTGGCGGCCACGAGCTGCCTGACCTGATCTTCAGGCAGATTCCGCGCCTTTGCCACGCGCGGCACCTGGAATTGCGCGGCTTCCGGCGAGATGTCCGGGTCGAGACCGCTGGCCGACGTCGTCACCAGGTCGACCGGCACGGCCGCGTTCGGATTCTCGGCTCTGAGCTTGTCTACATCCTCCTTCAACCGGTCGGCCAGCGCCTTGCTGGTCGGGCCGAGGTTGGAGCCACCCGAATTGGCGGCGTTGTAGGGGGCCGACACCGTCTTGGTCGAATCGTTCGGATCCGGCGCAAGCGTCGCCGAGGGACGGCCATGGAAGTATTTGTCATCCTTGAACTCCTGCCCGATCAGGGCGGAGCCGATCACCTTGCCGTCCTTTTCGATCAGGCTGCCCTGCGCCTGCACGGGAAACAACGTGCCGGCAATGGCGGTCATCGCGAGCGGATAGGCAAGGCCCGTGATGGCAGTGAGCGCCAGCAAGAGGACGATGGCGGGGCGGATTTCTCTGAGCATTTGAAGTCTCCTTTCTTTCGTCATTGCGAGCGAAGCGAAGC
>NZ_AJQE01000349.1 GCF_000261685.1 Bradyrhizobium genomosp. I (2014) | reverse complement strand
CCACTACCCCATGGAATCTTCGTCGCTCCGCTCCTCGCAATGACGGGGTTAGGCCAGGTGCAAGGCGGTCACCACGAGGTCGATCGCCTTGATGCCGATGAAGGGAATGACGATGCCGCCAAGGCCGTAGATCAAGAGGTTGCGCCGAAGCAGAGCGCCGGCACCGACCGCGCGATAGGCGACGCCCTTCAGCGCCAGCGGGATCAGCGCAATGATGATCAGCGCGTTGAAGATGATCGCCGAAAGGATGGCGCTCTGCGGGCTCGACAGGTTCATGACGTTGAGCACGTTGAGCTGAGGGTAGAACGCCAGGAACATCGCCGGGATGATCGCAAAATACTTGGCGACGTCGTTGGCGATCGAGAACGTCGTCAGCGCACCGCGCGTCATCAGGAGCTGCTTGCCGATCTCGACCACCTCGATCAGCTTGGTCGGGTTGGAATCGAGGTCGACCATGTTGCCGGCTTCGCGCGCGGCCTGCGTGCCGGTGTTCATGGCGACGCCGACGTCGGCCTGGGCGAGCGCCGGCGCATCGTTGGTGCCGTCGCCGCACATCGCCACCAGCTTGCCCTTGGCCTGCTCGTCGCGGATCAGCTTGAGTTTGTCTTCGGGCGTTGCCTGCGCCAGGAAGTCGTCGACGCCGGCTTCCGCGGCGATGGCGGCAGCCGTCATCGGATTGTCGCCGGTGATCATGATAGTGCGGATGCCCATGCGGCGCAGCTCGGCGAAGCGCTCGCGGATACCGCCCTTGACGATGTCCTTGAGCTGGACGATCCCGAGCAGCTTGCCATCCTTGGCGACAGCCAGCGGCGTGCCGCCGGACTTCGACACGTCATCGGCAATGGCCTGGATCTCGCGACCGAGTTCGGAAAGCGCGGCAGGCTGCATCGAGCGCGCCGTGTTGCCGGAAGCGACCGCGGTCGGAGCGCCGCCGCCGACATAGTTCAGCATGGCATCGACCGCACCCTTGCGCACCGACGAGCCGCCGGCATCGACGCCGCTCATGCGGGTCTGCGCCGTGAACGGGATGAAGGTGGCCCCGAGCTCCGCCATGTCGCGGCCGCGGATGCCGTATTTCTCCTTCGCCAGCACGACGATGGAGCGGCCTTCCGGGGTCTCGTCGGCGAGCGAGGCGAGTTGGGCGGCATCGGCCAGCTCCTGCTCGGTCACTCCCCGGACGGGGCGGAACGCGGTCGCCTGCCGGTTGCCGAGCGTGATGGTGCCGGTCTTGTCGAGCAGCAGCGTGTCGACGTCTCCGGCGGCTTCGACCGCTCGGCCCGACATCGCCAGCACATTGAAGCGGACCAGGCGGTCCATGCCGGCGATGCCGATCGCCGACAGCAGCGCCCCGATCGTGGTCGGGATAAGTGTCACGAACAGCGCGACCAGCACGATCACCGAGATCGAGCCGCCGGCGTAGGCGGCGTAGCTCGGGATCGTCACGGTGGCGAACACGAAGATGATGGTGAGGCCGGCGAGCAGAATGTTGAGCGCGATCTCGTTCGGCGTCTTCTGCCGCTCGGCGCCCTCGACCAGCTTGATCATGCGGTCGATGAAGGTCGAGCCCTGGGCTGCCGTAATGCGGACGCGGATCCAGTCCGACAGCACCTGCGTGCCGCCGGTCACGGCCGAACGGTCGCCGCCGGATTCGCGGATCACGGGCGCCGACTCGCCGGTGATGGCGGCCTCGTTGACGGAGGCCACCCCCTCGATCACCTCGCCGTCGGACGGAATGGTATCGCCCGCCTCCACCAGCACGAGGTCGCCGACCCTCAGGCTCGTGCCCGGCACGAGCTTATAGTTCCGGCCCGAGCCGGCCAGGAGCTTGGCCTGGCTCTCGGTGCGGGTCTTGCGCAGCGTCTCGGCCTGCGCCTTGCCTCGGCCCTCGGCAACTGCTTCAGCGAGGTTGGCGAACAGCACGGTGAACCACAGCCAGAGGATGATCTGGAACGTGAATCCGAGATTTTCCCCGCCGGTCAGGAGATCGCGCAGGAAGATCACCGTGGTGAGCGCAGCGACGATCTCGACCACGAACATGACCGGGTTCTTGATCATGGCGCGCGGATCGAGCTTGGCGAAGGCCGCGCCGATCGCCGGCACCACGATCCTGGGATCCAGCATCGCCGAGACCGGCATGCGCTTGTTGGGTTTAGAAACTGGTTCCATGGAGGTCACTCCGAAAGAGCTGGATCAGAAGACGTTGCCGGCGTTCATCGCGAGCTGCTCGACGATCGGGCCGAGGGCGAGCGCCGGGAAAAAGGTCAGGCCGCCCATGATCAGGATCACGCCGACGACCAGGCCGACGAACAGGCCGCCGGTGGTCGGGAAGGTGCCCATCGACGGAGGGATCGACTTCTTCTGCGCGAGCGACCCTGCGATCGCCATCGCCGGCACGATCATCAGGAAGCGGCCGACGAACATCGCGGACGCGCCCGTCAGGTTGTAGAACAGCGTGTTGCCGGTGAGCCCCGCGAAGGCCGAGCCGTTGTTGCCGGTCTGCGAGGAGTAGGCATAAAGCACTTCCGAGAAGCCGTGCGGGCCGGCATTGGCCATCGAGGCGACGCCCGTGGGCAGCACGACGCCGACCGCGGTCCAGCCCAGGATCATCAGCGGCAGGATCAGGATCGCGAGCATCGCCATCTTGACCTCGCGCGCCTCGATCTTCTTGCCGACATATTCCGGCGTGCGGCCGACCATCAGGCCTGCGACGAAGATCGCGAGGATCACGAAGAGCAGCATGCCGTACATGCCGGCGCCGACGCCGCCGACGATGATCTCACCGAGCTGCATGTTGATCAGCGGGATCATGCCGCCGAGCGCAGTGAAGCTGTCATGCATGGCGTTGACGGCACCGCAGGACGCAGCGGTGGTGATCACAGCGAACAACGAGGACGCGACGATGCCGAAGCGCACTTCCTTGCCTTCCATGTTGCCGCCGGAAAGACCGAGCGCCTGCAACGTGGCCGTGCCATGCGCTTCCGCCCAGTAAGCAACCGCGACGCCGGCAACGAACAGCACGCCCATCACGGCGAGGATCGCCCCGCCCTGGCGCTGGTTGCCGACCATGCGTCCAAACACATTGGTGAGCGCGGCGCCGAGCGCGAAGATCGACAGCATCTGCACGAAATTCGACAGCGCGGTCGGGTTCTCGAAG
The DNA here is from genome assembly GCF_000261685.1 of Bradyrhizobium genomosp. I (2014). GTDB lineage: Bacteria > Pseudomonadota > Alphaproteobacteria > Rhizobiales > Xanthobacteraceae > Bradyrhizobium. Next base: position 10,054 of record NZ_AJQE01000349.1, on the reverse strand, counting down.
GGATGGGAGGCATTGGCGTTGAAGAAGCCGCCGCCATTGGTCCCTAACATCTTGATCGCGACCTGCGAGGCGACCGGGCCGACCGCGATGGTCTGCCTGGCGCCTTCGAGCGTGGTGGCCTCGACATAGGCTCCGAGCGTCTGCGGCATGCCCTGCCAGACCAGGAACAGCGCGTAGACGATGCAGATCGGCAGCAGGATATAAAGGGTGCACCGGGTCACATCGACCCAGAAATTGCCGACGGTGCGCATCGAGGCGCGGGCAAAGCCGCGGATCAAGGCCACCGCGAGCACGATGCCGGTCGCAGCCGACAGGAAATTCTGGTGCGTGAGGCCGACCATCTGGGTCAGATAGGACAGCGTGCTCTCGCCGCCGTAGTTCTGCCAATTGGTGTTGGTGATGAAGGAGATCGCGGTGTTGAACGACAGATCTTCGGCGACGGCGGACTGCCCGGCCGGATTGAAGGGCAGCATGGCCTGGAGCCGCATCAGGCCGTAGATGATGAGGAAGCCGCCGACATGGAACAGCAGCATGGCGACGGTATAGGTCATCCAATGCTGCTCGCGCTTCTCGTCGACACCGGAGATCCAATATATGCCGGCCTCGATCGGGCGCAGGACGGGCGACAGGAACGTGCGCTCGCCATTGAACACGCGCGTCATGTACCAGCCGAGCGGCTTGGTCAGCGCGGCGACGATCAAACAATAGAGAATGATCTGGAACCAACCGATTACGGTCATGGCATCAACCCTTCAGGCTTTGCGTCCAGCGCAGCATCGGCAGGACCAGCGCAAGCAGGCCCGCGACGAGCACGGCGTCCGCCAGCAGCAATTCGACGAGCAGCAGCACGGCGTCAGAACCGCTCGGGCCGCAGCAGTGCGTAGGTGAGATAGATCAGGAGGCCGAACGAGACGGCGCCGGCGAGTGCATAATCGAAAATCATGGTCGCTCCGTCACAGCCGTTCGCAGGCGTAGGTGTAACCGATCGCGAGCGCGAAGAAGGCCGCGGCTAGCCCCAGCATCAGAATGTCCATCATGACGATACTCCTCGGTACGAGACGGTCTGCGGCATGACCCGTCCTTCGATCCCGGCGGCCGGCCCGCCACGAACGAATGCAATGCGCGCCGCTTCCGACCGGGAACTTGATGGCGATCAGGTGCCACCGCGCGCATAGGTTTTCGAGGTGAAGCCTACGGCGACGTTATAGGAATCTCATAAGGGCCGGCACGTCGCGGTGGGCGGCCACGTGACAATGACGATCCATTCCGGGCGGTCATCCGAGCAGGCAGCGCAGTGGCACCGCCCACCCACTTTCGCAGGCGATTGTTACGGCGGACAGCGGCCACGGTCTTTCAAAAAAGCCCTGCTTCCATAAGCGTCCGCCCGCGGCGAAGGCGATAGTTGAGGGGCTATTGCGCCTGGCCGGTAGGCTCCGTCCACTTACGAAATCCCTATATCTCTCGCCCGATCCCTATCTCGTTTTCAAATGCCCTCCAGGACATCTTTGTGAGGCCGGCCGACTGACCGACGCCAACCCCAGGAGGCCTGACATGATCGCCGCTCTCCGCCACTACGATCCCCCCTCACTCAGCGAGCGGCTGCGCGAGACACATGCGATGACGCGGCCGTTGATGATCGAGATCATCGAAACGGCCTGCCGGCGCGTCCCCTCGCTCGGCCAGAACGGCCGCACCGCACGCCTCTCGCACCTGATCGACGCCGAGGCATGGGCGGACGCGGCGCTGGTGCTGATCGAGCTGGAGCTGCCAATGTGGCGGGTCCGGTGCATCGCCTATGACGAGGGCGAGTGGCATTGCGCGCTGTCACGCGCGCGCGAATTGCCGGATTGGCTCGACACCGCGGTCGAGGCTTGCCATGGCGACCTTGCGATCGCGCTGCTGTCGGCGTTCGTTGAAGTCCAGGCACTCGCCGTGGAAGCGTCGCGGCCGAGCGTTCCCTCGGTTCGTCGGAGGCGGGACCCGCTTTACGAGCCGGTCGCCTGCGACAATTTCGGTTAGGGCAGTCAAGCCTTGCCGCAATCTCAGGACATACCGCGCACGTTGAGCCCGACGCGCGTTTTGTCTCGCTTTGCCGTCCGCATCGCGCTGCTATTGACCTTCGCCGCCTTCGGCAGCATCGGCTTCGGCCGAAGCCTCGCCGCCCTGCTCTGGATGTCGATCATCCTGTGTGCGCTCGTCGGCCTCCTCAAGCGCGAGCCGCTGTTGGGACCTGCGCTCAATCATTGGGACGAGGCTGTCGCCTTCGGCGCGCTGTTCGCTCTGGTCCACATCGCCAACGCCGTGGCCTGAGCGGTCGGCTTTATGACCTTCCTATGAGATCGTCGCCCACCCGCCCTCGAAATCATATTCGCGAGGCAGGATATTGAGCACGCAGGCGGGGACAATGAGTCCCAAGCCGGCGTCGTTCAGAAGGACCAAATCCGTGAAACTCGTCGAACCTCCCTCGTGCAGCTCGCCCTCGACCATCGTCTTCATCGGCCGCAATCACCGGGGACAATGGATCGCTCAGGAGCAGAACGGCCTCTATGGCGGCCTGTTCGTCAGCCGCGCCCAGGCGATCAAATATGCGCTGTTCGAGAACGGGCAGCATCCGGAAACCATCGTCGAGCTGCCGCGCGGGATCGAGCTCGACATGGGCAAGAGCCCCAATACCACCGTCGCGCAGCGCGCCGCCTGAGCCAGCGTCAACAGGGGAAAACCATGCTCATCCCTCCCGCTGCCTGGTTCACCGGATTCATTCCGGACCTGCCGACACCATTCGACGCGGCAGATGCCATCGATCTCAAGGCATTCGCTGCACTGTGCGAGCGACAGGTCGCGGCCGGCGTTCCCGCCATCGTGGTCTGCGAGACGGCCGGCGAGGCCCCGACGCTCTCACCGGCCGAGCAGGAGCTCGTCATTCGCACCGCGGTCGACGTCGCCCGCGGCCGGGTGCGGGTCATTGCTGGTGCGGTATCCAATGCAACCAGCCACGCCATCGAGCTCGCGCGGCGTGCGGAAGCGGCCGGCGCCGATGCCGTCATGTCGGTCGTGCCCGCCTACAACAAGCCGATCCAGGAGGGCATGCTCGCGCATTTCCGTGCCATCGCCGCTGCAATCGGACTTCCCGTGATCCTGCACGACAATCCCGCCCGCACGCTGCGCCCGCTCGCCGACGAGACGCTTCTGCGTCTGGCCGAGTCCCGCCAGTTCGTCGGCCTGCGCGATGGAGGTGGCGACATCGCCCGTCCGATGCGGCTGTCCCACAGCTTGCCGGCAAGTTTTCGCTTTCTCTCCGGCGGCGACTTCACCGCGTTCGCCTTCATCGCGGATGGCGGCGACGGCGCGATCTCGGAGGTCGCCAACATTGCCCCGGATCTCTGCCGCACGATCTTCTCGCATCTCAGGCAGGGCCGGCTGCAATCCGCCCGTTATCTGCACAAGCGCCTGATTCCGCTCATCGCCTGCCTGTCCAGGGAAGATCCGGCCGCGCTCAAATACGCACTCAACGTCCTTGGCCTGATGTCGGCCGCCACCAGGCTGCCGATCGTGCCGCTGGACGCAGCCGCGCAGAGAGGCGTGGTGCGCGCATTCGCTGCGATCGCCGACGAAGAATTGATCGACGGCGTCGGAGCCTGACGCGGCGAGGCCATCCGGAATTTGCATGCTCGACCTGGTCGATGGATCTCGCAGGCTGCTCCACGCCTGGAAACTGGCGCTGCTGCGCTTTGCCCTGACGCGGGATGAGTCCGACAGGCTCAACGTTGCAGCACTCGCGGCGGAGCTCGATCGCCTCGGAGGACGGCGCACCGCCCACGAGGCGTTCCACTTCTTCCGGCGAACCAGTTCCCGGCTCTGCGCGGCGATCAACGGGCAGTCACAGAACGCGGCGGACACCCTGGACCGATTCTGCAAGCAGATCGAGGAACCGCGACTGCGCCTCGCCTTCGCCGCAGCGGCCGGGATCACGCATTCGGATCCCGCGCCGTCTCAGGCCCCCGACCGAAGCGGAACCCCGAACTCTTCAGAGGGCTGCCGGCGCGACGATCAGCATCTCTATGACATTCCTATGCGGATGCGCCGGCGCTCATCTCGCAATCCTACGCAAGGAGGACATCATGAGCGGCAGATTGGAGCGGTCGCCTCGCTGCGCCAAGGACAAGGACTTCCCCGATGTCGATCATGACACATGGTTTCGACCGGCGCTTCGGGGCCGAACGCGCGGCGCGCATCTCCGAAGCGCGCAAGGCCCAGCTCAAGCGTATCGCGCTCCAGGTGCTCGGCCTGCTCTCGATGGGCAGCGTGCTCACCGCGCTGATCGCGCTGAGAATCGCAATCCATCTCTGGCATCTCCCCGCCTGACCGGCGGTGTTTGCTGCAGAGACTTTCCACTCTCGACGTCGAGAATCGGGGCAATCCGCTGGTCGCGCAGGCGGCACGATGGCTGGACGGAGTGAGGCGGCGTCCGGCACGCCTTGCGAGGTAACGACATGGTCGAGATCAAGATCATCACCCTCGTTGCGTTGATGGGTGCATTGCTGCTCGGCATGCGCCTCGCTGCCAACCCGACTTCGGACGGCTAGCATGCAGCCCTTCAAGGGAAATCTGAAGCAGGCGGTCACCGTGATCATTCTGACGATGACGCTGAGCCTGATCTGGGGCCGTATCCTGACGCTGGTGATCACGCTGGTGGCACGCGGGCTCGGGGTCTAGCTCGTCCGATCTCGCATGGCGATCGACCGCGAGCTGACCATAGCTGCCTATGAGGCGAGCAACCGCGCCCGCAGCGCGGTCGCGATGCCCCGTTAGGGAGCGTCGCCCACGGAAAGGTCTCGACCGATCTGGCGCAGCTTGATGGAACCGTGTAGAGCGGTTTCATGAGCACCAGCAGCGTCAACGTCGTCACCCATCCTCTGGTCCAGCACAAGCTCTCCCTGATGCGGGAGAAGGACCGATCGACCAAGAGCTTTCGCGAGATCCTGAACGAGATCGGGATGCTGCTCTGCTACGAGGTGACGCGTGACCTGCCGCTGGAGCTGGTCGAGATCGAGACGCCGATCGCGCCGATGCGGGCGCCCAAGATCGCCGGCAAGAAGCTCACGCTGGCGCCGATCCTGCGCGCCGGCGTCGGCTTCCTCGACGGCATGCTCGCCTTGATGCCTTCGGCGCGCATTGCCCATATCGGGCTCTACCGCGACCCCGAAACGTTGCAGGCCGTGGAATATTACTTCAAGGCACCGCAGGACCTGTCCGACCGCACCGTGATCCTGATGGACCCGATGCTGGCAACCGGCAACTCGGCCTGTGCCGGCGCGTCCCTGCTCAAGGCGCGCGGCGCCCGCGACATCCGTTTCGTCTGCCTTCTGGCCGCGCCCGAGGGCATCGCCCAGTTCCAGAGCGAGCATCCCGACGTGCCGATCTGGACCGCCGCGATCGACGAACGCCTCAACGACCACGGCTACATCGTGCCGGGCCTGGGCGATGCCGGCGACCGAATGTTCGGCACCAAGTAGACAGCCTGGCGCGATCGGGTTACTCCGCTTGTCATGAGCGCCAACGATTTTTCACTGCAATCGCTGATCCGCACTGAGGCCGCCGAACCTGCCTTCGTGTTCGACGGCACGCCGGTCTCGCGCACGGGGTTCTCGGAAAGAATCGAGCAGACCGCGGCCTGGCTCGCGGCGCAAGGCATCGGCAAGGGGGACGTGGTCGCGGTCTGGCTGGTCAACCGGATCGAATGGATCGCGTTGCTGTTCGCCGCCGCCCGCCTTGGCGCGGTCGTCGCTGCCGTCAACACGCGCTACCGCAGCGCGGAAGTCGCGCACCTGCTCAAGGTGTCCGGTGCCAGGCTGATGGTGGTCGAGGCCGCATTCCGCGCGATCGATTTTGCCGCCATCCTCGCCGATGTCGCCAGCGACGAGGTGCCCACGCTGCAAAAGCTTGCCGTGGTCGGCGCGGATGCGATCCCCGCGCACTGGCCCTGTGTGCGGTTCGACGCCTTCGACCGGTCCTATCCCCCCGCCCCCGCGGTTCAGGATGATGTCGACCTGCCGGTCCTGCTCTACACGACTTCGGGCACCACCAAGGGGCCGAAGCTCGTCGCGCATTCGCAGCGGACGCTGGCGACGCACGCCGCCTCCGTCGCCCACGCGCTCCAACTCGATCACCAGCGTCATTCGTTGCTGGCCATGCTGCCGTTCTGCGGCACCTTCGGCATGACGAGCCTGCTCGGCTTCATCGCAGCCGGCGCGACCATCCATATACTCGGCGCCTTCGAAGCGGCGCCGGCCCTGAAGATCCTCGCCGAGCACGGGATCACGCATTCCTTCGGCTCCGACGAGATGTTCCGGCGCATTCTCGCCCTCACCGATGCGCCACGCCCATTCCCGCATCTCGAGGTCTGCGGCTTCGCCGCGTTTCAGCCCGGCTGGCGCGAGCTGGCCGCGGAGGCCGAGACGCGCGGCATGAAGCTGTTCGGCCTGTACGGCTCGAGCGAGGTGCAGGCGCTGTTCTCGATCGCCCGCCGCGGCGATGCCTTCGCCGATCGCATCGAGGGCGGCGGCTGGCCGATGTCGCCGGACGCGAAACTCCGCGTCCGCGATGTCGAGACCGGCGAGCTTGCGGCCAGCGGCGTGTCCGGCGAGATCGAGATCAGCGCGCCGTCACGTTTCCTCGGCTATTTCAACAACCTCGATGCGACGCGCGAAGCGATCACCGCCGACGGATTCTTTCGCACCGGCGACATCGGCCGGCTGCGCGGCAACGGCTCCTTCGTCTACGAGACCCGCGCTGGCGATGCGATGCGGCTCGGCGGCTTCCTGGTCTCGCCGGGCGAGATCGAGGACGAGCTCAAATCGTGCACCGGCGTTGCCGACGCCCAGGTGGTTGCAGTCGACCTGAAGGGCCAGGCGCGCTGCGTCGCCTTCGTGATCCCGGCAGGGGAGCCGCCGCGGCAGGAAGCGCTCACGACGAGCCTGCGCGAGCGGCTCGCCGGCTACAAGGTGCCGGCGCGAATCTATATCGTGGACGCCTTCCCCGTCACCGACAGCGCCAACGGCGTGAAGATCCAGCGCGCCAGGCTTCGCGCCATGGCGATGGAGCGGATCGCCGCCGAATAGGCGGCCCATCTGGTTTGCGCCACAACACCCCGTTCAGTACGACTTCGCGAGCCCCAGCACCTTTTCCGCGATGAAGCTGAGCGCGAGTTGCGGGCTGACCGGCGCGATGCGCGGAATCAGCACTTCGCGCAAGTAGCGCTCGACGTGGAATTCCTTGGCATAGCCGAAGCCGCCATGGGTCATCACCGCCTGCTCGCAAGCCGAGAAGCCCGCTTCGCCCGCGAGATATTTCGCGGCATTGGCCGCGGCGCCGCAGGGCATGCCCTTGTCATATTGCCACGCCGCGGACATCACCATCAGCCAGGCCGCTTCGAGCTCGACCCAGTTCACCGCGAGCGGATGCTGGATGCCCTGGTTCTTGCCGATCGGACGATTGAACACGGTGCGGGTCTTGGCGTATTCGGTCGCGCGCGACAGCGCGAGCTTGCCGAGACCGACGGCTTCCGCAGCGATCAGGATACGCTCCGGATTCATCCCTTCGAGAATGTACTGGAAGCCCTTGCCTTCCTCGCCGATCCGATCCTCCATCGGAATCTCGAAATCCTCGAAGAACAGCTCGTTGGAATCGACGATCTTGCGGCCCATCTTCTCGATCTCATGGACCTTGATCCTGTTGCGGTCGAAATTGGTGTAGAACAGGCTGAGGCCGTGGGTGGGCGATCGCACCTCTTCCAGCGGCGTGGTGCGCGCCAGCAGCAGGATCTTGTGTGCGACCTGCGCGGTCGAGATCCACACCTTCTGGCCATTGACGATGTAGCGGTCGTTCTTGGCGACCGCACGGGTCTTGAGCTGCGTGGTGTTGAGACCGGTGTTGGGCTCGGTCACCGCAAAGCACGCCTTCTCGCGGCCCTCGACCATCGGCGGCAGCATGCGCTTGCGCTGCTCCTCGGTGCCGAACACGACGACGGGATTGAGCCCGAACACGTTGATGTGGACCGCGGAGGCGCCGGACATGCCGGCCCCCGACTCCGCGATGGTGCGCATCATGATCGCAGCCTCGGTGATGCCGAGCCCGGAGCCGCCATATTCTTCCGGCACGCAGATGCCGAGCCAGCCGGCGTCCGCCAGCGCCTTGTGGAAGTCGTGCGGGAAGCCGCCGTCGTGGTCCTTCTTCAGCCAGTAGGCATCGGGAAAGCCCTCGCAGATCTTGGCGATGGCGTCGCGAATGGCTTCCTGCTGATCGGTGAGCGCGAAATCCATGGTCTTGATCTCCTTCTTGGGAGCCGCGACCGCGCCATCTCCCTTCTTTCGCGTTCCCCACGCAAGGGCCGTGGCCGCTTGCTGCGCCCCGAGATGCCTTCGCCTGCGTTCTTTAGCTCGAAAAACCGCATACAGATACGTGAATTTGGCTATCAACTGTGTCTACCATGCATAGGGTCATGCGGCGCGAAGCTATGCGCGCGCCGTTATTTCGCAGGGAGGAAACCGCGATGGCCGGACTTTACTTCGAGGACTTTTCCGTGGGCCGGGAGTTCATGCATCCTTTGACCCGGACCGTCACGGAAATGGACAACACCATGTTCAGCCTGCTGACGCTCAACCCGCAGCCGCTGCACATCGACGCGCATTTCGCCGAGAAGACCGAGTTCGGCCAGCGCATTTTCAACAGCCTTTACACCCTCGGCATCATGATCGGCATGACGGTCTATGATACGACCCTGGGGACCACCGTCGCCAATCTCGGCATGACCGAGGTCACGTTTCCGAAGCCGGTCTTCCACGGCGACACCTTGCGGGCCACGACAAAGGTGCTCTCGATGCGCGAATCCAAATCGCGGCCCAGGGCCGGCATCGTCGAGTTCGAGCACCACGCGTACAACCAGAACGACGAGATCGTCGGCAAATGCCGCCGCATGGCGATGATGCACAAGAGGCCGGTCTGATGCGTTCGATGCTGTTCGTGCCGGGCGATTCCCCGCGCAAATTCAAAAAGGCGAGCGAAGGCAGGGCCGACGCGCTGATCATCGATCTCGAGGACTCCGTCGTCACCGAGAAGAAAGCGGAGGCGCGCGGGCTGACACTTGCCATGCTGAAGGGTCGCAGCAAGCCGCATCAACTCTACGTCCGCGTCAATGCGCTCGACACCGGCATAACGCTCGCCGATCTCGCCGCGGTGATGCCGGGCAGACCTGACGGCATCGTGTTGCCGAAATCGCAGGGCGGTGACGACGTGCGGCAGGTCGCGACCTGGCTCGAAGCCTTGGAAGCAGTAGCCGGCATCGCGATCGGCACGACTCGCATCGTCTGCGTCGCGACGGAGACCGCCGGCTCGATCTTCGGCCTCGGCAGCTACAAGGGCTGCTCCCCCCGCCTCGCCGGCCTGATGTGGGGCGCGGAGGATCTTTCGGCCTCGCTCGGCGCGACCGAGAAAGCCTCCGGCGGCGTGTTCCACAGCCCCTATCGTCTTGCGCGCGATCTCTGCCTGATGGCCGCGGCCGCGGCCGACGTCGCGCCGATCGACACGGTCTACACCGACATCGACAACCTCGCTGGCCTCGAGCAGGAGACGCGCGCGGCGCGGCGTGACGGTTTTTCGGCCAAGGCGCTGATCCATCCCAAGCACGTCGACATCGTCAACGCGGCCTTCGCGCCGACGGACACCGAGCGCACATGGGCGGAGAAGGTGGTCGCGGCGTTCGCCAGCAATCCCGATGCCGGCACGCTGCGGCTCGACGGCCAGATGATCGACAGACCGCACCTTCGCGCCGCGAGGAAGATCCTGGGCCAATCCTAGACCAGCACGCAGGCCTCGCCAGCTCGATCGGCTGCGCCCGAAGCTTCGACTTGAGGTTCCGGCCTCAGTCGAATCCCTGAACGGGCGGCGCCGAGGCTGGCGCCGGCACGGCAGGCGCGGCTTGAACCGGTGGGGTCGGATTGCCGGCAGCTCTCATCTGGCCGTTGGCTGCCATCACCTCGCGCGTGCGCGATGGGACGCT
>NZ_AJQE01000348.1 GCF_000261685.1 Bradyrhizobium genomosp. I (2014) | reverse complement strand
GCGGCTGCCGGTGCCTGGCCGACTGCGAACCTCGCACACCCCAGGAACGGGCGATCGAAGGTCCGGCCGTGTAGCCGATCAGGGCTCCGGCGACCGCGCCGACCGGGCCCAGCACGACCGCGCCCGACACCGCGCCGAGCGCCGCATCGCCTGCGCGCTCCTGCGCAAAAGCGCTCGCCGGCACCCACGCCAGTATTGCAACAGCGGTGATCAGAGCTTTGGTCATCGGAGCGCCTCCCTCACGGGAAATCACTCCTGCTCAAATATGGCCGCACGACGTTCGCTTGCTGGCCAACAAGAGGTAATCGCTGGCGGAACCCGGCTATAGAACTCCATGTGGGCCATCCTTCGAGACACCCGCTTTAGGCGGGCCCCTCAGGATGAGGTCGAAATGCGTGGCAGCAGCTTCAACGGAGACAGTGCTGCTTAGCCTCATCCTGAGTCCCCAGCGCCGAAAGCGGACGCTGCACATGGAACCATGAACACCTGCCAGACGTCGTCTGACAGGTGGTTCATGGAGAGGAGACCGCTGGAAGCGGTCGTCCCGAAGGACGACGCGCGCGCTCAAGGTCAGCCCCAAGAGTCAGATGCGATTGCTCTGCCGCGAGTGGGGAGAGGCGAATGCGGCTTCGACCATCTTGACAGCGGTCACCCGCTGAATATTTTTTCCGCCGAGAAGAGACTTTCTCACCCTCGACATCAAAGGAATTCACGCGACCGTCTGGAGAGACGATGATGCTCGATGAGAATCTGGCCCGCATTCGTGCGCACCGCAACAACATCCACCGCTACCGGCGCCTGCTGAAGACCAGGCTGTCGGAGCTGGAGCGCCATTTTGTCGAGAGGCGCCTCGCGGAAGAGCAATCGGCGCTCGATGGCCTGACCGCGGCGACCTTCCCTGTCAGCTTCCGCGCTTCCGGAGCGCCGGCCAATGCGGCGGGGATGGCGCAATGAACAGTCAGCGAGACCTGCTCATTCGAGGCAGCGAGAAGGTCATCGGCCATTACGAGCTGCTTCTTGCAAGCGCCAGGACCGAGCATGAGCGCGAGCTCTATCGCCGACGCATCGAACGCGAGCGGCGGCTGATCCGGGACCTGCAAGGCGGATGGGATCACCGCGCGGCCTGAGCTCGGAGATCGTCGCAGGGGCCGAACCGCCTTTCCTTCCGCGGATGGCACCTGCATTTGGTTCAGCGAACGAGGCGATTGGGGCCTGCGAGCGCGCTGCTGGGCTCAGTCGCCGGCGCCACTCTCACCGTGGCGGTGAGCGGCGCACCCTTGCGCAGCAGAGTAAGCTTCACATCCTCGCCGACGCGCGCAAGGCCGATCGTGTTGCGGAGCTGCGCGGCCGTGCGTATCGGGCGGTCGTCGGCTCCGGTGACGATATCACCCTTGCGCAAGCCGGCCTTCTCTGCGGGTGAATCCGCGGCGATCTCGGCGATGACGGCGCCTTGATTCAATCCCTTGTTGATTGACGGATGCAGGTCCTTCAGCGAAACGCCGATACGGCCGCGCTCGACGCGACCCTTGGCGATGATCTGCTCCATCACCTTGCGCGCCATGTTGACCGGAATGGCAAAGCCGATGCCGACATTGCCGCCCGCGGGTGAGATGATCGCCGAGTTGATGCCGACGAGTTCGCCGCGCAGGCTGACCAGCGCTCCGCCGGAATTGCCGGGATTGATCGCCGCATCGGTCTGGATGAAATCCTCATAGCCCTGCTTGCCGAGGCCGGTGCGGCCCAGCGCGCTGACGAGCCCTGATGTCACGGTCTGGCCGAGGCCGAAGGGATTGCCGATCGCAAGGACGAAGTCACCGACCTCGAGCCCGTCGCTGTCCCCGAAGGGAAGCGCTTTCAACTCGGCAGGGTTCTGAATCTGGAGCACCGCGACGTCCGTGGGCGGATCACGGCCGATGACCCTGGCGGAAAACTGCCGGCCGTCCTTGGTCGTGATCTGAACGGCGGAGGTTCCTTCGACCACGTGATTGTTGGTCAGCACATAGCCGCGCTGGGCGTCGACGATGACCCCGGAGCCGGTCGCATTGACCTCCTTCTCGATCTGCCTGGGAACGTCGAAGAATTCGCGGAAGAGCGGATCTCGATAGAGCGGATTGTCCTCGCGCACGCGGCCATGCACGGAGATGTTGACGACGGCCGGCGTCACCTGGCGCACCAGCGGCGCCAGGGTCGGCACCGAGCCGCCGGTCTTCAGATCCGGAATGTGGCCGGCGGCAGGCTGCGACGCCGTGAGCGTCAGCACCAGCAAGGCCAGGAACAGCAGACGCACAGCATTCATCATCGTCACTTGCCGCTTGTGTTGTGTAAGTATTCGAGACCTTCGTGGCTTCAGCCTTCGTCGCGTGAGGCGACGATCCAGCCCTGCAGGGCCAGAAACGGAACAGCCCAGGCGGCCGCGGACTGGCCGAGCAGCACGAGTCCGAGAACGGCGGGCGTGACCATCATGCGG
>NZ_AJQE01000347.1 GCF_000261685.1 Bradyrhizobium genomosp. I (2014) | reverse complement strand
CCCCCCAGCCGCATCGGCACGCCGCCGCCCCGCGGCGGGTCGTCATTGTCGTTGTCGCCGTCGAGCTTGCGCAAGGCGGCCAGAATATCGGCGAGCCGGACCGTGTGGCTCATGCCGGGAATCTCGCGCAGGGCGGGACAGGATTCGACGGCGTACATGTCGGAGGCCCAGGACGACAGGATGATGCGCTTCTCGGGCGAGGAAAGCTCCGGCGCATTCAGAACGTCGGCGGGCGAGCCGTAATGGGCCGCAGGGTGAAACAGCGGATTGAGAGTGCCGGGATTGGTATTCACGTTGGTCATCGGTTTGTCTCCCTCATGCTCCTTTCCGGGGGACGGTTTTGTTGATGATGAGACGGCGGCGCCAATCGCCGCCGGCCCGCTTGACACTAGTGCGTGTTGATCGCGATGCGCTTGACGCCTTCGCGCGCCTTCTCCGATTTCGGCAGCGACACGGTCAGGACGCCGTTCTTCAACGACGCTTCGGCTTTGTCCTCCTCGACGCCCTCCAGCGGGATCTGCCGCTCGAAGGCGCCGTAATAGCGCTCGGTGAAGTACCTGCCTTCGCCGTTGCGCTCCGCCTTCTTCTCGCCGCGGACGGTCAGGACGCCATTGGCGACCTCGACCTGCACGTCCTTCTCGGTGAGGCCGGGAAGCTCGACTGAGACCGTCAGCGTCTTGTCGGTCTCGCTGAGCTCGACCTTCGGCCAGCCGAACCGGCCTTCCATCAGCGGCGACAGGCTGGTGCCGCCGAAGCCACGGAAGACGTCGTCGAACAGACGATTCATCTCGCGGTGAAGCGTCAGGAACGGATCGAAATTGTCGCGCGCGGGCGCAAGCTCCTGGTTTCTCGACCAGGGAATGAGATCACGAAAAGCCATGGTTCTCTCCTTCATGCATCGGGAGCGCGGCCCGCGCATCCGCGCGCCGCGTTCCGCCGTTCGACCGATCGAGCGCTCAGGCTGCTTTCTTCTGCTCGATCTGTGATGTCGCAGGAGCGCCGCCCGCGATCGGAATCCGGCGCGGCTTCATCGCTTCCGGAACCTCGCGAACGAGATCGATGATCAGGAGCCCGTCCTGGAACGAGGCCTGCTTCACCTGGACGTAATCGGCGAGATTGAACACACGCCGGAACGGACGCGCGGCGATGCCCTGGTACAAATATTCGCGCGCAGCGGTCTCTGGCTTCTTGCCCTCGATGGTGAGCGCGTTTTGCTCGGCCGTCACGGTGATATCGCTGGCGCCGAAGCCCGCCACCGCGAGGCTGATCCGGTAATGGTCTTCACCGGAGCGTTCGATGTTGTAGGGGGGATAATTGTCCTCGGTCGCCTGGCGCAGCGTGCTGTCGACGAGGTCGGCCAGGTGATCGAAGCCGATGGTGGAGCGCCACAGGGGCGCGAAGTCGAAACTGGTCCTCATAACCAAGTCCTCCAAAGAGCAAGATGGATACGAAGGAGCGCAAGGCGGGGATTCAGACGGGTCCGAAAAGACCCAGCCCGGCGCCCGTGCCGGACCCGGTTCTGGCATCCGGCACACCGCTCTCGCGGCGGAAAACGACTTAGAAAGCCGGAAATCGGTTTCAAGAGGGCTGCCGCGATTTTTTTGTGCCCCGCCCTGCTCGATTGTCGGCTGACCGGCTCCCTCTCACCGCCGCGGAGGCCGGCTCACCAGGCCGCCGCGGCGACAGGTGGTCCCAAAGCTGCTCCGGGCGTCGATTGCGAGGTAAGATAGAAGTGTATCCTGGACAAAGGCCGGGTGGCCTGTGATGCATCTGGACCGGCAGCGCATGACCGACCACCGGGCGGCACACGACAGGCTGGGACCCCAATCGCGCCGGATCGGTCAGACTGCAGGCGCGATGACGATTGCGCTGCTCACGACCTTGACGTTGAGCCCGGCGCACGCCGACGACATCGCCATCTCGCCTGCCGGATTGAAGGCGATCGGAGCGATCGATGCGCGCTTTCAGTCTTACAACATCGAGATGGTGGAGGTGACCGGCGGACGGTTCTGGAAGCCTTATCCGCGAACGGCACGTGCCTTCGACGAACGCGATCGTTACAGCGCGAGACCGCCGATCGATCTTGCCAATTCGCGCCTGCGCCTGCTCGCCGCGGCGTTGTCGCCGGCCTATCTGCGCGTGAGCGGCACCTGGGCCAATGCAACGTTCTTTGCCGACGCGCCGGGAAAGCCGCCGCCGGGTTTCAACTCGGTGCTCAGCCGAGCGCAGTGGCGCGGTGTCGTGGAGTTCGCGCGTGCGGTCGATGCGGAGATCGTCACTTCGTTTGCGATCAGTCCCGGCAGCCGCAATGCCGACGGTGTGTGGCAGCCGGATCGGGCACAGCAGTTGGTCGACACCACGTGCGCGCTGGGCGGCCGCATCGCCGCCGCCGAATTCATGAATGAGCCGACGCTCGCAGCGACGAACGGCGCACCGGCGGGATATGATGCAATGGCCTATGGCCGCGACTTCAGGATCTTCCGCGACTGGATGCGGCGCGCCGCGCCGGAGACGCTGATCCTCGGTCCAGGCTCGGTCGGCTATTCATCACCGCCATCCGGCTCGGGCATCACCACGCGCGACCTGCTTGCCGCGTCCGGTCCCGGCGTCGATCGCTTCACCTATCACCACTACAACACGATCTCGCCGCGCTGCGGCGGGCACGACGATCCGGCGCAGGCCCTCTCGGGGCAATGGCTGGCCCGCACGGATGCGACACTCGTGACCTACCAGACCCTGCGGGACGCATTCGAGCCGGGCAAGCCGATCTGGCTGACCGAGA
>NZ_AJQE01000346.1 GCF_000261685.1 Bradyrhizobium genomosp. I (2014) | reverse complement strand
CCTGCGGCGGCGGCCGATGGGATCGGACTTTTCTCGATACGTTCCGCTATCTCGACCAACTCGGACGCCTGGCGAGGGCCGGCGTCCAGGTGGTGATGCACAACACGCTGGCCGCCAGCGACTACGGCCTGCTCGACGAAGCAACCTTTCGGCCACGGCCGAGCTACTGGGCCGCGCTGCTCTGGCGCCGGCTGATGGGAACGACCGTGCTCGACGCAGGCAGGGCTGCTCCGCGCGATCTCCATCTCTATGCGCATTGCCATCCGGCCATGGCAGGTGCGGTGTCGCTGCTCGCAATCAACACGTCGCGTCGCGCCTCCCACGCGCTGACGCTATCGGATCCCGCCGAGCGGTACACACTCGACGCGGCGCGGCTGCAGGGCGCGATCGTGCGGTTGAACGGCAAGAGGCTAGCGCTGACCACCGAAGGCCGGCTGCCGCGACTCGAGGCACGCGCAACGCCGAGGGGAACGCTTCGGCTCGCGCCGGCGACCATCGCCTTCCTGGTGTTTCCGAACGCTGCAAATCCCGCTTGCTCATCCCGACGCCCAGGATTCCAGCGAATCCCATGAGAGCGTTGGATGCAGTTGCTCGCCACATCCCTATCCACCAGGCCAATTCACCATTGACAAACTCATTTGGCATTAACTAATTTACCTCCGGAACAATCCGCCGCGCAAGCGGCCAATAAGAGAGGGAACGACGATGAGAGCGCTTCTGGCCTGCGCCATGCTCGCGGCCATGACGTCCGCTGCTTTTGCACAAGTCTCCGACGACGTGGTGCGGATCGGCGTGCTGACGGATCTGTCCAGCTGGGGCCGCGACAATAGCGGGCCGGGCTCCGTGGAAGCCGCGAAGATGGCGGTGGAGGAATTCGGGCCGACCGTGCTCGGCAAGCCGATCGAGATCATCGGTGCCGACCATCAGATGAAGACCGACGTCGGCGTGCAGATCGTCCGCGGCTGGTTCGACAACGGCAAGGTCGACGCCGTCGCCGACATTCCCAATTCCGGCATCGCGATCGCCGTCCACAACATGGTGCGCGAGCGGGGCAAGATCGCGCTGCTCTCCGGTCCCGGCGCGAGCTCGCTGACCGACGAACTGTGCAGCCCGAACACCGTGCATTTCACTTATGACACCTACGCGCTGTCGAAGGTGACGGCCTCCGCCGTGATCAAGGAAGGCGGCAAGTCCTGGTACTTCATCACGGCCGATTATGCCTTCGGCCAGCAGCTCGAGAAGGACGCCACGCGCTTCATCAACGAGATGGGCGGCAAGGTGCTCGGCGGCGTCAAGCACCCGACCAACACCGCCGACTTCTCCTCCTTCGCGCTGCAGGCGCAGAGTTCGAAATCCGACGTGGTCGCCTTCGCCAATGCCGGCCAGGACACCGACAACGCGATCAAGCAATCCGGCGAGTTCGGTCTCGTCCAGGGCGGCCAGAAGCTGGTCGGCCTTCTGATGTTCGATACCGACGTGCACGCGATCGGGCTGAAGGCCGCGCAGGGCACCTACATGACCACGGCTTCCTACTGGAACATGGACGAGGCCACCCGCGCCTGGTCGAAGAAGTTCTACGAGCGCACCAAGGTGATGCCGACCATGATCCAGACCGGCGTCTACGGTTCGGTGCTGCACTATCTGAAGGCCATCAAGGCGGCCGGCACCGACGATTCCGCCAAGGTGATGGCCAAGATGCGCGAACTGCCGATCGAGGATATCTTCGTTCACGGCGGCAAATTGCGCGAGGACGGCCGCGTCATCCGCGACATGTATCTCGCCAAGGTGAAAACGCCCGAACAGTCCAAGGAGCCGTGGGACTATCTGGACATCGTCAAGACCGTGAAGGGCGAGGACGCCTTTCGCCCGGTCTCCGAATCCAAATGTCCGCTCCTGAAGAAGTGAGGCGAGACATGACCAGCACCGAGCATAGCGCAATTGAGACTTACGAGTGCGATGTGCTCGTGGCCGGATCGGGTTGCTCCGGCATGTCGGCCGCGATCACTGCACGCCACCGCGGCCTCGATGTGCTGATCGTCGAGAAGGAGCCGCGGTTCGGCGGCACCACCGCGCGCTCGGGCGGCTGGCTCTGGATTCCCGGTACGTCGCTGGCGAAGGCCTATGGCATCGAGGAGACGCCGGAACAGGCCCGCACATATTTGCGCCACGAGGCCGGCAACAATTACGACGCCGCGCGGGTCGATGCCTTCCTGAGCGCCGGCCCCGAGGCGGTCGATTTCTTCACCACCAGGACCGCGCTCCGTTTCGACATGCCGCTGGTGTTTCCCGATTATCACGCCGAAGCCCCCGGCGGCGCCCAGGGCGGCCGTTCCATGGTGACGCGCCCGTTCGACGGGCGCGAGCTCGGCGACCTCATCAAGACCCTCGGCATGCCGCTGCCGGAGCTGACCGTGTTCGGCATGATGCTTGGCTCCGGCAAGGAGATCATCCATTTCATGCGGGTGACGAAGTCGCTGACCTCAGCGGTCTACGTCGCCAAGCGCCTGTCGCGGCATCTGATGGACGTGCTGCGCTACGGCCGCGGCATGACCTTGACCAACGGCAATGCGCTGGCGGGACGTCTGGCGAAATCCGCGCTCGATCTCAAGATTCCGATGTGGCTGTCCGCGCCGGTGCGCGAGCTGACGGTCGAGAACGGCACTGTCACCGGCGCGATCGTCTCGCGCGAGGGACGCGATGTGCGCGTCCATGCACGACAGGGCGTCGTGCTTGCCTGCGGCGGCTTCCCCCACGATGTCGAACGGCGCAAGAAGATGTTTCCGCATGCACCGACCGGCAACGAGCACTATTCGCCAGGGCCGACCGGCAATACCGGGGATGGACTACGTCTGGCGGAAGCCGCCGGCGGGCAGGTCGAGGACCGCCTCCCGAACGCGGCAGCCTGGGTGCCGGTGTCGCTGACCACGCGCAAGGACGGCTCCAGGGGCGTGATGCCGCATTTCATCGACCGCGCCAAACCCGGCGTGATCGCGGTGATGCGCAACGGCAGGCGCTTTGCCAACGAAGGCAATTCCTATCACGACTTCGTCCAGGCCATGGTCAAGGCGGCCAGGCCGGGCGAGGAGATCGCAGCCTATCTCGTCTGCGACCACCAGACTCTGCGCAAATACGGCCTCGGCTGCGTGCCGCCCTTCCCGATGCCGCTAGGCCATCACCTGAAGTCCGGCTATCTCATGCGCGGCGATACGCTGGACGCGCTGGCGGCGAAGGCCGGAATCGATGCCAAGGCGTTCGTCGAGACCGTCAGGCAGTTCAATGCGACCGCGCCGTTGGGGCACGATGCCGCCTTCGGCAAGGGCTCGAAGGCCTATAACCGCTACCAGGGCGACGCACTGCACGGCCCGAACCCCTGCGTCGCGCCGATCGAGCACGGCCCGTTCTATGCCATCAAGATGGTGATCGGCGATCTCGGCACCTATGCCGGCATCGTCACCGACGAGAACGCGCGGGCGCTCGACGCGGAAGGCCGCGTGATTCCCGGCCTCTATGCCGCCGGCAATGACATGGCGAGCATCATGGGCGGCAATTATCCCGGCGCCGGCATCACGCTTGGGCCGGCGCTGACCTTCGGCTACATTGCCGGCCGACATCTCGCCGACAGCGCCGCCAGGCCCAACGCGGCGTAAGCCACACGCCGGGAGGCGCATGAAGAGGGAAAGCCGCGGCATCCAGTCGATCGAGGTCGGCGGAGAATTGCTCCGTGCGCTCGCAAGATGCGGCGAGCCGATGATGCTGCGCGATCTCGCTCGCGAGGCCGGCATGACGCCGGCCAAGGCGCATCCCTACCTCGCCAGCTTCTCCCGTATCGGGCTGATCGAGCAGGACGAGACCACCGGCCGCTACGAGATCGGCGCGCTGGCGCTCGAGCTCGGCCTGATCAGCCTGCGCCGCCTCTCGGGCGTGCGCATCGCACGTCCCAGGATCGCGGCGCTCGCGGGCCAGATCGGCCATGCGGTTTCGCTCGCGGTCTGGGGCACGCATGGTCCGACCGTGGTGCAGCTCGAAGAACCGACCCAGCCGGTGCATATCGTGATGCGCGTCGGCTCCGTGATGGCGCTGCTGGAGACCGCGACGGGCCGTGCGTTTGCCGCGTTCCTGCCGGAGACGACCATCAACGCCGCACTCGAAAGCGGCCTCGATCGTCGCGGCGTCGGCTACAATCCGAAGCGCGCGGTGAAGGGCGCCAAGGTCGTCGAGATGCTCGCCGAGGTCCGCAAGCACGGCCTCGCCCGCGCGCTCGGCGATCCCCTGCCCGGCGTCAACGCGTTCTCCGCGCCGGTGTTCGATCATTCCAGCCATGTCGCGCTGGTCATCACCGCGATGGGGCCGGAAGGCACTTTCGATGCACGCTGGGACAGCCCGATCGCGCATGCCTTGCGCGACTGTGCCGGCGCCATCTCGAAGCGGCTCGGCCACGGGATAACGGCCGCGGCGGAGTGATGGGCAAACTGCCCGCCTCACGACGACTGTCATTCCCCGCGAAAGCGGGGAATCCAGTACGCCGCGGCCCATCGATTCAACCACGACCGCCTCGGAGTACTGGATCGCCCGGTCAAGCCGGGCGATGACAGCGAGTGTGGGGCGACAACGCCCTACTTCTCCTTCACAGGCACCGTGTAGTTCAGGATCAGCCGGCCGCCATCGGGATAGATGGTCTGCCCGGTGATGTAGGACGCATCGTCGCTGGCAAGGAACGCCACGACCGACGCCACCTCGCTAGGCTCGCCGCCACGGCCCGCAGGCGTGCGCGACATCACGGTCTTGCGGGCATCCTCCGAGGTGTAGATGGAGGAGGCCACCATGTCGGTCAGGATCGTGCCCGGTCCGACCGCCACCACACGAATATTGTGCGGGGCGAGCGCGACAGCCGCGACGGAGGTGAGCTGCTTCATGCCGCCCTTGGAGATGGCGTAGGTCGCAAGCGTCGGGATCGCCAGCAGCGCATTCACCGAGGACATGTTGATGATGACCCCGCCGCCGCCCTGCGCGATCATTTGCCTGGCCGCCGCCTGCACGCCGAACAACGCACCCTTCAGGTTGATGCCGATGATCTCGTCGAAATCCTGCTCGGTGATATCGAGGATGTTCTGGTTGCGGGCGATGCCCGCATTGTTGACCATGACGTCGAGCCGGCCGAACTCCTTCACGGCAGTTGCGACAAGCTGATCCACGTCCGCGCGCTTGGCGACATTGCCGACGACGGTGCGCAGGGCATCCGGCCGTCCCAGTTCGGCGGCCGTGGCCGCCAAGCCGTCGGCATCGATGTCCGAGATGACGACCTTGACGCCGTCGTCCAGGAATCTCTTCGCGCAGGCCTTGCCGATGCCGCGTGCTGCGCCGGTGATGGCCGCGACCTTGCCGGATAGTTTCATGGGTTCGCTCCAGGAGTTGTGACGATCTCTCGGACGCATTCACGCAAAGACGCGCGGGCGCAGTCCAGCATGAAACCAGGTGATCATGGAATAGATGTCGTAAACGGGCAAGCCAAGCTCGGCCTGCAGCGCGGCGGCATAAGGCGGCATGTTGGTGCATTCGAGCACGATGGCGCCAACATCCGGATTCCCGGCGACGAGCGCCTTGCCGGCCTCGACCACGTCGCGCTCGGCTTGCGCGACGTCCATGTCGTCCTTCTCGGCCTTGATCAGGACACGGAAAAACTCCTTGCCGTTCTCGGTGCCGACCAGCGGCGTATCGAGCGGCACGCCGGCGCCTTCGAGATGGGCCGGCGTCAGGGTCGAGCCAGACACCGTGACGAGACCGACGCGCTTGCCGGGCGGCAACGTCGCCTGCACCCACGGCACCTGCATCAGCGACGAGGTCGCGACGGGAACGCCGACCGCCGCCGCGATCTCCTTCTGAAACAGCGAGAGGAAGCCGCAATTGGTGGTGATCGCCTCAGCGCCCAGCCGAACCAGATCCTTCGCAGCATCGATGAAGTCGGGCAGCAGGCCGGCCGCGCCTTTCAGCACCACCTTCTCCGGCGAGGCGCCGCTCACCACGCGATAGAGCACGGGGAACGGCCAGGTGGCGCCGTTGCCCATGTCGCCGGGAATGCGGGGGAAGCGCGCCTCCAGCATCAGGATGCCGAGCGGCGCGCCATAGATCGCCTTGCCGCCGCGGGCAACACGAGAAGGCGAATTGGCGGAAGTGGTCATGGTGAGATCTCAGAGAAAGCGAGTGGGTGCGAAGGGCGCCAGCGGAATCTCGGGCTGCTTGCCGCTTATCAGCTGAGCGACAAGACGGCCGGTGCGAGCCGATCCGACCAGGCCAACATGGCCATGGCCGAAGGCGTAGACGATATCGCGCGAGGCGCGGGCATAGCCGATGCAGGGACGTCCGTCCGGCATGCTCGGCCGATGACCGAACCATGTCTTGATGCGCGCGGCCGGAATGTCCTTCGGCAGTTTCGGGAACATGCCGAGAAGATGGTCGCGCAGGATTTCGGCGCGCTTCCAATTCGGCGCGGCCTCTAAGCCCGCGATCTCGACCGTACCGGCGGCGCGCAGGCCTTTGTTGGTCCAGTTCACCACCATCTTGGCATCGGATGCCATCATCGAGCTGCGCGGGCCCGCTTCCGGATTCTCGATCATGACGTGATAGCCGCGCTCGGTCTCCAGCGGCAAGGGATCGCCGACCGATGCGGTGAGCAGCTTCGATCGCGCGCCGGCGGCGACCACCGCGGCGTCGCAGGCAATTTCGCCGGTCTCGGTGAGAACGGCCACGAGCTTGTTGCCGGACAATTTCAGACCGATCGCCCTGGCCCGCACGTGCTTTGCGCCATTGGCGATCGCATGAGCGGCGAGCGCGGCGACATAGGCGCCGGGATCGCGACAGCGTCCGGCCTCCTCGACCACCACGCCAAAGGTGTAGCGCGGATGCAGCTCCGGCTCGCGCTGGCGTATCTCGTCGGCGTTGAGCTCCAGCCATTGGACGCCGACCTTCCTGCGCAGGCGCCAGCCGAGGTCATTGTCGAAATTGCCGCGCGTCGGGAAGACATGCATCACACCGTTGCGCTCGATCAGTTCAGGCACGCCCGCTTCTTCCGCGAGCTTCCTATGCAGCAACGGCGCGTCCTTGAGGAGATCGCGCAGCGCGAACGCCGTCTTCTCGACACGAGCCTCGGTCCAGCCGGAGAGCAGATATTTGATCAACCAGGGCAGCGCCTTCGGCAAATACGACCAGCGGATCGCGAGCGGGCCGAGCGGGTCCAGCAGATAGCCCGGCACCTTTTTCCAGATGCCGGGCTCCGCCGGCGGGATCACCGAATGCGAGGAGAGCCAGCCGGCATTGCCATAGCTCGCCGCCTGCTCGCCGCCGGGCTCGCCCGGATCGATCAGAGTGACGCGATGGCCCTCGCGCAGCGCCTCGATCGCGCTGACCACGCCGATCGCGCCGGCACCGATGATGGCGACGTGGCGGCCGGTAGGCATCGCTTACGCCTTCACCGCCGGCGTAAAGTCCTTGCCGACCGAGATCGCGCGCGGATCGATGATGCAGTGGAGGATCGACGGCTTGCCCGAGGCCAGCGCACGCTCGAACGCCGGGGCGAACTCTTCGGTGCGCTCGACGCGCTCGCCATGGCCGCCGAACGCCTTCGCGTACATCGCAAAGTCGGGATTCTTGAGCTGGGTGCCGACGACGCGACCGGGATAGTCGCGCTCCTGATGCATGCGGATGGTGCCGTACTGCGAATTGTCGACGACGATGACGATCAGCGGCGCGTCGTACTGGACGGCCGTCGCGAATTCCTGGCCGTTCATCAGGAAGCAGCCGTCACCGGCGAAGGCGACGACGATTCGATCCGGACATTGCCGCTTGGCCAGCACGCCCGCCGGCACGCCGTAACCCATCGAGCCCGAAGTCGGCGCGAGCTGCGCGGCAAAGCTGTGGAAGCGGTGATGACGATGGATCCAGCCGGCATAGTTGCCGGCGCCGTTGCAGACGATCGCGTCCTTCGGCAGGCGGTCGCGCAGCCAGGTCATCACCTGGCCGTACTGGAACGTGCCCGGCAGCTCGCGCGCCTTCTCGGTCCAGGCGAGGTAATCGGCGTGCGCCTTGGCGGCTTCGCCCTTCCAGGCCACCGCGCCTGTTGGCTTCAGCGCCTCGACGGCTGCCGCGAACGCGGCGGGCGTTGCCTGGATCGCGAGATCAGGCTGATAGACGCGGCCGAGCTCTTCCGAGCCCGGATGCACGTGGATCAGCTTCTGCCTGGGATTGGGGATGTCGAGCAGCGTATAGGACGAGGACGGCATCTCCGACATGCGGCCGCCGATCAGCAGGATGACATCGGCGTTGTCGATGCGCGCCTTCAGGCCCGGGCTCGGTCCGATGCCGAGATCGCCGGCATAGTGCGAATGATCGGCATCGATCAGCGAGGCCCGGCGGAACGAGGTCGCAACCGGCAGGTCGAAGCGCTCGGCGAAGCGCGCGACGCTCTTGGTTGCTTCATCGGTCCAGCGTGAGCCGCCGAGAATGACGAGCGGCGCCTTGGCGCCCGCCAGCATGGCGCCGAGCTTCTCGATATCGGCAGGCGCCGGCCAGCTCACGGCGGGCTCGATGCGCATGGCATCGGCAACGGCGGCGGTCTCGGTCAGCATGTTCTCCGGCAGCGCGATCACCACGGGACCGGGACGGCCCTGCATGGCGACGCGGAAGGCGCGCGCCACCAGCTCCGGAATGCGGTCGGGGCGATCGATCTCGACGGCCCATTTCGCCATGGAGCCGAACACCGCCTTGTAGTCGAGCTCCTGGAACGCCTCGCGCTCGCGCATGCCGGTGTCGACCTGGCCGACGAACAGGATCATCGGCGTCGAATCCTGCATCGCGATGTGGACGCCGTGGCTGGCATTGGTGGCGCCGGGCCCGCGGGTGACGAAGCAGATTCCGGGCCGCCCGGTGAGCTTGCCATAGGCCTCCGCCATCATCGCCGCGCCGCCTTCGGCGCGGCAGATCATGACGTCGATCGGGCTGTCATGCAGCGCATCGAGCGCCGCCAGATAGCTCTCGCCCGGCACGCAAGTGACGCGCTCGACACCTTGGGCGACGAGCTGATCGATCAGGATCTGGCCCCCGGTGCGGGTGTTGCGAATGGTCATGTCGGCTCCCCTCAAAACTTCGGCGATGCCCCTGACCGCCTCGCAAGAATTTCCTTCGGACGTGGCGTAGGACAGGCCGACAGGACGCGCAAGATCGAAAGGCTTTTTGCACCCTGCGCAGGCGGCATGCCCGTCCCTGCCCTTTGCACGACCGCCCGTGTCGCGGCCACCCCGGACCAGATCCGTGAACAGATACCGGAGCGCTTCGAGGAGCGCGGCGCCAACGTGGACCAGGGGTGCGGATCTGACGGGTGCCGGCCTAACGGCGCTCCGGCCGAACCCAACCGGTTGCAATCGCGCTTGCCCAGGAGAGCATGCCCCTGCTGCGCGCCAGCGCGGCCATGCCCGCGCTATCGTAGGGCACATGGCGGATCGTCGCGGACCAGCCCCCTCCGGCATGCTCCAATATGGCGTAGCACGCGTCGGGCGTGCCGACTTCAACCACGTAAGGCACAGGCAACTTCCCGTCGTAACCGGGCAGCCCGACGCTGCCGGGGTTTACGACCAGTCGTCCATCCCTCAGACGAACGACCCTCGGAATATGAGTGTGCCCGCACAGGATGATCTCGGCAGTGATCCCCGCGGCTTCGGACTCGATCGCCTCGATCGGACTGGCGCGCACGCCGCCGTCATCGGCTATATGATCGAGCCAAAAGGCGGCATCGTTCCCAGGTGACGCATGGCACAGGAACACCCGGTCTCTGTACATCAGCGTGGGTGGCATGCTTGCCATCCAGTCGAAATGCTTGCGCGCGAGTTGCTGGAAATCGCTGCGCACCGAAGTGCCCGCCTGCCGGAGCTCCAGGAGGATTCGATCCTGATCGCCCCGCACCGACGGAAAGCCGCGCTCGATGAGCAGGTCTGCGGTTCTTGCCGCCTCGAGCGGCCCGCTGACGTGGTCTCCAAGATTTACCACGTCGTCGATACCGAGCGCGGCAATGTCCGCAAGGACGGCGCCCAGCGCCGGACGATTCCCGTGCACATCCGCGATCGCAGCAAATTTCATTTGGCCCTCCCAGTCGAGATGGCCGACGATTCACGCAATGCGGGGACGATGCAGGGATGGCGGTTCTCTTTAGCTGCATTTGTCGAAGCGCCCGCAAGCTGAGGATCAAATCGGCGCGGGCGGAACCATGGCACGATCAACGCGCCGCAATCAAGCGATTCACCACCGCGCTCCGACGTCTTCGCCTGCGATCGGCCGAACCGAACGCCGGGATCCCTGGACGGGCGCCATCTTCACCCGCTCCGCGTCTGCCGCGCGCTCGCCAGCAGCACCAGCATGAAGGAGGCCGCAGTCATCAGCGTCGAGATCGCGGCAATGGTTGGGTCGATCTCGTCGCGCAGCGCGGTGAACATGCGCTTGGTCAGCGGCTGGTACTGGCCGCCGGAGATGAACAGCGCGACGATCGTCTCGTCCATCGCCGAGATGAAGGCGAAGATGGCGCCGGCGACGACACTGGACTTGATCTGAGGCAGCGTCACCGCGAAGAAGCTGCGCAGGCGGTTCATGCCGAGGCTGCGCGCCACCATCTCCTGCGCCGGATCGAAGCTCTGCAGGCCCGCGAGCACGGAGATGACAACGTAAGGCAATCCCAGCATCACATTCGCCAGCACCAGGCCGGGCAGGGTCGCGACCAGGCCGACCCGGGCATAGACGAAGAAGATGCCGACCGCGGTGATGATGATCGGCACCACCAGCGGCAGAAGCAGCGCCATGTGGATAACGCGCATGATACGCAGCTTGGATTGGCTGACGGCATAGGCGGCGGCAACGCCGCACGGCGTCGCGATCAGAACGGTCAGGAATGCGACCGTGAGCGTCACCCGCGTTGCCTGCATCCAGGCGGGATTTGAGAAATATTGCTCGTACCAGCGCAGCGAGAAGGACGGCGGCGGGAACGTCAGGAAACGCGCGCTGGAGAACGAGATCGGCACGATGATCAGCACGGGTAGGATCAGATAGACCAGCACCAGCACGCTGATCACGTACAACACAATCCGGGCGGGCGAGGCGCGCATCATTTCTGCCCCAGCACGCGATCGAGCGAGATGAAGCGGCTGACCGCGAAGAAGATCACGAGCACGCTCAGGAGCAGCACCACTGCGACTGCGCTCGCGGCCCCGAACTGATTGTAGAGCTCGACATTGCGGCTCACCAGCATCGAAACCATCACGGTACGGCCGCCGCCGAGCAGCTCCGGCGTGATGTAGAAGCCGAGGCAGAGCACGAACACCATGGTGCAGCCTGCGAGCACGCCCGGCAGCGACAGCGGCAGGAACACGCGGAAGAACGTCACCGACGGGCTCGCTCCAAGGCTGGCGCCGGCCTGCATCAGATCGTTCGGGATCTTCTGCATGGCGGCATAAAGCGGCAGCACCATGAACGGCAGCAGGATGTGCACGGTGGCGACCACCGTGCCGAAGGTGTTGTGGACCAGCGGAAGCGGCTCGGAGATCACGTCGAGATAGCGCAGAAACTGGTTGATCACGCCGGTGCGCTGCAGCAGCGCCAGCCACGCGTAGGCGCGGACCAGCACGCTGGTCCAGAACGGCAGCACGACCAGGGACAGGATGAGAATGCTCCATCCTTTCGGCAACGAATTGGCGAGATAGGCCACGGGGTAGCCGAGCAGTAGCGCGATCAGTGTGACCGCGAGGCTGATCTCGAAGGTCAGCGCGAAGCTGCGCCAGTAGATGTCTTCGGTGAAGACGCGGCGATAGTTCTCCAGCGTGAAGCCATCATGATAGATCGACTGCCAGGCCAGCCAGCCGACCGGCAGTGCGATCAGAGCCAGGATTACCAGCAGCGCGGGCGACACCAATGCCAGCATCAGGCCGTGCTCACGGCGCTGGTGCTTTTGGGAGGGATCGGACACGGATGTCGTCAACGCTGCCTCGCTTGCTCACTTCTGCATGAACGACGCCCAGCGCTTCTCGGCGGCTTCGCCCGCGGGCGAGGACCACCAGGCGTAGGACATCAATGCCTGCTTGGCCGCGTTCGCCGGCTCGCTCGGCAGCTGCGCGGCGCGCTCGGGCTTGATCACGCCCGTCTCGAACGCCTTGGGATTGCCCGGGCCGTAGTCGATGTTGAGCGGCAGATTAGCCTGGTGCACGGGATCGACCGCCTCGTTGATGAACTTGACCGCCGTACCGAGATTGGGCGCGCCCTTGAGGATGCAGAGCGACGTGCTCTGCAAGATGCCCTGGTTGTAGGTGAAGGACACCTTTGCGCCCTCCTTGGCGACGGCGCTGACGCGGCCATTCCAGGCCATCTCCATGTCGACCTCGCCGTCATTGAGCAGCTGTGCCGACTGCGCGCCCGAGGTCCACCACACCGTGATGTACGGCTTGATCTCCTCCAGCTTCTTGAACGCGCGGTCGACGTCCAGTGGGTAGAGCTTGTCGGGTGCGACACCGTCGGCCATCAGCGCGGCTTCGAGGGTTGCGATCGGGTGATTGCGCAGCGCGCGGCGGCCGGGGAATTTCTTCACGTCCCAGAAATCGACCCAGTTGTTCGGCGCGTCCTTCGGGAACGTCTTCTGACTGTAGGCGAGCACGCTGGAATAGAATTCGTAGGACACCGAATAAGGGCTGCGATAAGCCTCCGGCATCGCTGCGGTGTTCGGAATCTTCGAGAAGTCGAGCTTCTCGATCAGGCCCTGCTCGCCGCCGCGCAGGCAATAGCCCGTCGGGGTGTCCACGACGTCCCAGATTGGCTTGCCGCTGCCGACCTGTGTCTTGATCGCGGGCCAGGCGTCGGGGATGGAATCCTGATTGATGGTGATGCCGAGCTTCTTGGCGGAAGGATCGAGGATCGCCACCGTCTGCGCCTGCTGATAGGCGCCGCCTTGCGACACGAAGGTGATCTGCTCGGCGGCGTTGGCTGCAGTACCGAGCGCAACTGCACTGATCGAAGCGCCCAACAAGGCGTAACAAAATCCAGAATTCCGTTTCGTCGTCATCCTCGCCTCCTCCATCGCCAAAGAAATCTCACTGACCGATCGCATCGAGAAACTGGTACCAGCCGGCGACCATGCGGACCGCGGGCTCGCGCAGCGGATAGAACGGAATGGGCTTCATGCGCCGGACATCGAGCAGGCCGACCTCCGGCGTCTCGCCGCGTACGAAGGCGGCGAGATAGCGGCCCATCAGGCTCGACATCGCGACGCCGGCGCCGTTGTAGCCCATCGAGACCAGAGTGCGGTCGTCGAGCCTGCCGATATGCGGTACCGAGTCCATCGTCATCGCAACGAGGCCCGACCATTTGTATTCGAGCGGGACATCGGCGAGATCGGGAAAGATGCCGACCATTGCCTTACGCAGGGCGTCGAAGGCGGCTTGCGAGTCCTGCTTGCCGAACGCGCCGCGGCCACCAAAGATCACCCGATTGTCCACCATGCGAAACCAGCGCATCATGCGCTTGGTCTCGGTATAGGTGCGCCCCGTGGGCATCAGCCGCCCGGCGAGATTGCGCGGCAGCTTGTCGGTGGCGATGATGGCGCTTCGGAACGGGATCAGCGTGCGCTGCATCTGCTCGGTCGCGCCGGTCAGGTCGGAATAGCTGTTGGTGGCGATGATCGCCTGCTTGGCTCGCACTGCACCTTGAGGGGTCTCGGCGAGGATGCCGCCATCCTCGCGTCGAAGTTTTACGACCGGCGATTCCTGGAAAATCGGGACTCCGCGGCGTGCCACGCCATCGGCGAGGCCGCGCAGATAGTTCAGCGGATGGATTCCGCCCGAGCCGGGATTGAGCACCCCGCCGACAAAAATGTCGGAGCCGGCCTCGTCGCGCACACCGTTCTTGTCGAGAATGCGGACCTCGGCTGAGCCCATCTCGCGCGTCATCCAATCGGCCTCGCCGATCGCGGCCTTCAGCGTCGTCTCGTTGTGCGCAGCCTTGACCTGGCCCGTGCGGGTGAGGTTTGCGCTGGTGATGCCGAACTCGGAGACGAGCTCCTCGACCATGTCGGTCGATTCATGCGCGATCTCGTACATGCGCCGCGCCATGGCGCGGCCATGCGCGGCGTCGATCTCGCGGAACGACAGGCGAAACTTTGCCGTGATAACCCCGCCATTGCGCCCGCTCGCGCCCCAGCCGGGGCGGTTGGCCTCGAGCACGACCGGCGACAGGCCGCTCCTGGCGATGTGGTGCGCCGCGGAGAGGCCGATGTAGCCCGCACCGATGATCACCACATCTGCCTGCTGCTCGCCCGACAGGACAGGAAACGCGCCCGCCGGCTCCGCCGTGGCTTCCCACAGCGAGTTGACCGATGGCAGCGCACTCCAGTTCCGCGTCATGCCTGCACTCATCGATTTACGCCGCAGGCCCAATGGCCGCGTCGGCGAGCGCCTTCAAGGTCGGGTAATGAAAGTCCGGCTTGGTCAGCGTCTCCACCGCCGGCGTGCCGCCGAAGCCTGCAATGCCCTGGCGGCGCTCGATCCAGCACACCTGGTAGCCGAGCTTCCGCGCGATCCCGATGTCGTGATACTGGCTCTGCGCGACGTGCAAAATGTCGGACTGCTTGTAGCCGAAAGCGGACTGACGCCCCCTGTTGTAGGCGAAGAATTCCGGATCCGGCTTGGCAACACCGGTGTCGTCGGCACACACCGTGTCATCGAAGGGATTGCCGAGCGCGTGCGCGTAACAGGAGAGCGCAACGCGGTCGGCATTGGTCATCGCCACCAGACGGAATTTCGTGCGCAGGCGCTTGAGCGCTTCGACCGAATCCGCGAACGGCTCCCAGCGCAACACCGAGAGCTGGAACACGTCGCAGGCAGCGTCATCGGCGGGCAGTCCGAGCTCAGTGGCGAGATGGCGATAGACATGGAACATCGCCTCGCTCGAGCGGCCATAGTGCTTGTCGCGGCCGCGCTTGTACGGCTCGAAAATCTGATCGTCGCTGAGCTCGGCCGGCGTCTTGCCGGAGATCTTGCGCACCGCGGAGAGCACGCCGGCCTCGAAATCGATCAAGGTGCCGACGACGTCGAACGTGAGAACCTTGAAATTGCTGAACGCGGCTTGGGTCGACATGTGAGTTTCTTCTCTCGGTTGAACAGACTGGAGTTCAGTCCACCCTGGGCACGACGATGGTGTCCTCGGGGTGAAGGGCGACGGTGAGGCTGCCGCCGAGCGGCGGGATACGGCTGTAGGCCTGGTGATAGCTCGGCTGGCGCAGGCTGAGCGCGATGCCATCAGCGAGCGCCAGGAAGATGCGCAGGCTCTCGCCCTGGTAGACGATGTCGGTGACCGTGCCCGTCAGCCGGTTGCAGACGGCACCCTGCGCGCCGTCGTCGATCAGGAGTTTTTCACTGTGCACGGCGAGCATCAGCGCACCTCCATCCGGAATGGCGCGGGCGCTGCGCAGCAGTGCATTGCCGAGCGCGACGCTGGAGGCATCGACGCGGCGGACCGGCAGCATCGTCGCCTCGCCGATGAAGCTGGCGACGAAGGAATCGGCGGGACGATCGTGCAGCCGCTCGGGCTCGTCGATCTGGACCAGCCTGCCGTTCTTCATGACCGCGACGCGGTCGCTCATGGTCAGCGCCTCGCGCTGGTCGTGGGTGACATAGATGATGGTGGCGCCGATACGCTTGTGCAGTGCGCGCAGCTCGATCTGCATGGACTCGCGCAGCTGCTTGTCCAGTGCGGAGAGCGGCTCGTCCATCAGGATCAGGCGCGGCTCGAAGATCATGGCACGTGCCAGCGCCACGCGCTGACGCTGGCCGCCGGAGAGCTGCGCAATGCCGCGTTCCTCATAGCCGGCAAGGCCGACCATCGAAAGCGCCGCGCGCACCTTGTCGGGCCAGCTCGCCTTCGGCAGGTGGCGCGCGCGCAAGGGAAAAGCGACGTTCTCGCCGACGCTCATATGTGGAAACAGCGCATAGTTCTGGAAGACGACACCGATGCCGCGCTTGTGCGGCGGCATGTACGTGACATCACGGCCGCCGAAGAGAATTGTGCCTGACGTCGGAACGATGAAGCCGCCCAAAATGCCGAGCAACGTGGTCTTGCCGGAGCCGGAGGGACCGAGCAGAGAGACGAACTCGCCGGCGCCGACATCGAGGGAGACATCATCGAGAGCGCGAACGGCGCCATAGGCCTTGCTGGCGGACCTGATCTCGACGCTTTCCGCTCGCTTGTCCAATGATCGTCCCCGCGATGTCCCTTTGCTGGCGTGCCTCACTGTGCGCCATAAGCTCACTTTATAGACAGGAAGTCTGAGCAACTCACGATCGAGCGTGCGTCGCACCATCGCCTCTCTCGCAAGCTTTGTCTTTTGCCGTGATGCCGATGACATCAGACTTGGCAAAACTCGGCAATTGCCAAATTCTCACCGCGCTCATAACATGACGTTATGCCCGAGCTGCGCCGGATGCTGCCCTCCAGTAACGCCCTGTTCGTCTTCGACGCAGCGGCGCGCAATGGCAGTTTCACAGCCGCTGCCGCAGAGCTGAACGTCACGCAGCCGGCAGTAAGCCGGATGCTCGGCCAGTTTGAGGAGCATCTCGGCGTTCGCCTGTTCGACCGCACAGCGGGACGCGCGGTACTGACCGAGGAAGGCGAGCTGCTCTATCGCCGCGTGCTCGAAGGCTTTCGCAGCATCGAGACCGGCCTCGTCGAGATCGAGCGGCGCCGCAAGGGCACCGAGACAGTGACGCTATCGGTCTCATCAGCCTTCACCACGCATTGGCTGATGCCGCGCATCGACAAGCTGCAAAAGCGGTTTCCCGAGGTCGATCTGCGCTTCCAGCTCATCTCCGGTGCACTACGCGGACCGGTGGAGAATGTCGATCTGGGCATGCGCTTTCGCGACCGCGACGAGCCGTCCTCCGGCGGCACGCTGGTGATGAAGGAAGTCATGCTGCCGATGTGCAGCCCCGGCTATCTCGGCGAGAGCGATCCCACCGAAGGCAACACCATCATCCGTCTCGCAGAGACGCCGGGAGACTGGGCGGCAGAATACGCATCGCTCCTCACCGGACGCCGCGGGGCGGCGAAAGCGCTGAGCTTTACCGACTATGCGGTCGTGGTGCAGGCCGCGCTGCTCGGCCAGGGCATTGCGCTCGGCTGGCTGACGGTGGCATCGCATTGGCTCCTGACCGGCGCGCTGGTGCCCGCCTCCGACACGCTCACCACCACGCGCCGCATCTGCGAATTCCTGCCGCCGCGCAACCGGCCAATGCGTCCGATCGCCGCCGAGATCCGCGACTGGATCATCGCGCAGATGAAAAGCGAGATCGCCGCGATCGACCGTCTCTATCCGAAACTCGGCGCGATGGCGGCGTGTTATTGATGCTCGTCTCCCTCTTCCCGCCTGCGGGGAGGGTGAGGCTCCCGCAATTCCGCGACCGGCTGGACGCCGGTGGTGCGCGCCGGGCGGTAGAGACGACGCGCGTCTCAGCTTGATCGCATCTTGAATGCTGCACTGCGGCCAAAATCGACGGAAGTCGCGCTTGATTTTTGCCTGTCCTTGGCCCACCCCGGAGACATGGCAAAGGACAGCAAGGTCATCGCCGCCAACGCGGCCTTCTACGCCGCCTTTTCGACCGGCGATTTCGACGAGATGCAGCGGATGTGGGCGGATGACGACGCCATCTCCTGCATCCATCCCGGCTGGCCGGCCATCATCGGGCGCTCCACTGTGATCGGAAGCTGGCGCGACATCCTGCAAAACCCGGAGCGGCCGCAGATCGTCTGCGCCGAGCCGCAGGCGATCGTCGATGGCGACAGCGCGCGGGTGCTCTGCATCGAGATCGTCGACGGCACCGCTTTGGCCGCCGCGAACCATTTTCGCCGCGTCGGCGACGACTGGCGCCTCGTGCACCATCAGTCCAGCCCGATCGCGCAGATTGTCGAACAGGCTGAGGACGATAGAACGAGCCACCGCGTCCACTGAACGCAGTGATCACACCAGCGTAATCTACTGTGCATGGGGTTGTTCTTCAGTTTTTTGTTTGGCGGCACCGAGGTCCGACAGATCGTCCAGCACGACCCGCGCCGCGGCGAAGTCATCGTCCCCGAAGAACCTGCTGCGCGTGATCAGAACCGGGATGCCGGCACGCGAGGCCGCAATCAGGCCGTTGGCGGAATCCTCGATTGCCACGCAGTCCGACGCGCCCAGCTTCAGCCGCGCCAGGATCTCGACATAGACGTCCGGCGCAGGCTTCTTGTGCCGCACGTCATCGCCGGCGACGATCGCCTCGAAATCCGCAGCCCAGCGTTTGCCCAGCGCCTGCGAGAGCAACGCATCGATGTTGCCGTGCGAGGTGGTGGTCGCAATTGCGAGCCGCTGGCCCCGGGCCCTCGCCGCAGCGAGGAGATCCGCCACGCCCGGCCGCAACGGGCAGCAGCCGGTCTCGATCAACTCGGCATAATGCGCGGTCTTGATGCGGTGGAGCTCTGCGATGTCCATGTCCGACAATGGCGGAGCGCTCCGCCGGCTGGCGTGGTAGGCCCGCATGCGCTCCTTGCCGCCCGTCACCCGCAACAGGTCCTTGTAGACGGCGCGGTCCCACCGCCAGTCGAGACCGTGACGGGCGAAGGCAAGGTTGAAAGCCTGCCGATGCAGTTCCTCGGTCTCCGCCAGGGTGCCGTCGACATCGAAGATCAGCGCAGCCGCGCGCCGGATCAGCTCGCCGGCATCGCATCGCACTGCCGCGGGCGCTTCCGCCTGCATGATGGACCCGGTCGCCAACGACGCCTCCCTCCCGACCTGGCTGTGACGTGCGAGCTTTGCCCGCAGTGGCGGGCGAGACAAATCGCAATATCTTTTGCCGGACCCAAAAATCTCTTATGAGCGAAAGGCGCCACGGCGCGAGCGGGAACTCCGACCTCCACAGGAGACGCATGCGGCTCTTCATCCTCGGCCTCGGCTACAGTGCCCGGCACTTCGTCCGTCAACACGGCGGCAACTTCTCGCATATCGCCGGCACCGTGCGCGATCCCGCACAGCGGAACGATATCTCCGGCCTCGAGGTGCATGCATTTTCCGGCAGCCGTCCGTCGCAAGGGACGGTTCAGCAGGTTCGCAACGCCGATATCCTCCTGGTATCGATCCCGCCCGGTAGCGCCGGCGATCCCGCCGTCACGGCGTTCGGCGACGTGCTACAGGAAGGCCGCCGCAAGGTCGTCTATCTCTCCACCATCGGCGTGTACGGCGATCACGGCGGCGCGTGGGTCGACGAGAGCACGCCGCCGCAGGCCGTCCTCGACCGCGCGCGCATGCGGGTTACCGCGGAGCAAGCCTGGACGGACGCGGCGTGCGGCGATCCGGCGATCCTGCGGCTCGCGGGCATCTACGGTCCCGGTCGCAACGCGCTCGTGACGCTGCGCGCGGGAACGGCGAGGCGCATCATCAAGCCGGGACAGGTCTTCAACCGCATCCACGTGGAGGACATCGCAAACGCGATCATGGCTGCCGTTCACCACCGGGGTGGCGGCATCTGGAACGTCTGTGACGACGAGCCCGCGCCGCCGCAGGACGTGATCGCCTATGCGGCGAAGCTGATGGGCGTGGCGCCGCCGCCCGAGGAAGCGTTCGCGACCGCCGAGCTGTCGGCGATGGCCCGCAGCTTCTATGCCAGCAGCGCCCGTGTCTCCAACGCGAGATTGAAACGCGAGCTCGGCCTCACGCTGGCGTACCCCACCTATCGGCATGGCCTCGACGCGCTGTGGCGCGCAGGCGAAGGACGATAGGGTACCTGCACTCCCGCGCCTCCCGGACATGCCTTGCCCGCGCTTGACTTGGCCCCAGCGCGGTCGTGACCGCGAACAGGTCCAGGACATCGTCTACGGCGCAATGACGAAGTGAGCTCGGCACGATCCGAGAGAGAGGGCGGCCGCTCTGGCTGCCCTCCTGATGCCCGGTGTCAGCCCAACACGCCGTATTTCCTGAACCAGGCCCGCGCCTGCTTCCAGGCGTCCTCCGCGGCGTCTTTGCGGTAGCTGCTGCGATAGTCGGCATGGAAGCCGTGCGGCGCTTCGGGATAGATCTTGAATTCCGCCGTCTTCTTGCTCTGCTCGAGCGCTGCCTTCATCTGCTCGACCTGGGCCACGGGAATGCCGCTATCGGCGCCGCCGTAGAGGCCGAGCACCGGAGCCTTCATCTCGGGGGCGAGCTGCATCGGGCTCTTCGGCCACAACGGATTTGGGGGATCGACCAACGGACCATAGAAGGCAACGCCGGCCTTGAGGGCGCTGCTGTGGGCGGCGTACTCCCAGACCGTGCGGCCGCCCCGGCAGAAGCCGATGATGCCGAGCCTGGTGGCGTCACCGCCTCGCGATCCGGCCCACGCCGCCGTCGCATCGAGATCCGACATCAGCTCGGCGTCCGGCTTGGCGTTCACCACAGCCAGCAGGTCCTTGATGTCCGACACCTTGGTCAGGTCGACGCCCTTGCGGAAATAATAGTCGGGCGCGATTGCGAACGCGCCGAGCTTGGCGAGGCGCCGCGTCACGTCCTTGATGTATTCGTGCAGGCCGAAGATCTCCATCGCCACGATGATGACCGGCGCCCTGGTGTTGCCGGCCGGACGGGCGAAATAGGCGGGCATCTCCTCGGAGCCGACCTTGATCCTGGCATCGCCGGCCTCGAGACCGTTGGTATCGGTCGTGACCACCTCGGCGCGCACCGGCCCGGCCGCAAGCGTATAGCCCGCCGCCACGGCCGCAGTGGCACTCATGAATCCGCGACGCGAGACCGGGGCGCGCTCGGTCAGTCCGACGACGTCGGCCGTCACGGTGGTTTCGAAGCTCATTGGTCCATCCCTTGCTGCTGCCTGTGCCCCCGGGTGGCGACGCATTCGCCAATAGTTGCCGGCGAAACGCAAATCACCAGCCTGCGAGCACGCTCGCTTCCACGCCAAGCCCTGACGTCGTGTCCCCGGCGCGGCCTGGGACATCGGGTTCATCGCGAGCAGACCGGCGATCGCGCAGACGGGTGCTGCATGCAGTCGTCGGGTTCGGCGATGTTGCGAGGATGACTGCGACGGCGGCGCGTTTGACGTTGAGCCACGCCAGCTGTCCAACGACACTCCGACATTCCCCGGATCGCGTGTGCCGGACTTAACCGTCTGGCTGCATTGCATCGCAACATCCATTAACCGAAAAAGACGGTTCTTTCCGGGGCGGCCAAAGCGGCAGGGGGAGCAGGCAATGCTCATGTCGGCACATTCGACACGCTCGGCCGCAACAAATGGCAGCCGCGGTGGCGACAATGACGCATCATGTTGCTCGCGCATCGCACATCATCGCCAATTCGCGCGCGAACCAGCCCCATTTGACTGAAATTTTCCGAGGATCCGAGCGGTGCGATTTACTCGAACTTTCTTTGTGACGCCCTAGTTCCACGGCCGGAAGTTCCATCTCCGCGCGACGGAGAGACCTCTTCCCTCACGCGCGATCGGCCGTCCGGCAACGGGGAAGAGCGCCCGCGGGTTTCATTCTCGTCCACCCAGATTGCGCTACCCAAGGCTCAATTGAATAAACGTTTATCCGACCTGGAATTGAAATGAATTTGGCTCGTGAATCGATCGAACTGCTGGAGCAGGCTGCGCGAATCCTGTGGTTCGAAGGCACCAAGCACGGCTTGCGCGACCGCGAATGGATGGCACTGCGTTTTCTCTCCCGGGCCAACCGGTTTTCCCGAACGCCGTCGGCGCTGGCGAGCTACGTTGGCACAACGCGCGGCACCGCCTCGTTCATCATCGGCGAGCTCGAGCGGCTCGGTTATCTCGAACGCAAGCGCTCGGCCACGGACAAGCGATCGGTGATGTTGAGCGTGACGCAGCAGGGCAAGAAGTTCCTGGTGCGCGACCCCGTCAATGTTCTCGTCGAAGCGATCGCCGTGCTCGACGACGACGTCAAGATCCGCTTCCGCGACACGTTCCGGCACGTGCTGGATCAGTCGGACGCAGCCGAGCAGCGGCATCACACCGATGTCTGCAAGCGGTGCATCTTCCTGCGGGAAGATCGCACCGCCACGGACGGCAAGATGACGGTCGAGTTCAGCTGCCGCCTGTTCCGCGCGCCGATCGCGGAGGCAGAGGTCGATCTGCTATGCAGCAGCTTCGAGTATCACCGTCAATAGAAGGCGGCTCGATCAGGGCGTCGCCCGACGTGACGAATAGATGACGCCGCCGCTGGATTCCACCACCAGGCGCCCGTTCTCGTTCCTGATCTCCTCGATGCGACCAATGCCGGGGACCTGTTGTCCCAGCACGGCCTCGATGACGCCGTTCGGGCCTTGCAGAATCGCAATTCCCTCATAGGCTTGGCGGACCGACCAGCCCTTGATCGTCTTGCGCGGCGCCGATGCGCGCTCCGACGCAGGCACCGAGCCGGTGAATTCGGGCGCTGCGACCGAGGCCATCATCGGCCCTTGCTGTGACACCGGCTGCGATTGCACCATTGCCGGCGCCTGAGCCTGGGCCTGCTGCACCTGGGCCTGTCCCTGGGCGAGCTTGTCGAGCTTCGCCGTCGAGGACGAACTCACCCGCTCGATCCGGTCCAGGTTCTCGGCAAACCTGCCGAAGCGATCGTTCGTCACCTTGCTCGATTGATCGACCGCCGTGCGCAGGCCGTCGAGATTTTCGGATACGCCCGATACCTGCCGGCGCAGTTGCGCGACGGTCTCGCGCAGATTTCTGATCTCCGTATTGGCCGCGGCGTTGTTCTGCGCAGGCTGGGTGGTGAGGTAGGCGATCACGCCGGTGCAGGCGCAGACCACCAACATGGCGGCGACCGCCAGAGTTGCGAGCGGCGCGACCCATGTCGGACGGGGTGGCGGCGGCTTCGCCACGATCACGGCCGGCTTGATCACGGCCGGAGCAGGTTTCGGGATCGCCATCTTGTCGAGGCGCGCCTTGGCACGAATGCGCTTCAGCCCCTCGAGCGCCTCCCTCGCGAGAGCTTCGTCGCTCGCCGCGGCCGAAACGCGCTTTGCGCTCGCAGGCGGCTTGGTCGCTCGCATCGCATTGTCGTTTGTATCGCGCGCTTCCGGAGCCGGCTTCGTCGCCGCGGAAGCATCCGCGGTCGGATTGGGACGAGCTTGTCCATCGGACAACATGTGATGATGCTCCGTTCGATTCGATCTGTCGAACGGTGACGCTATTTGCCGAAGCTTGTCCGAAACGTGCGCATCGAACGACCATTGATCGCGCGCGATGCGACATCGCATGGATCAATCACGCCATGCACGTGACTCGAAAGACACACACTCGCCAAGATTTCGCCAAGCTGGAGTCGTCTTCGCGAACGTGAGTCGAATTGTCGCACGCGGAGAAGCGAGCGATCGAGTCAATCCCGGGTTGAAAACTCATCAATGTGCATGACCCGCGGCACAACTCAAAATGGCTGTGATTCTACGGGGATGCCTAACTTTACAACCGCCACGGCGCAAAACTAGTTAAGCATCCGAAACAACTGATGGGATTGGATACACCAAGAAACAACCTGAAACGAATCAACAGCATCAAGCAAACGTAGCAATCGCTTTGTTTCGCACGCTTGATCGGAAATCGGCAATTGTTACGGTCCTACTCAAGTGATTCTCGCCAGTTGGCGAGGAGATCGACACGGTTCAGCAGTGTTCGGACGCGATGAGCAACTTGGCACAACCGTTCTAGGTCGTTTCTCGATCCGCTCCGCGAGGTGATCCGCAAGGCACCCGCCGGGCCTCACCCAGTAAGCGTTCAGTATCGAGTCGAAGTAGCAGGCCTGCAGGACGCAGGCACTGAATGCGTAGGGCTGCCCGCGAATATCGAGATCAACAACGGTAGGCGGGTTGGAATGTCGTCAAACAGCATGGTCGTCGAGCCGGTGCATCACCACCAACCAGCCGGCCGCGACAAGTGCGAAACAGGGGCGAAAGACTGATGTATATTATCGTTGATGATCGCGAGAGCGTCGCGAACAGCTACGTCGCAGGGCTCGTTCGCGAAGGCATATCGTCGATCGGCTTCTCCTCGGGAGAATTCTGGGACTGGCTGCAATCCGCCAGTGAATCGGATCTGGCGGCAGTGGACGCCTTTCTCCTCGGTGATTGCGATACCCGCGGAAGCCTGCCGCGGGCGATGCGCAAGCGTTCCTCGGCGCCCATCATCGCCATGAGCGGCCAGAAGATGCTCAAGAACACGCTGGAGCTGTTCGAATCCGGCGTCGACGACGTCGTGTACGTGCCGATCCATCTGCGCGAGATCCTCGCCCGAACGGCCGCGATCGCGCGCCGCCGGGTGGGCGAGTTGCCAAGGCCCTGCGAGAGCACAATCCAGGTCTTCTTCAACGGCCGTGACCCCGAGATCGCGGGCCACGCCCTCACCCTGCCCCGTCGAGAACTGCGCATTCTCGAATATATGGTCGCCAACCACGGCAAGTGGATCACCAAGACGCAGATCTTCAACGCGGTCTACGGCATCTTCGAATCCACCTTCGACGAAAGCGTGATCGAGAGTCACGTCAGCAAGCTGCGCAAGAAGCTCCGCGACCGCCTCGGCTTCGACGCGATCGTGGCCCGGCGCTACGTCGGATACCGCCTCAACATCCCGGCCGGCGAGACCCTCGACGACCCGGTGCAGGAGCTCGACGAGGTCGGCATCCTCCTGAACAGGGCGCATGCCGCCTCGGCGGCGTACCCCGCCGGAAACTGACACGGCAGAAGCCTGCCACGAACAGACGACGGGCCCCCCCTCCGCGAAGCACCTTCGCGGAGGCCGTTGTACTTTCAGCGGCAGAGACGGCAGGACTTACGCCTGCATTCGCGGGCAGCCGTCGTGGCGCCGGCTTCAGCCGGCCATTTGGGGCACGATCCTTCCGGAAGCGCTGTTCCGGACGGCTTGCCCTACGGCTTCTGCTGGAATTCTTCCTTGGATACGTAGTTGAAATCCTCGACCAGGACGTCCTGGACGACTTCAGCCTGCATCCGTTCGTTGACGCGCTGCTTGATGGCCGTCGTCAGGATGGAGAGGTCGTAGCGGGCGAGCTTCCTGAAGTCGAGGCGCTCGTCGGCATAGATCCTGCGGAAGGCCTCGTCGACGACGAACGGCTCCGGCGGGACGTTCAGCTGGCGCATGATCCGCGCCTCCACGGTGTAGACAAAGCGCGCGACGATGTAGCCCTGTACATTGCCGTTCTCGACCATGGGCACGCTCAGTGCCCGCGTCTTCTGATATTGCAGCCCGTCGAGATATTCGTCCTTCGCCGGCAGCAGGCTGCCGTTCTCCTTCCAATAGGCGACGGCGTAGCTCGTGCCCGCGGTGAGGATGCATACCCAGAGCCCGGCCAGCACCAGTCTGATCATTTTCCGTCCTGCGCTGCGCGACCGGTATAGGTGCCGTCCGACTCGGCATCCTTGATCGCCTTGACGATGATGCTCGCGACCTCACGCACCGCGTCATAGTGCATTTCCAGAACGGAGCGATTCCGCTCGAGCTTCTCGCGCAGCCGCTGAATCTCCTCGGTGATCTCGACTTCGCCGCCGAGATGCATCCGCACCCGCATCAGACGGACGAATTCGAGCATGCTCCGGCTCTTCCGCGCGCTGAAGTCGTCGAAATCGATCTTCTGACCCGTCGTGAGCGCGACCGTCTCCTCCTCGACGACGCTCGCGAGCCGGCGGATTGCGGCGAGCAGGCCGCGCACATCGTCCGACTTCGCCGCATCCATGCCGCCGACCACCATCTCGCTGCCCACGATCGGCAGCAGCACGGGCAGCAGAGCATCGCCCGCTGCCGCTTCCGTCGTCGTCACCTCGGTATCCGCGACCGCCTGGTCCATCGCCATGGCCGCCGTGCCTTCTTGTGCCTGCATAGGAAATTCACCCCTCAAGTTCTGTCACCCGTTCGCGGATCGTCATCCGGCCTTCCCCGCAGCGTCCGGTCCGGCCGGATGTGCGGCGGCGAGCTGCCTGGCGATGCCAATGCCCTTGCCCTTCGCCAGCTGGTTGCCGAGCTGCTCTGCAAGCATCGACTTCCAGACGCCGCCGGCCGTGCCCTTGCCGAAGACCTCCTCCGATTCCTTCGGCAACATCGTCTCGACGAAGGTCTGGAGGACGAAGGCTTCGAATTTCCGGTAAACCTCGCCGGATGCCGGCGCCTTGATCATCTGCACCGGCGCTCCGTCCGCTGCACCCGACTGCGCTTCCGAAACCTTCGTTGCGGATTGCTCGGCAACCGCCGCGGCCTTGCCGATCTCCGCGTCCATCGTGGCGGCGAAGTCGGCATCGGAGGATTTCAACGCGTCGAGCTTTGCCGTGGCCGCGCGCTGCGTCACGGGATCGGCGGCTTCGAGGACGTCGAGAACGAGGTCGGGTGTTGCTGTCACGATCATGGCTTGTTCCGGTTGACTGGCCGTGGCATCCACACGCGCACGGCAGGGCTTGTTCCCATCAGCTCCTCGAGCGAGCGCTTCTCCGCCTCACGCAGCTTGTTGGCGAGCGCCGTCTTCGCGACCTCCTCGAGCTGCTTCACGCGGCGGCTTTCCGCGCGAACCTGGTCGATCTGCTGAGCAGCCTGCGCCCGCACCGCGCGCGCGCCGATGCTCGTCCTGCTCAAGCGCCGCGCGATCGAATCGCTGGACGATCCCGCGGGCGGCCTGCCATCGTTCAGGGCTCCGACCAGCCATTCCTGCTCGTCCTGCAGGCTGCGCTCCTGCTGCCGCAGTTGCGCGAGCTGCCATTCGGACAGCCGAAGCTGGAGCTTCACCAGCGAGACCATCCGGCCGAGCTTGTCCGCGCGCGACGCCATGACCGCTCACTCCGCCAGCCAGGATGAGACGCCGAGCATGAATTGCGTCAGCAGTTCGTCGCTGGTGAGGTAGAACAGCAGAAAGCCGCCGAACAGCACGAAGGGCACCGAGATGAAATAGACGGGGATCGCCGGCGTCAGCTTGTTGATCAGACCGACCGCCAGGTTGACGATGACGGAATAGACGATGAACGGGCTCGCGATCCGCAGCGTCAGCACGAACGCTTCCGACAGGCGGCCGACGAGCTGGTCGAGCGCCATGCCGCCGCCGAGTCTGTCGCCGGGATGCCAGACGTCGTAGGAGTTCATCAGCCCGCGCAGCACCTGCCAGTGCTGGTCGGTCATGAAGAACAGCGTGGTGACGGCCGCCATGATCAGCGGCACCAGGGCCGGCGCGGGATCGGTGTCCCCGACCGGCGTCCCCGGAATGTTGCTCAGCCCGATCGCACTCGCCATCATGGTCGCCATGGTCTGGAGCGCGAGGAAGAACACCCGCCCGCCGAGCCCGATGACGCAGCCGACCACGAGCTCCGAGCAGATCAGGAGCGCCAGCGACAGCGGCGCCGCGTTGTCCGTCAGCGGTTTCAGGACCGCGATCAGGATCGGCGTCAGCGCGAATGTCGTGACCAGCGCGACGAACAGGCGCACCTGGGGTGGAACGTTGACGCTGGAATAGCCGGGCACCAGCATCAGGCAGGCGCCGATGCGGCAGAACACGATGAACGTCACCAATACGCTGTCGGCGAGGCCGCTGATCACGATACGGCTCCGAGCGCCCTGATCTCGGCGCTGCGCGCGACTTCGACATGCGACAGGATCGGCAGGGTCGGGAACACCCGCTCCAGGATCATCCGGACATAGGGACGGGCCTCGGGGGTCACCGCCAGGACCACGCTGGTGCCGTTCTCGGTGAACTTGCGGATCGCGGCGCTGGCTTCGGTCGCGAACTGCTCGATCAGGCGCGGATCGGCGTCGAACTCGACGACGTCGCCCTTGGCGTCGCGCTTCAGGCTCTGGTGGAACGCAAGGTCCCAACGGTTGCCGAGACGGACCACGTTGAGGACGCCATTGTCGGAGAGATCGCCGCAGATCTGCTGGGCGAGCCGCGTCCGCACGTGCTCGGCGACCTGCTCGGAGCGCCTCACGTGGGGCGCGATCTCGGCGATCGCCTCGAGGATCAGGTGAAGATTACGAATGGAGACTCGCTCGGCCAGCAGGATCTTCAGGATCGCCAGCAGGCCCGAATAGGAGATCTGCGAGGGACAGAGATCCTCGACCAGGCGCTTGTATTCGGGATCGAGCCGGTCGAGCAGCCCGCGCATGTCCTTGTAGGACAGGAGCTGGGCGAGGTTCGCCCTGATCACTTCGCTCAAATGGGTGAGCAACACCGACAGGTTGTCGACCGGCTTGCAGCCCTGCCGCTTGACTTCGTCGGTGAAGGCTTCCGTCACCCACAGCGCCTTCATCCCGAAGGCCGGTTCGATCACCTCGTCGCCCGGCACGTCGGGCTTGCCGTCCTTGTCGACCAGCACCAGCACCTCGCCGAGCCTGAGCTCGCCATGGGCAACGCGGGTGTCGTGGATCCGGATCTGGTAGCTCTTGGGATCGATCGACAGATTGTCGGTGAGCTTGATCTCGGGAATGACGAATCCGTACTGCTTGGCGAACTTCTTGCGGATCTTGGCGACGCGATGGCCGAGCTCGGTGCGCGAGCCCAGAAGATGGACCGAAAGATGACCGCCGAGCGCCAGCTCGATCTCGGCGGTCTTGAGCTGCTCCTTGACGGATTCCTTGGCGTCGGCCTGGGCGCGCTCGTCGGCCCTGCGCGCGTCCTCCTTCTGCTTCAGCGCGGCCTGCCGCTTCGGCAGCGAATAGCCGACGAAGGCCATGACGCCCCCAAGCAGCACGAACGGCGCCATCGGCAACCCCGGCATCAGGGCGAGCACGAACATCATCAACGCGGCAGCCGACACCGCGCGCGGATAGCCGCCGAGTTGCCGCAGCACCGCCTGCTCCGCCGAGCCCCTGGTGCCGCCCTTGGAGACCAGCAGGCCCGCCGACAGCGACACGATCAGAGCCGGCATCTGCGACACCAGACCGTCGCCAACGGAAAGCTTGGTGTAGACGTCGGCGGCGCGGGAGAGCGTCAATCCGTGATGGGTGACGCCGATGACGATGCCGCCGAAGATGTTGATCGCGGTAATGATGAGACCGGCAATGGCGTCGCCCCGGACGAACTTCGAGGCGCCGTCCATGGCGCCGAAGAACGCGCTCTCCTCCTCGAGCTCGCGCCGCCGGCGCTGGGCTTCCTTGTCGTCGATCAGGCCTGCGGACAGGTCCGCGTCGATCGCCATCTGCTTGCCGGGAATGGCGTCCAGGGTGAAACGGGCGCCGACTTCGGCGATAC
This sequence comes from Bradyrhizobium genomosp. I (2014), assembly GCF_000261685.1. Classification (GTDB taxonomy): domain Bacteria; phylum Pseudomonadota; class Alphaproteobacteria; order Rhizobiales; family Xanthobacteraceae; genus Bradyrhizobium. Next base: position 9,243 of record NZ_AJQE01000346.1, on the reverse strand, counting down.
GCGTCGCCCCCTTGGTGATCACGACGAAATTCACCGTGACCAGGATCGCGAAGATGATCAGGCCGATGACGAAATCGCCGCCCATGACGAACTTCGAGAAGCCGGCAACGACGTGGCCTGCGGCCTGTTCGCCCTCCCCGCCCCGCGACAGGATCAGGCGCGTCGTCGCGATGTTGAGCGCGAGGCGCAGGATGGTCGCGATCAGCAGCACGGTCGGAAAGGCCGAGAAGTCGAGCGGCCGCTGAATCCACAGCGCGACCATCAGGATCAGCGCCGATAGCGCGATCGAGAACGCGAGGCCGAGATCGATCAGGATCGGAGGAATCGGCAGGAACAGGATCGTGAGCATGGTCACGATGCCACCCGCGAAGAAGGCGTCCGCTCCGAGGCGGCGCGGGCTGGGCAGGCTGGCAGCTAACGTATCGGCCATGGGTCACCGGCAGAAGGGTCCAGTTCGCAATCTGCCGCGCAAAGCTTACGCGAGGGTGGTGCCGTGGGCTGTCCGGATCAGAAGCCGTGCTCGATCCGCGAATAGACCATCTCGGTGAAGGTCGACAGATGCGCGCCGATGAAGGAGCCGGAGACGGCAACGACCAGGAGAATGACGATGATCTTCGGAACGAAGGTCAGCGTCACCTCCTGGATCTGGGTCAGGGCCTGGATCAGCGCGATGACGGTGCCGACCAGCATCGCGGCGCCGACCGCAGGCCCGGAGGCGACGATGATGGTCCAGATCGCCGCCTGAACGATATCGAGGGCGTCCCGCTCGTTCATGACTGGCTGATCGTGAGCCCGGGCCCGACGGCGACCTTCGTGCCGTCCTCGAGGGTCGCGATGGACCCGTCGCTGTTGATGGAGACCGAGACGACCTTGCCGCTGAAACTGGCGCCGGTCGAGTCGGTGAAGCTGACTGTCTTGCCGATCAGCCCGTTGGCCTGCGACAAGGACTGCGAAGACAGCAGCGCGTCCAGCTTCGAATTCGTCTGCATCGCCTGCTCGACCGTCGAGAGCTGGGCGAACTGGCTCATATATTGCGAGGTGTCCATCGGATTGGTCGGATCCTGATTCTTCATCTCGGCGACGAGAAGCTGAAGAAACGTGTTGTAGTCCACGCTGTTGCTCGAGGTCGGCGAGGTGGTGCCGTAAGAACTGGACGTGCCGGTCGTATCGGTCGCGCTGTTGACGTTCATCTGGCCTCTCCGCTGTCAGGCAGCCTCGAATGGGGAAACGGTGGCGGCGCCGGCCAGGATGGCCTGCTCTACCGGGAACAGGGCCCGAATCCGCTTGAGCGCCTCGAAGTAGCGGGTCGACCCGACCAGCTCGTCGACCGCGCCGAGTCCATCCAGCATCTCGCGGTTCTCGCACACGGCACGGAGGGCCGCATGATGCTGCGCGTAGAGCGCCGCAGCGTCGCGAACGTCGGTCGGGTTCATCAGCATGAGCTGGACGATGAAATAGAGCTGCCGCAGCGCCGTGGTGGCGTCGGACGCCTGCATGACCTGCCCCTCGAGCAGGAACATCACGTCGTTGACGAGCTCGACGGAGACCTTGCGGTCCACGCGAAGCACCGCGCCGTTGATGTAGATCCGTTCGCCCGCCCGCAAGGAGATCTTCATTAAAGCGCGTCTCGGATCAGGCGGTTGATTTCGATGAGCTGCACCACGTCGTTCGACCGCTGCTCGCGGAGACGGTCGGCTTCCTTGACGACCCACAGGCCGATCGAGATGATGTCGGCGCGCAGCTTGTCAGGGAGACCGTTTTCCGGGTGGGCGAGATCCTCGATGAAGATCGTCCACAACCGCCGCACATAGAGCAGGCTCTCGACCAGATCCTCGATGTTGAAGCGACCCTTCTGGATCCGCTCGAGCCGGTCGATGCCGAGGCTGAGCGCCTGCCGCTCGCGGCTTCGCGCCTCGGAGCCACTTTCGTCAACGACCGCTTCATAGGCTTCAAACGTCATCAGCATCACTCTGCGCAGGAGACCGAACGACTAGACAAGAGGTTACGAGCCTTACAGGGCAGCCTGGCTCAGAGATAGTTGATGAGGCTGATCTTCTGGAGCTGCGAGGTGAGCGCCAGCGCCGTCTGGATCTGGGTCTGCAGCGTGTTGACCCGGACCGAGGCCTCGGTCGGATCGACCTTCTCCATGCCGACGATCTGATTGTTCAGAATGTCCTGCTGCGTCTTGAGCTTGGCGGTTGCGGTGGTGACCCGCTGCTGGACCGTGCCGACGCCGCCGCCGAGGGCGGCAAGGTCGTTGATGGCGTTACCGACGAGCCCGATGGCCTTGTCCACGACGACCTGGAACGTCTCCTGGCTCAGGTCTACATTCCCGAGATCCGCCATCATGGTGTAGGCCTCGGCGAGCCTGCGGAAGCCGATCTGATTGGCGCTGACCGACGTATCGGCGATCTCGGTCGTGGAGATGCGGCTTTGCATGGTCTGGTCGGTGGCCGATGACCAGTTGGTGTTCCAGGCCGGGCTCGCGAACTCGGCATCGAAGGTGGTGTCGAGGAAGGTCTGCATCTGGGCCGGCGTAATGCTGCCCACGCCGGGCGAGGATTGCGAGAAGCCGAAGCTCGCGAGAAAATCGGCATCGACCTGGTTCTTGCTGGCCGAGCCCGCGGTGTAAGCCGTGATGGGCGCGTTCTGCGTGTTGATGCCCGAGAACAGATACGAGCCGTTATAGGAGACGTTCAGCGCGCCGATCAGATCCTGGAGATTGGAGGCCGCAGGCGGCAGGATGACCCGCCCGCCGCCGTCGGTGCTGCGGGCCGCGATCAGGTCCTTGAGGAAGTCCGTTGCGGTCTTGCTGAGCTGAGTGATCCGGTTCTGCGTCACGTCCAGGCGTCCCGAGACGAGCCCGTTGGTATCGACGAGCTGATCGGCGAAGCTGAAGTCAGCCCGCAGCGTGAGGTCGCTTCCCGTCGTGGCACCAAGCTCGAGGCCGACGTCGTAGAAGCGGCCGGTGGTCGCCTCCGTCGACGCCTTGCTCAGCGCAGCCTGGTTGTTCGTAATCGAGGACCTCAACGACGAGGACAGCATCAGGGTCGAGATGTAGTTCGCGCTCATCATGGCTCAGTTCCCCACGGCAGCCAGCAGGCTCTGCAGCATTTCGTCGACGGTCGAGATGATCTTTGACGATGCCGAATAGGTGCGTTCGACCTGGAGCATCAACGCCATCTCGTCGTCCATGTTGACGCCGTTGACGTTCGACAAGGCCGTAATGCTGCGGTTGAGCAGCGTGCTCTGGTACTCGGAGTTGTCGTTGGCGGTCTTGCGCTGGTTCTCGATCCAGCTCGTCGAGGACGATGCGAAGTCGATCAAGCTGCCGTTCGGCTTGCCTTGCGTGGTTGCATCGAACGGCTGCGACGCATCCATGTCGGCGATGAGCTGCTGCAGCCGGGTCGAATAGCCGCCGTTGCCGGCGGTGTTGTACTGATAGGCGGGGTTGCCGCTGATCGCGCCGTCGCGCAGCAGATCCGGGTTGCCGCCCTGGGCCGGATCGACCGATGCGGCGACCGAGATCGTGCCGGCAAGGCCCACCGAGACGGTTGCGCTCGCCGGCATCGCCGGCGCGCCGGGATAGGTGAAGAGACCGGGGACGTCGGGCAGCGCCGCGGCCGTTTGATCGCTTTCCCTGAAGGTATTGATCAGGCCGCGTGCGATTTCGTCGAGCTGGCTCTGATAGGTGACGGTGTCCTGGTCACGCAGCTGGGCGAGGCCCGCGAGCCTGCCCGACTTCAGCGGCATGACCGAATTGGCGCCGGTCACGGGAACGCCGTCGATGTACACGGCATTGCCCGTGGTGCCGGCGGTGTAGACATTCGTCGGCGCAAAGCTCACCGTCCGCGCCGTCTTGTCGAACAGCACGACGCCGCTGTCGGTGTAGAGCGCCGCGTCGCCGTTGGGGCGGATCGACATCGAGACGCCGACCTCCTGCGACAGCTTCGAGACGATGTTGTCGCGCTGGTCGAGGTAGTCGGTGATGTCGTCGCCGGAGATCGTTCCCTTCACGATCGCGGTGTTCACCGTCTCGAACTGGGAAAGCAACTGGTTGATGTTCTGAACCGACGTTTTCATGTCGGCATCGGCGCCCTCGCGGACCGATTGCACGGTCCGGGTCGCCTGGTTGAGCGCGGTGGCCATGTCCTTGGCGGACGTGACGGCCGCCTGCGCCAGCGTGGTGTTGTCCGGGGCGTTGGCATATTTCTGCAGCGCCTGCTTCAGCGCATTGAGCTGCGCCGTCGGAGACTGATCGAGCTCGGGATCGTCCACCGTCGCGGCCGCGATCTTCTGGAGGCCGTCATAGATTACGCTCTGCTTGACGGACGCCGAGGTCGCGGTCAGGACGTTGGTGAACAGGCCGCCGCTCGCGGCGCGCTGGATCGCCGCGACATAGACACCGGCATTTGGCAGATTGTCGAGCACGGCGATCTTGCGCGAATAGCCGGCAGCGCTGGCACCGGCGATGTTGCGCGAGATCGTCGAGGACTGAATGCCCGACGCCATGAGCGAAGCGCGAGCGGAGTCGAGAGCGGCGGTGAGGGACATGGTTTGCACTTGCCCGGAATGGGCGCTGAAGAATTCAGCGCTTCAAGTTGACGACGACGTCGAGCAGGTCGGAACCGGTCTGGAACGATTTCGAGTTGGCGGTGAAGCCGCGCTGAGCCTCGATCATTCCGGTGAGCTCGTCCGCAAGGTCGACGTTGGAGTCTTCCAGGGCGCCGGACTGGATCGTGCCGAGCCCGCCGGTGCCGGCATTTCCAGCCTGCGCATTACCGGAATTCTGGTTGGTCGAATAGACGTTGCCCGGCTCCGGCGTCAGATTGTCGGGGCTCGCGACGTCGGCGAGCATGATCGTGTAGAGCGTCAGTTGCTGCCCGTTCTTCAGAATCGCCGTCACGTGCCCCGCATCGTCGACGTCGACCTTGTCGATGGCCGCGGGAACGCTGCCATTGACGGTGGCCTTGAAGCTGAAGTCGGTTCCGACCTGCGTCATGTTCGACAGATCCATGGTCAGCGCCGCACCGCCGGGGACGGTCACGGTGAGACCGGTCGGGCTCGCCCCGGCCAGCGCGCCTTTGCCGGCCGCCGTGGTGTCGAAGGTGAAGGTGGTGGCGGCGCCGAGCGAGGTGCCCGTCGCGGAGTCATAGACCTCGATCTGCCAGGTGTCCGAGCCGGCAGCCGTCGCCGTGTGGGACATGTAGACGTCGAGCGTCACGGCCTGGCCGATATTGTTGTAGGCCACGATCGAGCTCTTCGAGGAATATGACGCCGGGCCGGGCGGACCGGCGATGACGGCGGCTGTCGGATCCAGGTTGCCGGTCGTGAGCGTTCCCGCCGTCGACGGTACGGGCACCTGCGGAACCTGGGCGATGTTGACGATCTGCATGCCGGACAGGCTGTTCTGCGAGAAGTTGGTCACCAGACCAGGCTGTCCCAGAAGATAGTAGCCGGCCGCATTGACCAGATTGCCCTGGGCGTCCGGCACGAAGGAGCCGGCGCGCGTCAGATACTGCTGCGTGTTGTTTGCGTTCGACACCACGAAGAAGCCATTGCCCTGAACGGCGAGGTCCGTGCTCGAGGTGGTGAACTGCGTATGTCCGGGATCGGTGATGGCGTAGCGGACCGTGGTCTCGACGGCGCCGGAATCGTAATTGCCGGAGCCGCTCTTCAGGATCAGCGAGGAGAACTCCGTGGAAGCCCGCTTGTAGCCGGTCGTGTTGACGTTGGCGATGTTGTCCGAGACCGTCGACAGCTTGTTGGACTGCGCAGACATACCGGAAACACCGGTGCGCATAACACCATACAGGCTCATGAATTGGGCTCCTTTGATAGGTTGCAGCTACAATGGGGGATCTTGCTTGCGCGGGGCTGATGATTGGAGGCGATGCACAACTTCATGTTGTCAGGTCGTTTTCGGCTGACAGAACGAGCGCGCCTGGTCGGTCCACGCGCCGAAGCCGCTCGAGACGAGATGAGCGACGATGTGACAGACGTAGCGCTTCTGCGCCGGCTGGTTGTTGGGGCCTGCATTGTAGCGGGCGACTGCCATGGTCCAGCTGCCTTCGCGCTGCTTCAGCTCCTTGAGGAAGCGCGCGGCATAGTCGACGTTCCTGGCGGGATCGAACATCGCCCGCACCGAAGCGAACTTGTCGCCGTGGTAGTAGTGGTTGACCTGCATGCAACCGAGGTCGATCAACTTGATCCCCTTGCTGCGCATCATCTCGAAGTTCGCGATTGCGTCATCCATGTTCCTGGCGAACACGGTCTGGCCGTCGGCACCGAGGGCGTAGGGATGGAGCGCGCCGCGCCGACCGGTCTCGGTGAGGCCGACCGCATAGAGAATGCCGAGCGGAATCCCGTGCTGCCGGGCCGCGCGCGCCATCTCGCGCTCGCAGGGGCGAGCGTCGTCGGTCGCCGCCGTCGCGACGCCAGCGTTACAGATAAACAGGGCCGCGGCGGTTCTGCTGGCCCAGGTCCTGGTCATGACGTGTCTCCTGGTTGGACTGGCGCTCCTGCCGGGCCTGTCTGGCGCCGCCGTCTGACTGTCCCGACGAGGTGCCGGGGCCGCCGAACGCTCCTTGCGACTGCGACGAGGGCTGGTGCTGGCCCGGGAGCTGCGGTTGCGATTGGCCGGAGCCGCTCTGGAATCCGTCCAGCGAGCCGTGCCGGACGGGCGCGACGTCGGCGACATAGCCGGCCGACTGCACGAGATCGCGGATCTGGTCGCGCTGCTGGTCGAGCATTTGGCTCGTGTCCCTTCGCTCGGCCGCAAGCTGGACGGACACTTCGGTGCCGACGAGCCGCAGGCGCACGGTGACGTTGCCGAGCGCGGGCGGTTCGAGATTGACGGTCAGGATCTTGAGCGGCTGATCCGGCGCGTTGGTCCGGGAAGCTGCAAGATCCGGCGATGCCGCCGACGGTGCCGAGGACTCCTTCAGCTCGGCGACGACCGCATTGGCGACCTGTTGCGGGGCGTTGAACTGCGCCGGCGGCAGATGGGTCTCCTGCTGGACCACGGTGACCTTGGTCGTCTCGGGCAGCGCAGCACGCGCCGAGGCCTTGGCAGCGCGCTCGACAGTGGCCGTGACCGCCTCGAAGCCCGCTGACGCGGGCATTGCACTCGAAGCCTCCCCGCCTTGCGTCGATGCCGGCTGCAGCGCCGTCGCTTGCGAAGCCGCAGCCTGCAGGCGCGCGGCGGTGGGAGCAACACTGGACGGGGCGGTGTCGGCCGTCGCCGGCTTTGCCGCGCCCGCGGCGGGAGCCTCGCGCTTCGCCGTGGAGGACCGCCCGTCGCGCGCCAGCGCGTCCTTGTCGGCGGACTGCAATTGCATCTGCGTCTTCACGGCGGGCGCGGCAGCGATCTCCTGCCCGACCACCACAGCGATGCCCGATGGCCCCTGGACGTCTGACCCGGCGGCATGATCCACCGGACGTGGCGTCTCCGACGACCGGTCGGCCGTCTCGTCGGAGGACTCCTCCGTGGACTCTGGTCCCTCGGACGCCGCGATGCGTTCGCGCACCGTCGCGCCCTTTTTCTCTTCGGTCGGGTGCGCCAGACGCGTGCGCAGCGTTCCGGTCTTGGCGGTCGTATCGCTGCCATCATCGCTCAGCGCCTGCTTCGCGAGGCTCGAGACGGTGCGGAGCAGATCGTTGAACGACGAATTTGCCTGCGATTTGGTCCCGGCGCTCCTTGCGGAACGCGACGTCCCGCGCATGTTGAGACTCTCGGCGAGACCCGAGAAGAGCTGTCCGGAAGTTCCACTGAGCTTAGTCATGGACGGCGGTCCCTGGTGAGGAGTTCGAGTTCGCCGAGCTGCTTCTGCGCGCGCGCGAGCGTCACGGCCGACGACGCCAGATCGAGTCGCGCCGGCGTTGCCGGAGGCTTGTCGGCTGCTGCGGCGGGTCCGCCCGCGAACGGCTTGCGGACGTCGAGCGCGAGCTGCACCGTGGCATTCAGGAGAGGGACGTCGCGCTCGGGCAGCTTCGACCGGTCGAGCGCCTTCAGCTCGGCGAGACCGCCGTCATATTCGTCGGTGAGCGCCCGCGAGGCGCCGCGAAAGAAATGGGCCCGCTCGCGATCCGCCGAGGCGTCGGCGCTGAGCGTCAGCGCCCGCTCGCCGGCAAGCCGGGTCACGGTCAGCCGCCCGCGCACCATCGCGGCGCGCGCGATCACGAGATACAGCTTGAGGCGGCTGGCATGATCGACCTGCTCCAGCAGGGCCGTGATCCGCGCAAAGCGGCGCTCGTCGAGCGCCAGGCTCGATTGCGTCAGCCCCGCGGAGAAGCGCTGCCAGAAATCGCCGCGATAGATCGAGTTCCCGTAATGGCGGATATAGGCCAGCGTCAGAAACTCGAACTTCTCGAAATCCTCCGCCTGCCCCACCAGCAGGATCTCGCGCCGCAGCGCCGCCTCTTCGACGAGCGTGCCGGGCAACAGCAGGCGCGCGTCGTCCAGACGCTCGATCGCGAGCGATGCCTCTGCACGCGCGAACAGCGCGCCCTGGACCAGCGCGACCTGTCCGCCCAGGCCCGAGGGAATAGTCCGCGGCCTGACGTCCTTGAGCAGCTCCCGCGCCTCGTCCTGACGACCCTCGACATAGGCGAGCGCACCATTGAGCAGCCGCTCGTCCACGTTCATCCTGTCGCGCGGCAGCTTGCGGACGATCTGCGGCGCTCCGCCGCTGAGCAGGTAGATGACCACGGCCTGGCCGTTCTGCGGATTGCTCCACACGGCGGGATCGGCAGCGAGAAACTTCTCGCCGATCTGCCGGATCAGCGCGATGTGACTGCCATGCGCGGCGGTGTCGCCGCTGGCGATGCCGTCCTGCACCGCCTGTAGCGCACGGACGAGCTCATAGGGTTCGCCGGACAGGGGCGCAGGTTGGGCAAGCGCGTTCGCCGCCGTGAACGGCAGCAGCAGCAAGGCGGCGCGGCGCAGCAGCCTGATCAAGGGCGCTTCTCCCGGATCAGGATCTCGATCCGGCGGTTCTGTGCGGCTGCCGGATCGTTCGGAAGCTTCGGTCGCCGGTCGGCGTAGCCTTCGACATGCTCGATCCGCCGCGCATCGACGCCGGAGCGAACCAGCATGTAGTAGGCCATCTGCGCACGAGCGGTCGACAGCCGCCAGTTGTCGTAGGTTTCCGAACGATACGGCCGGTTGTCGGTATGGCCGCGGACGATGATCATGCCCTGGCGCTTGGTCAGCAGCGGTCCGATCCTGTCGATCACGCGGAT